>MVQH01000075.1 GCA_002067755.1 Methanosaeta sp. PtaB.Bin018
CTGCTGGGATAAGCCCTGTCATCGCATCACCCTTAAAATATAGGCAAGCACAGCTTATATTTGTTCCGACATATACGACATCTGGATCTTTACGACCTCAGTGGAATTTTTTGCTGCAGCATATTCTTGCAAGGGCTCATGGTTAAGCTCCAAAAAGACGTGTCCCCACTTGAATTTAGAGAGGATCTCCTGGGCTTGCTCCTGCTCACCGAGGATGACCAATCCTGCTGCCAGGGCCTCCACAGTGGAGAGCTTGAAGGGCTTTCCATAGTTCACGGGGTTGGCCGCAACCAGGAATGGCAGTGCTCTATCCTGAAGCCTGATGCTTGAGAAGATCTCCTCGGCATGGGCCCAGCTGCAGTCCAACGCTGCCAGGCCTCTAGCTCCTCTGTCCTCAGGCGATAACGCTTTTTCCGAGAAGGGGCTGAGGACCACGAAAGGCTTTAACTGATTTTTATGCTTTGTGAGGCGCGCCAATCCGAAGCGGGCCAGCTTTCTGCCTGAGCATTTCCGGGGATCGCACTGATCTGTGTGATAGATGAGCAGCTCCATCGAGGATAGCCATTCACCGATAATCCTATTAACATTGTGTTCCACTCCCAAAGCAGCCAATCGCAGGGAGCTTTCTGATGAGCGAGGTCTCCAAGGAGTACAACTTCAAGCAAGTGGAAGAGAAATGGGTGGCGAGCTGGGACGATTCCGTCTACTATTTCGACTGGGAGTCAAAAAAGCCGCAGTACATCATCGACACCCCTCCGCCCTATCCCACTGGAAATTTCCACATCGGCAATGCCCTAAACTGGTGCTACATCGATTTTGTTGCGCGCTACAAGCGCATGCGAGGCTACAATGTGATGTTTCCCCAGGGATGGGACTGCCACGGCCTGCCGACCGAGGTTAAGGTGGAGGAGATTTATCACATCACCAAGAATCAGGTTCCGAGAGAGGAGTTCCGGAGGCTCTGTGAGAAGCTGACTGAGGAGGCCATCGAACGCTTCCACAAGTCCATGGACAGATTGGGCCTGTCCATCGACTGGTCCAATGAGTACATCACAATGAAGCCAGAGTACTATGTGAAGACGCAACGCTCTTTTGTGCAGATGTACCGGAATGGCCAGATCTATCGCGAGGATCACCCAGTCAACTGGTGTCCGCGCTGCGGGACTGCAATAGCCTTTGCCGAGGTGGAGTACGACTCCCGCACAACGACCCTTAATTACATGCGTTTTCCTGCTGATGAGGGCTTTGTGGAGATCGCCACCACCAGGCCCGAGCTTTTGGCGGCCTGCGTGGCAGTTGCCGTGAACCCTGAGGATGAACGCTACCGCAAATACATCGGCAAGACAGTGCGAGTCCCGCTCTTCGAGTATGATGTTCCTGTTCTGGCAGACCCAGTTGTGGACACCAAGTTCGGCACGGGCGTCGTGATGATCTGCACATTCGGAGACAAACAGGATGTGCGTTGGTGGATGGAGCATCATCTGCCATTGCGCCAGGCCATAGACCGCAATGGCCTTCTGACCAAGATAGCTGGCCCGTATTCAGGCCTATCAGTGGATGAGACAAAGAAGAAGATCATCCAGGATATGAAAGACCGGGAGATAATCTTTCGGCAGGAGCCTCTGGAGCAGAACGTGGGGCTCTGCTGGAGGTGCAAGACGCCCATCGAGATCCTGTCCGAGCGGCAGTGGTTCGTGAAGATCGACCCGGAGGAGGTCCGAAAGACAGCAGATGAGATTTTGTGGATACCGCCTCACATGCAGGTCCGCCTCAAGAACTGGGCGGACTCTGTGGAGTGGGACTGGTGCATCTCCAGGCAGAGGATCTTCGCCACACCCATACCTGTCTGGTACTGCAAGAGCTGCGGAGAGGTGCTGGTGGCGAAAGAGGAGTGGCTCCCCCTGGACCCCACCCAAACGAAGCCACCTGTGAAGTGCAAGTGTGGCTGCGAAGAATTCGTTCCCGAGAAGGATGTCCTGGATACATGGATGGACAGCTCCATCTCAGCACTCGCGGTTGCGGGCTGGCCTGACAGGAAGGATCTGCGCATGCCCACGCAGCTCCGACCGCAGGGGCACGACATCATTCGTACATGGGCATTTTACACAATTTTGCGCTGCAAGTCGCTTTTGGGCATCAAGCCATGGGATGCGATCCTCATCAACGGCATGGCCCTTGGCGAGGATGGGCACAAGATGTCCAAGTCCCTGAACAACTTCATCCGCCCCGAAGAGGTCTTCGAGACAAATGGCGCAGATGCTCTGAGGCAGTGGGCAGCCATGGGCGGTAGCCCCGGAAACGACATAATGTTCCAGTGGAAAGAGATCACAGCAGCAAGCCGTTTCCAGCAGAAGCTCTGGTCGATCTTTCGCTTCGCCCGCCCATTTATGGCCAAAACAGACGGCAGGCCAGGGCAGGTGGACAGGTGGCTCCTTGGAGAGCTTGATCGGCTTGTTTTAGCAGCCACGAACTTCATGGACAATTTCCAGTTCGACGAGACAATCAAAGCGATCAGGGCCTTCGCCTGGGAGACGCTGGCAGACAATTACATCGAGCTGATAAAGGCCCGGCTCTATGGACCTGACTGTGCTGAGAAGAGGGCAGCTCAAAATACGCTTTACACAGCCATTGAGACATTGAGCCGCCTCATGGCTCCCATCATGCCATTTCTGTCCGAGGAGATCTACCACTCACTGACGGGCGAGAGCGTTCATGTGCAGAGCTGGCCAAAGCCGCTGGGAGTGGCGGCAGATCCCGCAGGACTGGCAGTCAAGGAGATTGCGGCTGCTCTTCGCCGCTATAAATCAGAGAAAGGAATGGCTCTGAACTCACCTCTGCCGGGAATAGTGGTGTACTCGGACCTGGGATTGGAGACAGTCGATCTGCGGGGCGTTGCCAACTCCCCCGTGGAGAGCAGGATCGGGAAGCCTGAGGTAGAGATGAAGCCTGTTGCTGTGAAGCCCCAGATGAAGATCCTCGGCCCTATGTTCAAGGATAAGAGTCGAAAGATCATAAAAATCCTGAATTCCATGGATGTTGCAGAGGTTGCCCGGCAGAAAGCCTCCGGATGCATCAAGGTCGATGTGGACGGCGAGGCAATCGATCTGCCACCTGCTGCAGTGGAGCTGGTTGTGGAGACCCTCTCAGCCGGTGAGGCGGTCGACGTCCTTGGGGTCGGCGATACAACTGTGCTGGTACGAAAATGATCGAGGTTGAGGTCAAGGCACGCGCCCGAGAAGATACAAAAGAGGCGATATTGGCCCTGGGAGCAGTCCCTATGGGCACAGAGGAGCATCATGACCTCTATTTCAATTCTCCACAAAGAGACTTCAAGGAAACAGATGAGGCTTTGCGCATCAGAATCAAAGAGGATGGGGCGCGCCTGACCTACAAGGGCCCAAAGCTTGACAGCGAGACAAAGTCGCGCCTGGAATTGACAGCGGTGATCGACGACCCTCTCAAGATGCAGCAGATCCTGGAGTCCTTGGGCTTTGTGCTCTCAGGTACGGTCAAGAAGCGCAGGACCAAGTATCGCCTCGATGATGTGGTCTTTGCCATCGATGAAGTGGAAGGTTTGGGCTCCTTTCTGGAGGTCGAGGCCCGAGGTGAAGATGATGATTGGGCGGCCCAAAAGAGGCGGGTTCTCTCCCTTTTGAACAGGTTGGGCCTGGGCGAATCGATTCGCAGCTCTTATCTGGAGCTGCTGCAAGAAAGATCCAAATGCGAATGAGCGCCTAAAAATTATGTCAGAAAGCTCGAGAGTCCAGATCCCTGTGGTCATCATGCTTCTATTCGTGATGGCAGTTCAGATCCTCGCACTGGCCATCACCCCTGCCATCTTGGCCAGCGGCAACAGAGTCTTTGAGGACCCGACATCGACATCAAATCCCATAATCTATGTGCTAATCATCCTGGCCTTCACAGCTCTTCTTCTCATTGCCATAAGGCTCAAGCAGAGCTGGATCATAAGCGGCTTCATACTTGTGTCAATTGCCGCCAGCATTTATTATGTCCTTGAGGCCTTCATGTCTCCTTTGATGGCGCTTGTGCCAACTCTAGCAGTAATGATCTTGATGCGCTACTATCCTGAGTGGTATGTCATTGACGCCTTCGGCATCCTGGTCTGTGCAGGCATCAGCTCGCTCTTCGGTGTGAGCATGACCACGCTTCCTGCTCTGATACTATTGCTGGTACTGGCGGTCTACGATGCCATCTCTGTCTACAAGACCCGCCACATGATCTCTCTGGCGGAGGGCGTGATAAATATAAAGGCCCCTTTGCTCTTCGTAGTTCCCAGGAGCAGCCAATACAGCTTTCGCGAAGATCGCATTTCGATCTCAAAGGATGGTGAGAAGAGGGGCGCATATTTCCTGGGCCTTGGCGATGCCATAATTCCCACAATACTTGTGATCTCTGCCAATTGGTCGCTCCCGGCCCCGGGATACTTCGGCATCAATCTTCCTGCATTCGGAGCAATGTTGGGAACATATCTTGGATTTTTATTCCTCATGACCACATCCCGAGGCAAGCCCCAGGCAGGACTTCCATTTCTTAACTCGGGGGTCATTCTGGGGTTTCTGATGGGGTGTGCAGCTGCGGGGATCTGGCCATTTTAGCGACAGCTTTTTTTGCCATGTCATGCCTCATAAAAATATGAGGAATAATGATGGTGGATGAGGACCTGGCAGTTCTTGAGCACTTCGTGCCCTTCTGTCCCAAATGCGGCAATGAGTGCGAGCATAAGGAGCTTCGGCGGGCCCTTGATGCAGATTGCTGGAAGAAGATCGTGGTAGAGACCATCTACTACTGCAAGAGGTGCGATAACTACTGGAGCGAGGGGCTGGTAGAGAAAGGATACAAATGATCTACCTCTATTACACAGATCACTTCCGAAGCTATAACTTTGGGCCTGAGCATCCTTTGAATCCGATAAGGCTCACGCTGGCATATAAGCTGATAGAGGATATGGGATTGCTCGACTGCCAAACAGAGCTGATCAGGCCAGGGCCCGCCAGCGAGGAGGATCTCCATCAAGTCCATACGCTGGAGTACATCGAATCTGTGAGGCTAGAGGAGCCTGACATGGCCTTTGGGCTGGGAAGCGATGATACGCCAGTCTTCCCGGGCATATTCGATGCATCGCGCTACATGGCAGGAGGAAGCATCGACGCTGCTAAGCGGATGCTGGTGGAGGATTGCAGCACATTCAACCTTGGCGGCGGCCTTCATCATGCTTTTCCGACCCAAGCCGCCGGCTTTTGCGTATTCAATGATGTTGCTCTGGCGATAAGCTTTCTCAAAAAGAAGTTCTCTTGCATCCTTTACCTGGACATAGACGGTCACCATGGCGACGGAGTGCAGCAGATCTTCTACGAAGACCAGGATGTTCTTACATTCTCGATTCACGAATCTGGAAAGTATCTTTTCCCAGGAACGGGGTTCGTGGACGAGGCAGGTGCAGGGCAGGGACTGGGCTATGCAGTTAACATCCCCATGCCAATGTACGCAGCCGACGAGGACTATCTGCGTGCCTTCGAATATGTGGTTCCCAGGCTCTTTGAATGGTTCTGTCCTGATGTGGTGGTGGCGCAGCTTGGCGTAGATACCCATTATTCAGATCCTCTGACAAGCCTGAATGTCACCCTTACTGGTTACACTCAGATGGTGCGTCGCATCGTTGAGCTGACACACAAATACGCAGAAGGCAGACTGATGGCTTTGGGCGGCGGGGGATACAATCTGGCAGTGGTTCCCGTGGCCTGGGCCAGCGTACTTCATCTCATGAGAGATGAGCCTCTGCCGGAATATCTTCCACCATACTGGGTGGAGCTGTTCTCAAACGTCGTGGGCTGCGAGCCTATGGCCCTCCCCGATATTGATATCAAGCCAGGGACAGAGACCCGAAAAAGAATCTCTGCTGAGCTGTCCGAGACCCTTTCGGAATTGAAGAGGATTCATACTGCAATTCATCCCGGAAAATTCCTGTGACGGCCTCCACTCCAAAATATCAATACCATGCACTTTTAGGTGAGTGTGAAGAACATAAATATATCAGTTAATCGATATAGTTTCTCGGCAATGACGACGAGATCTCTTAAGATCTTAGCGCTGGCAGATCTCCACGATCGCACAGAGATGCTCGAGCCTCTCAGGAGCGTAGATGCCGATCTAATTGCGTTCTGCGGCGATCTTCACGACGGCAGCAGCCTGGAGACCGCCTGGCCAACTGCCAACGCCCTGGCAGGTCTTGGCAGGCCTGTGTTGATAGTTCCCGGCAATATGGATCACAAAGACGTTGCAATAAAGCTATGGAGAGAGGCAGGATTCATAATGCTGCATCGTTCCACCTTCGAGCACGAGAACTGTGGTTTTCTGGGCATGGGGGGAATGGTGGCACGAAACCCTCGGAGGTTGGGAGACGGTACACGATACTATCATCAGGATGAGGAGGTCTATCAAACTCTTGCCAAGGTTTTTCCAAAGATATCTAACAAAAAATTCAAGATAATTATAACCCACCAGCCGCCGCGAGGTGCACGAGATACACTGTACAATGGCGAGCGCAGCGGTTCGGTCAGCTTGCGCCGCTTCGTTGAGGAGTTTCAGCCAGATCTCTTGCTTTGCGGCCACATCCACGAGGACCGGGGCGAGGCCTGCATTGGCGGCACAAAGATCGTCAATGTGGGTGAGCTGCGTCGTGGATATGCGTCGATCATCAAGCTCGATGATGAGATTGCTGTGGAGTGGCTCGAACCGTAAGGTTGCCCTTGTAATTTTTTGGGGGGAATTTCTCTGGACGAAGAGCTGAGGATGGAGATAGGCAGACGATTGGAGACCCTGCGAGATCTGCAGAAGATCGTGCCTGAAGCGGGATTGACGCATCCAGAAGATGTAGCCGAGGAGATGAACGACCTGATATCGGAGGAGTTCGAGCCGTACTTCTCAGGAAATGCAGCCTTGCACCTCTCTGCTACATGTCAGCGGTGCGGTCGGTGCTGCAATGAGGAGAGGACCATAGCGATATCCTTTGAGGATTGCCGCACGATTGCCGGCTACTTGGGCATAAGCCTTAAGAGGTTCATGATGAAGTATACAAGACCTCATGAGCTGGCGCGCAGTGTGGTTGGAAATGCCAGGATGGTGCGCAAGGAGAGGGACGGCTCCTGCCCATTTTACAACCCCGATCTTCCTGGCTGCGAGATTCACCCTGTAAAGCCGCAGGTGTGCAGCGCTGCCTATTACCTCTCCAAGATGAATCTGCTCCTCTGCGAGGAGACGCGTAGATTCAGCACATTTGCTCAGTGCCCTTCCGATGTCGATCTGCGGGCCAGGATGAGAGACTTCATCATAAAACTTCGAAATGATCCAGAGGTCAAGAGCGAGCTTGCCAGGATCTTCCAGTCCTCCAAACCGGAGATTCGACTTTTCCATCAGCTTCTACGTTTGAAGGGATTTGATATCTACTTTGGTCGAGATAAAGCGATGCCTCTGGTCAAAATGCTGGGCCTGAAAAGGATGCCAGAGGATGAAGAACTGAGACCTGCGGCCTTTCTTTATGCTGCAGTCCTGCTGGAAGCCCAAGAGGCCTTCTGACCATACGGGAGATAATTGTCAGCGAAAGATTTTTCCGATCGAGCCAAGCGATGCCGTCTGCATTCCACATTGATTCAAATAGTGTGCCATCATGTTGGCTCTCTTTCCTTCTGGATGGTAGACCAAAACCTCCTCTGGCGAGATGTGCTCTATCATCCTCATGAGCCCTCGGAAGTCCAGATGATCGCTCAATTGAATCGTTGGATAGGACGTGTCCCTCCTGCCGGTCAAAAAGTATTTGTTGTGGCCTCGCACATGAGGCAGGTTCCATGGTGTGACCACATTTGTACTGCCGCCGTTCACCTCCGTTAATGGGCCGGCAGCGTCCTTCATCAGCTCACGGGTCAGGATCAGGCTTTGCTCATCCATGCCGATCTCATCCCTGTAGCCCATGGCCCTCATCAGGGCGACAGCCCTCTGCGCTTTGCCAAAAGCATATGCACCGAAGCTTGCCCCAGATTCCAGAGCCTCAGAGAAGCCTGACAGGTCATCCTCAAAGATGCATGAGGGATCATAAGGGTCCCCGTAGTTGGCCTCTGCAACCAGAAAATCGCAGTGAGGCAATGAACTGTAATCTTTGACATCTCCGGTCACGAGGATGCTCTCGCCCGTCTCCGTCTTCCATGAGAAGGCAGTGGAGCCGATGGCGTGACCTGTGGGATGGGTCCTGATCTCAACGCCGTCCACCATGATGCTCTCGCCAACAGCGAAGGTGCGTCCAGCATACCTCCGGCCGTAGCGGATCTCCAGGGCACGCGCAGTCTCGACAGAGGCGATGGCCTTTGGCGAGAGCATTGCCGATCTTCCGAAATGGTCGCTGTGTGCATGAGTGATGAGATAAGCATCGGGCTGGATGCAGGACTTGGGCGAGCGGCTGGTGTCTATGGAGAAGAGATGGGAATCGAAGCGAATTGAGATATGAGGAGCGCAGCCCCCACGGCTGTTGATCCTCCTTATCGGCTCAAAGCAATCCATTCCCTCCCTGCCCCCCTTCTATCTCAGGGCTTCATCGATGGCCCTTGAGAGCTCTTCTTTAGAGGTGACGCCAATCCACTTTTTCAGTTCCACGCCATCCTTCTCCAGTATGAGCGTAGGCACAACGAAGATCCCCTTCTCTGCAGCCAAATCCCCTTCCTTGTCCACATTTACCTTCCTGAACTCCGCCTTCTCCCCGAACTCCTTTGCAAGATCCTCAAAGATGGGGCCCTGCATCCTACAAGGTCCGCACCAGTCAGCATAAAAGTCCATTAGGACTATCTTAGCCATGGCTTCCGATCACCTCACAAATATCAGATTATATCGAACTTCACACCTATCTTGAATATCTTTCCCGTTGGAAGGACCAGTAACTTGCGTCCTGTGCGGATGCGGATCTCTTGCAAGATCTCTTGTATCCGGTCCTCGTGTGCTGAGACAGTGAACCACAGGTTATAGCCGCTCTCGTTCGGCCTCAAGTAGTTATGTGAGACTTCGGGATATTCGCTCACCACTTGGGCTGCTTCATCTGCCTCTTCTACAGGCACCTGTAAAGCCGCCAGCATCCCTCCCATGCCGAATTTTCGCAGATCAAGGATAGGACCAATCCTTCGAACCAGGCCCTCCTTCTGCAGCGCAGAAAGCCGCACAATTACCTCATCCTCGCCAAGACCAAATGCATCTCCCAGATCACAAAATGGTCGAGAGGTCAGAGGCAAGCCCTCCTGCACAGCAGCCAGGAGCTTGAGATCGATCTCGTCCATTGTCACACCGAAAGGTTGCAGAGCGGGTCAGGTCCCAGGAAATCCCCTGTCTTGGCATAGGCCCTGGCCCGGCACCCACCGCACATCCCGCTGTAGTCACAGGCACCACACCTTCCCTTGAGATCTCTTTCTCTGAGGGCCAGGAGCACTGGAGAGTTCTTCCATATCTCTATAAAATTTTTTTCCCTGATGCTCCCCACGCTAAGAGGTAGGTAGCCGCACGGGTAGACCTCGCCCCTTCTGGAGACGAAGGCGAAGCTTCTGCCTGCGAGACATCCTCCTGTGTGCCTGCCTGGCTGAGCCAGCCTGGCGAACTGCGGTGCGCAGGTGACCTGGACCTCCAGGCCCCTCCTCCCTCGCTCCGCATCTATGAGGAGGAGCAGCTCCTCTTGCCTCTCAGCTGAGATCAGATCATCGGGCTGGCCGCGACCTGTGGGTACCAGGAAGAAGAGATGAAGAGCCTTTGCGCCTTCAGCCTCTGCTAGGTCGAAGGCCCTGAGCACATCGGCCTCATTTCTCCTGGTGATCGTGAAATTGATCTGAAAATCCACCTTTGCGCGCAGACACTCGACCCCGCGCATGGCTGCTTGAAAGCTCCCTGGACCACGATTCAGATCATGCTTCTCTGCCGAGGCGCCATCAAGGCTTATGCTAACCCTTGAAATTCCCGCAGCAGCTATCTCATTCGCCGATTTTGGAGTGATCAAAGTCCCATTGGTTGCCAAAGAGACTCGCAGGCCCTGAGATACTGCATGCCTGGCCAGAAGAAGAATGTCAGGGCGAAGCATCGGCTCGCCCCCACTGAGAATGAGCATCGGCCTCAGGGGGGCGATGCTGTCGATGAATGAGACTGCCTCCGCTGTGCTGAGCTCATCGGGCTGGGGATTTGGGGAGGCAGAAGCGCGACAGTAGCTGCACGAGAGGTTGCAGGCAGCAGTCGTCTCCCAGGCTACGATCAACATCACAGCAAGCCTTTCTTCACCAGCAACTCAGCATTGAGAATGCTGGCGCCCGCAGCTCCGCGAATTGTGTTATGGCCCATGCAGATGAACCTGATTCCTGACCTGATCCTCCCAACTGACACGGACATGCCATTGCCCCTGCCGCGATCAAGCCTCGGCTGTGGCCTGTCGATCTCATCTTTGACTATCAGGGCCTTCTTTGGCGAGGTTGGCAGATCTCCCAGGCCGGGATCGAAGTCCAGCATAGCCTTCCTGACCTCCTCGGGAGTTGGGTCGTCCCTCATCGTAACCCAGACAGCTTCCGTGTGACCGTCCATGACAGGAACACGATGGCAGCTCGCGCTTACAGTAAAGTTTGCATTGACGATCTTCTCGCCATCGAAGCGACCCAGGATCTTCTGAGGCTCAGTCTCTACCTTCTCCTCCTCACCCCCAATGTACGGAATGACGTTTCCAAGGATTGCCATCGAAGGAACTCCTTCATAGCCTGCACCGCTCACGGCCTGCATGGAAGCTACGTGCACAGTTTTGATCCCGAACTTCATGAGCGGTTTTAGGGGCAAGGTGAACATGACAGTCGTGCAGTTTGGGTTGGTGGTGAGATAGCCATCCCAGCCTCGCCTCTCCCTTTGCACTTTTATCAGATCGATGTGCTCTTTATTGCACTCAGGTATCAAAAGAGGCACATCCTCTACCATGCGGTAGGAGCTTGTATTGCTGGCTACTGCACAGCCTGCCTCAGCAAATGCAGGCTCAATCGTTTGGGCATCTGCTGCAGGAAGTGCTGAGAAGACTATATCTGCATCGACCTCTCTAGGATCGACGTTTACTACGGTCATCTCTTTGATCTCTGCGGGCATTTCGCTCTCAAGCCGCCACTTGGCAGCCTCGCTGTACTTCTTGCCTGCGCTTCTTTCAGATGCGGCAAGACAAGTAAGCTCGAACCAAGGATGATCCTTCAGTCCTTCGATGAAACGCTGTCCAACTGCTCCAGTAGCGCCCAGAACGCCTGCTTTGATCTTGGCCATTAACAATCACCTAAAGCTAACTTGGGGCTTAACGCTAGGGATGTATATATTTCTTCTCCGAAGAGGTGAATTACTCGCTCAGGCAGGATTTAGCTCTTAACCTGTACCCCAGGGCAAACTCTTTATTGACATTTACCACCTCCTCATTGAAGTGCCTTAGGTTCTCTGGCACTTCACCAAGTGATTCGGCTTTCTCCGAAGTGTCTACAATGGCTCCGTGAGGCACAAACTTGCCGTCGGCGATTTTGACGCCTATGACAGCAGCGGCATGCCCAATGAAGCACTTCTTTCCAATGGTTGAAGCATGGATCACTGAGTTGAAGCCAACGAAGCTATCATCCCCAATCTTCAGGGGACCGTGAATTACGGCGCCGTGTGCAATGGAGACACGCCGTCCAAGCTCAATTGAGCTGCCCATCAGGCCGTGGAAGACTGCACAGTCCTGTATGTTGCACTCATCTCCAATGATGATCGGATGAGCCTCGTCGGCGCGAAGCGAGACAAATGGTCCGACATAAACATTTTCGCCTAGTCGCACATCGCCGATTAGCATCGCTGAGTCGTCTACGTATGCCGTCAAGGATACTGATGGCACTGATTCAGTGCTATTCCATGATGTTTTAACATTGGCTCTAAGCATAGCAGCACCACTTCTTTTGTTATTTGGCATTCTCCTTAAAAGAGATTGCCATCGACGATGATTTTCAAAAATCCAAATTATATAACTGACGTTTTGCACTTTCAGCTCAATCCTTAAATGATTTTTGCATCCCCGACCCTGTAGTCTCAGAATTGTGATCTGCTTGCCTGTCGGATTGACGCCGACCTTGATCATCTTCTCACTTGATGTAGCCGACAATCCGGATTAACATATCTCTCCTCAGACATTTTCCGCTGACCGAATATTTTTTATAAAATATACTTCCCATATGATCCTGAAAGGGAAGCGTAATGAAGATCACCTCAACCCAGATAGATCATTTGGGGCTGGTAGCCGGAGTCTTCGACCGTCTCGGCATTGGAGAAGTTATAGACTCGCATCTTCCGAAATCCAGGCACCATAAAGTCCCTCATTCAGGTGCAACCAAGGTCACCCATGTGGATGAAAATGGACCTTTGCGAGAACCATTTTCATATCAATTGACAAATAAATAAAAGTTCTGACTGCTGGCAACAAGGCCAGCAGAATGTATGAGCTGATTGATCTCTCAAACCCAGACGTTCACGTTGTCCCTAACTGGGGGTAATAGAATATACGCCCTTCAGGATATTTAAGCCCTATACGTTGCAGATACTCTTTATAAACAGACTCGGGGTCTAGGTCTACCTCAGGATGGATTACTTTTGCCAGATAGGTGAGCCCTACTATTTGATCTGGACCTGCCATGAAGTCCCAGTTGAAAATGTAGACCTTGCCGTTTTTCACCGCAGGCACTGTAGCTGCAGCTGGTCGGTCCATGATCTCTTGGAGGGCCTTCTCAAGCTTGACTGCCTCCTCGGAGGGTGGCGCTTCCCATCCCAATGCCTTAGCATCTGATGCCGAAGCCTGCCGTTTTATTATGATCTCTGGCTTCTGTGAGACAATATACTCCCAGTCAACCACTGGGTATCCTTCTGTGCGCCCGCTGAATATATTAAATGCGTTAACCGTTTTAACCATCTGTCCAGCTCCAGAAGTTGGCCCCATGCCGCTTAGATCGTTGCCCTTAGCATTCCATTCCACATATATCTTGGGCATCGATGTCCCTTTCACTGCCTCCTTTATGTCGGAAGCCTTCTCGTTGTACCAGTTTATGTATTCCTTAGCCTCTGCCTCCTTGTTCAATATGACTCCCAGCTTCTCCAGCTCCACCGTCATATTTTCTGGGTAGAAGAAATCCAGGCCAACGAAGGTTATGTTCTTGAACGGAGCCAAAGCCTTTTCATGGGCTTCGATTCCATAGGCTTTGCCTGGGTAACTGTAGCCTATAAAGATTATATCTGGAACTATTGTATCACTGCTCCCTTTTGCGATTTCCGCAATCAATTCATAATCAAGCTTGTTGAATGTGCCCACTGACTGTATGCCTTTAAGCATAGGGAAGTAGTAGCTTGCTTTCTGTTTTACTGTATCCGATACAGCCACTATCTTGTCGCCCTCGCCAAGCATGATTATGGCCTCAGCAGCATCTCCGTTATTTACTATTATTCTCTGCACAGGATTTTGGATAGTTACCTTCCTGCCTGCAGAATCCACAATCGTTTTGGGGTAATCTGAACCAGAGCTGTCCGATGCCAGGGCGGTGATGATAACGACCAGCGAAAGAAACAGCGCCAGCATCGACCAAACCAAAAACTTATTCAGTCTCATCTCCTTATCCCTCCCATAGTCGTTCAAGTCCTTAGAGTTATTATTTTTAGACTTGTCTTTCAATCTTTATCATATAATATACTATCTATTCGTAATATTCTTAATAAATTTTTTAATTATTTTGATATAAAATATGATGGCGGAGTGGGTCTCTCCGAGTGAACGACGAGTTAAAATTAGCGTTATCAGGATGCTGATTTAATCGATGATCCTCGGGTGGATGGTGTCCGTATGATCGCTCTCCACAAGAGATTACCAAAAACTCCAACCCATTTTTGGATCACGACCCCCCTTTTCTGTTTCTGCCGGATAATCCAATGGATCCTGCATTGGCCTAAAGTTTCATAACCAGTGTTACGGGTCCGTACCTAAAAATTATTGCCTTCAGATGAGGCATATGCAAATCCTACAATGATCGACGGCGTCCTTCTCTCAGAGCAGCTCTTCGAGCCTTCTCCAAAGCCCATGTATCGCTTCGGCAGCCGGTCCGCCCAGCTCCACCACAGGCTTTGAATGGACCATAGCATCGACCACACTCGAATCAAACGGTATCTTTCCTGCGACAGCCGCTCCTCGCTCCAGGCAGAGGTCCTCGATGTGCTGCGCAGCCACAAGGTTGAGGTCATGCTTGTTTATGCAGACCTGTGCCTTGATCCCGAAATGCTCCGACACCTTCAGCACTCTATCCAGGTCATGCTCTCCTGAGATCGTCGGCTCTGTCACAACCAGGGCTAAGTCGACGCCCGTCAATGAGGCGATCACAGGGCAGCCGATGCCTGGAGAGCCGTCGATCAGCACGAGCTCCCTTTTCTGGAATGCAGCCAGGTCGCGAGCCATCTCTCTTACCATGGACACCAACTTTCCTGACGCCTCCTCTCCAGGAAACAGCTCGGCATGCACCATCGGGCCGAACCTCGTATTGGAGATGTATGCATGCCCTGAGAGCCTGTCTATCATAACTACAGCCTCGGATGGGCAGACCAGCTTGCATACGCCACAGCCCTCGCAGAGTGCAGGGTCGACCTGGAAGTCATGCACAGCTTCGAAGCGGCAGTGATCTGTACAAGAGCCGCACTTAGTGCACTTCGACTCGTCGATGAATGCTCTTTTCATGCCGAAAAATTCGCGTCGCTCCTGGATGGTCGGCTGGAGGATGAGGTGCAGATCGGGCGCATCAACATCGCAGTCGGCGACCACCGCCCGTCCGCAGGCCAGGGCAGCCAGGGACGCCACCAGTGATGTTTTGCCTGTGCCGCCTTTGCCGCTCACTACTGCCATCTGCTTCATGCTATCTGCTCCTCAATCTTTTCGGCCAAGGCTGCAAAGCGCTCTTTCCATTCTGGCATGTGCTCCACAAAAATGATGCCGCGCGAGTAGAGCTCCGCTATCGTTCTGCTGAACGGAATCTCCATGAGAAGAGACACCTTCTGCTTCTCCAGATATTCGTATACCTTTCTATCTCCGATGCCACTCTTATTGACCAGTACCCCTTGAGGAATCTTCATCATTTCCAGCGTTCTTAAGGCCAGATTCAGATCGTAGAGGCCAAAGGGCGTGCTCTCTGTGACCAGTAGACAGAAGTCCGTCCCTCGCACAGATTCCACCATAGAGCATGAGGTTCCGGGCGGGCAGTCCACTATCACCACATCTCCCTTTGCCTCATCCTTCACGCTTCGGATGAGCGGCACCGTCCTGGCTTCTCCAGGCTTCAGATCTCCCCAGACGATCTCCAGACAGCCGCTTTCAGCCCGGAAGACCTCGCCCACCGAGCGGCGTCCTTCGGAGATTGCGTTCATGGGACAGACCAATGCGCAGGCGCCACAGCCATGACAGAGCTCCTGAAAGACCAAAACCTTCTGGGGAAGCACAGCCATGGCATGAAATGCACAGTTATCCGAGCACAGGCCACAGTGAGTGCATATCCTCTCATCAACGATGGGCACCGGCACCTCACACTCCTTTTTCCCAAGTGGCTGCTTATTTGGAAAGAAAAGATGGACATTGGGCTCCTCAACGTCACAATCGGCGATCACTGCCCCCCTATCGGCTAATGATACAGCCAGGCTCGTTGCGACAAGGGTCTTGCCGGTGCCACCCTTCCCGCTAGCTATGGATATCTTAAGTGACTTTGATCCAGATAAATTTGGGCAGCGGTTCATGCTCTGGACCGCAGCCTCTCAATTTGATCTCTTATAGACTTCAGGTCTTCCTCCAGGCTTCTCGCCACGGCCTCGAGATAGCTCCTCTCCTCTTCAGGCGTAGGCTGACGAAATGGCTCATAAGCATAGCCAAAGCCCCTACCGTAGCCGAAGCCCTTACCATAAGCCCTGCGACACCAGGGATTGATATATCCAGCAGCTCTATTCATCCTGGAACCCATCCACCAGGGTCCTGTGCAGTCACCCCAAGGCATTTATTTTCACCTCTTCTTGAACAGTCTCGATCCTTCTTAAAGACGATCCAGTCTTGCTGGTCGAGTAATAGTAACTTATGAGACAATATACTTAAACTTTTCTGTTAGATAAGATTGAAATACGACTTTTGCATAGCTACTGTTATGTGTCCTTGCAGAGGAAGACGGAGGGGTAGGCGATGGATATCAGAGGTTCCTCAGGTCAGGTGCTTTGTGGCAGAAGGCGCAAAGGAGGCGGAGGCAGTCTCTATAACTCTAGAGGAGCTTGAGGCTGTGCGCCTGGTGGACCTGCTGGATCTGGACCAAGAGGAGGCGGCATTTTACATGGGTGTCTCGCGCAAGGCGTTCTGGAATGACCTGATGGGCGCCAGGAAAAAGATCGCTTCTGCCCTGGTCTACGGGACGGGCATTCGGATTGAGGGAGGTAGCTTTATTTTGCGGAGCACTGATGGAGACAGCGGCGTTGCAGCCGATGCACGCCGGCAGGAGCTGGAGCTGATGGAACGGGAACTGGCGCTTCTGCGATCCAGGCTTGAACACCTCGGAGCAAGAGTGGCATCTCTCAAAGGCCCGCAAAGGGCCGATCCTCAGCCTGAGTGGGATCATTGAATAGGACCCCCTGCACTTGTTATATTACGACATGATTTGGCTGTCCATAAACAGAGCAGCACAGAGATGTGACGCTACCATGGTACTACATAGATGACTCCATCTCTGTCTTGTCCTTTTAAAAGCTCGCAATGTCTCATGATAGCAATCTGGTTTTGCAGCTCATTGGGCGAGACCTTGAGCTCTTTAACCATCTCTGCAGGTGTGGCTCCATTTCTGGAAACAATGAACTCGTAGATCTTCTTCTGTAAATCGGTCAGACCATCTGTGCCTTCCTGGCCGGCTCTACTTCGTAAGACCTTCTTCGAATGAACGCCCCATGGGTCACAGGCTTTGATCTTTTGATGTTTATCTAAATAGCATTCTTCACATATGAGCTGATCTGCTTCTTGAAACATCCCTTCCTTTTGGAATTCCTGACCGCAGTTCGAGCATTTTACAAGGTTTTTCTCTTCTGCCATTCAACCCTTCACCTCGTTGTCATTTTTGGCTCTTCGCTAAATTGTGTGGGTGAGATCGGGCATAAAATATCTCCTCTGTGCCTCTGTGGTTCAGTTAGCGAATCACGTTTCAGTACAGAGTCACGAAGACACAGAGATTTTGCGATTCAAGTTCACCCATACTAAATAGCGAGGAGCCTCATTTTTTATCGGCTGCAGCCGCGTGCATTGGCTGCCGCGTCCCTGTTTTAGCCTAGATATCCTTATCAGATCTTCAACTCATCAAGTATCTTTAGAACAACTACTGATCCGTAGGCAGCACCAGGCCCTCCTGCCATCAATATGGCAGCACCAGTCGCCTCCAGGATCTCCTGACGGCTGGCCCCCAGTTTCACTGCCATTGGCACATGATTCCACAGGCAGTACTCGCACTTGAGGGCAACGGCGACGGCTACCAATATAAGTTCCTTGGTTTTTGTGTCCAGTGCCCCCTCCTTGGTGACTTCATCGTGTAGCAGCTTCAATGCCTTCGTCACTTCTGGCATTTCCTTTTCCAATGCAGCCATTCTTTCTTGCATATCTATTCTCTGATTCATACTATCGCCCAATTGCAACGATGTAATCAGTTTTTGCCAAGGTCTTCTCGAAGATCATATCATGAATCAGAATTTCATTGTCGCTTATGGCATGTATATTCTCAGCCTGCACAAAATCTCATCGGCTACTTTCATAGTCTCAACCCATTCTCTAGCAGACGCGCCATGGCAGACTTGCCTGGGCGCTTCATAGGTATGGCTAGAGGCAAAGTAGACTGGCTTTCGAATAACTTTAGTGGAATTAAATCATATTTACTAATAAATCTTTTGCTTAACATCACATCATCCTTCTTCCCGGAGCTTCTTTTAGGTCGCAGCGAACGCTTTTTTTTAAAGCTCATTCTCGGGATGTGCTTGCCCTGGCAGCCTCTCCTGCTCGGCAATCCTGGCCTCGTACTTGCATCGGTTGCCATTTGCCGCTGAACGCTCTCCCAGGATTCTCGGCCAATTCATCTCACCATCGAGAAGGGAGGTTGGGATGGATGCAGTGCTCGCGGGCAACTTAGGCCAGCTGCCTGCCGGACTCAAGCTCGGACACTGCAGATATCTTGAACTCTTAAGGTCGTAGCGCAGCCTCATTTTTGCCGTATGCTTCCCACCATGAGTCGGCATTGTTTAACCGGCTGTCCATTCGGTGGGGGGTTCACAGCAAAAAATTTGTAGGCTCTTCGCTAAATTGTGTGGGTGAGATCGGGCATAAAATATCTCCTCTGTGCCTCTGTGTCTCTGTGGTTCAGTTAGCGAATCACGTTTCAGTACAGAGTCACGAAGACACAGAGATTTTGCGATTCAAGTTCACCCATACTAAATAGCGAGGAGCCAATTTGTATCCATCATCCAATTCATAAGAACTATGCAGTGATCAGCATGCAGGCTGACAGGCCCAATGGAGACCACCACTGCTCCAGCCTGCTCGATCACAGTCCACTCTTTGGGCGCAATGCCCATGTGGTCACCGAGGATGAATGCCACATCTCCGGAAATGTCGCAGCCCGCAACGCTGCGAATATCCGCACCATCCTCTCGCAAGCACAGCATCCTCGCGCCCTTCAGGTCCGCAAGAACGTTTGCAAGCCCTCCAGTCCGAACGAATATGCCGGACGTGGACGATGCCCAATCAGGCGTGGCAGACACTGCAAGTGCTTTTTTTAGCAATGCAGCCGTTGTGCGCTCATCAGGGTTCAGGTGGCGCAATGTCTCGCCATCAAGCCGTACCGTCTTTGGGATCTCGCCGCCCAGGAGCACGAGGTAGACGCAGACATCTTTTCGTATGCCATGAGAGAGGACGAAGGCCGCCGTAACGCAGCGGCAGAGGATGTCGAGCCGTCCTGATGTGCCGGGGATGTCCTCTAAAGAGAACATGGGCGTGGTTGTGGCCTTGTTTCCGATGATGACGAAATTGCGCATGCTCAGATGAGAACGGAGATGAGATACAAGCCACTTTCGATCCATGTGTGTCATGCGCCAGTCGCGTGCGATCCTGTGAAGTCCTTGCAGTCCTGCAGCGTCCCGAAAAGAATAATAACCCATAGATGGATTTATGCCCATCAACCGGAGCATAAAATGATTCGTTTCGTTTCCCTGGATATGGATGGCACCTTGGTCAACTCCAGATTCGTGGAGAAGGTCTGGATGGAGGGCATTCCCCGCCTGTATGCGGAGAGGTCAGGGCTGGACTTTGCTGCCGCAAAGGAGTACGTGGTCGGCGAGTACATGAAGATCGGCAGCGACCATCTGGAGTGGTATGACCTGCGATACTGGATAGATAAATTCGAATTGAATATCGGCAGAGATGAGCTCTTGGAGCTTTACGAGGACGAGATCGAGACATATCCAGAGGTCCAGGAGGCACTGGATATCCTGGCAGAAAGCTACAATCTCGTTGTGACCTCAAATGCTGCTCGCGAGTTCATCGACATAGAGCTAGACGGCCTCTCCGATTACTTTTGCGAGACATTTTCGGCTACCAGCGACTTTCGGGAGGTGAAGAAATCGCCCCTGCTTTACAGCGCTGTCTGCGCAGCTCTGGGCGCCAAGCCCTTCGAGGTGATGCACATAGGCGATCATTACAACTACGATTATGAGTCACCTCTGCAGGCAGGTCTTGATGCGCTCTTCCTGGACCGCAAAAGCATGAGATCTGGCAGCGAGGTTGTGGGCGACCTTCGGGAAGCCGTAGAGCTGATATGCAACTTGCGAGTGAGATAAAAGTGACGATCTCATGAAGAAAGACACTCAGCTGATCCTGGCGCTTGATGTGAGATCAAGGGCCAGAGCCATATCGCTGGCAAGAGGGCTGATAGATTATTTCGATGCAATTAAAATTGGATATCCGCTCATCCTCGCTTCAGGCCTCAGCATCGTGAAAGAGATCTCTGCCATCTCTCCTGTTATCGCAGATCTGAAGATCGCCGACACTCCCAATACCAATCGCCTCATCTGCGAGGAAGCGCTTGGCGCTGGAGCTTGCGGCATAATCGCCCATGCCTTCCCGGGATTGGACTCTTTGCAGGCCTGTGCCAAGAGTGCAGCGGACTGGGGCGCCGACATTTTCGTGGTCACTGAGATGAGCCATCCTGGAGCGGAGCTGTTCATGGCGCCACTTGCTGAGCGGCTGGCCAGGCTGGCTGTGGATGTGAACGCCTCAGGGGTAGTCGCACCGGCCACGCGACCAGAGAGGATCAAGCAGATCCGTTCGATCATTGGAAGGAGGATCATCATCTCGCCAGGAGTGGGCGCGCAGGGCGGCTCAGCTTCGCAGGCACTTTTGGCTGGTGCAGACTTCCTGATCCTTGGAAGATCAGTATACGAGGCAGAAGACCCTGAAGCCTCTGCAAAGGGCGTGCTAAAGGAGATCGATCAGCTCTAGGAGGTGGCTTTAAAAACCTCGCCCATGTTGCGCTCGATGGCAGCGTCAAGCTCCTCAGCCTTCACGGGTTTGTTGAGGAAATCATCTGCTCCAACCTCATAGCAGAGATCGCGACAGATCTCCGGATCAAAGGCCGTTACGACTATTATCTTTGGACCCTGAGGCCAGCGTTTACGAATGACCTTCGTGGCCTCAATGCCATCCATCTCTGGCATCTGGATATCCATAAGCACCAAATCGTAAGGATGGTCCTCCAAGGCTAAAAGGACCTCATGGCCGTTGTTGGCAGTATCTGCCCGATAGCCAAGCTTCTTGAGGATTATCAACGCAGTCATCCGATTGACAGGGTTGTCCTCAGCAAGAAGGATATTCAATTTAGATCTGGTGGGCATTGTCCTCGTCTGTACATTGCCCCTCCATGTATAAGAATTTTTCTTTAGTAATTAATTTGGCAAAAGAGATTTAATTATTTCTAAAAGCATGCGATGCCTATTTTAGAGCGACAGCACGGCAGTTTATGAAACTAATAAAACATAACTTATAATTAATTTAAATTTGCCAGGCGCATCTGTACCAAAGCTTTGACCCATGGGCAAAATTATTTCCCTCGAATGGCCCAAAGCTGATGAAGATGAAAGGTCAAACAATCCAGTCAGTTCAAACTCAGGAGATAGAAGAGAGTTTTTTCCAGACCCCTACCTTCCAGGCCTTGACCATCGGCGTTCCCTTCTGCGTCTTCAAACTGCTCTTCGGTTTGCTCTGTGTCCGCATCGGCGGAGAGCAGGGTTCACATCTCCTGGAGTTTTTTGGCTGGCTGGTCATAGTCTGGGCCTTTGCGGATCTGCTCATGAACCTGGCAAGGGTCGTATTTCATCTGGCCGGACGCGCCTCGCCCATCGAGTACTGCACTGTAGCACAGGCCGGACAGCTCATCAGGCGGCCGGGGTTATTTTTGGCTGTCGACACATTCATCTCCTTCTCCATAATCTGCCTAGTACTCTGGTCCGGCTGGATCGCTCGCCTTTCCAGGGAAGAATCATATATCTGGTATGCAGCAACTACATTAAATCTGATCAGCATATCCATCGTAAATATCTGGCTGGAATTGAGGAGATAATGCGCCAAAAAATGGAATCTAGCGCCGCAAATATCAATAAGCGAAAGTCGGAGGTGGCTCTGTTATCGGTCATTTCAAATACAGCGCTGGTCATTCTCAAGATAACAACAGGCCTGATGATCGGCTCAGTGTCTGTCATCTCCGAAGCAGTTCACTCCGGCGTGGACCTGCTTGCCGCTCTGATTGCCTTCTTGGCGGTCAAAGTGGCAGGCAAGCCAGCGGATGAGAATCACCATTTTGGCCACAATAAAGTCGAGAACATCTCAGGCGTTGTCGAGGCCTTGCTCATATTCCTGGCAGCAGGATGGATCCTCTTCGAGGCTTACAAGAGGCTCATGGACCCTGAACAGATTGACAGTCCGGGATGGGGCGTGGCAGTTATGCTGATCTCCTCTGGTGCAAACATCTTCGTCTCTCAGAGGCTATTTTGCGTTGGCAAGGAGACTGATTCTGTGGCATTGCAGGCCGATGCGTGGCACTTGCGCACTGACATTTACACATCTTCGGGCGTCATGGCAGGCTTGGCAATCATCTGGATTGGAGAGCTGCTGTTTCCGAGAGCCGATCTTCACTGGGTAGATCCGCTGGTGGCAATTGGGGTCGCGCTCCTGATCCTCAAAGCTGCTTGGAGGCTGACGATGGAGTCCGCTAAAGACCTGATGGACGTGAGCCTGCCAGAGGACGAAGAGGAATGCATTCGCAAGTATATCACAGTATTTGCGCCCACTGTGAGAGGTTTTCACAGGCTTCGGACCCGCAAAGCGGGATCGAGCCGTTTCGTGGAGTTTCATGTGCGAGTAGATCCTACAATGTCGGTGGACGAGTCGCATCGCATCTCCGATATGATCGCCGACGCCATCAAACTACAATACCCTGGAACGACGGTAACTGTTCACATCGAGCCGTGCAATTGTGCTCTGGCTCATGAGGATACCTGTGGCTGTCTCCTAAGCCAGGATGAGAGGAAAGCAGTTTTAAAAAAAGCCTCGAATCTGAGCAGCGAATGATCTCATACTTCAAACGGTAAAAATTTTAGGGAGAAAGGTTTATTCGCTCACAGGTTGAGGTGGCACCATGGACTTAGGCCGACGCTTTGAGGTCGCTGCGGGAGCGTTCATCTTCCTGGCCTTGCTCATCACCATTTATTTGACAAAAGATTTCCTGTCCACGATCCTTCTCAGCGTCGTTTTGGTCTTCCTGCTGAGGCCCCTTTATGCAGTCTTCTACAGGTTCACAAGGCACGGACAGGTCTCGAGTCTATTCTCCTTGTTGATAATGTTCATCCTCATCCTGGCCGTATTGGTGAGCCTCACAACTGTGCTTCTGGTTGAGATATCAAACCTCGAGGCTTCTGGTGTCATATCGGATATTCGATTCACAGATATTGCCAAAGACCTCGATCTCTGGCTACAAAGCGTGCTTCCAGGTTGGTTTTATCAATATTCGAGCAGCGTTGCCAGCCAGTATGTGAATGAGATCGGAGACATTCCATCGACCATAGCAGCATGGTTGCTTCCCGTTGTGGAAAAAGAGCTGGCAAGTTTTGCAGCCAACCTGCCAGCGATATTCGCCCAATCTATCGTGGTGATATTCTTCACATACTACATCCTCATCGACGGCAAGAATTTTGTCGCCAGCGCTGTGGATCTAGTTCCCAAGACCAGGAGGAGCATAGTTCGATATTTTCTCTGTGAGCTGAACGATATTTATACCACTCTTTTCACAGTCTATTTCACCACATCTATGCTGAGTGGCGTCCTGGCCGCCATCGGATTTTCATTTCTGGGCGTTCCCTATCCATTTGTGATGGGAACAATCGTTGCAGTCTTTACCCTCATACCATTGCTCGGCCCACCCTTTGTATTCGTCCCCATGGCATTGTATTACCTACTGATTGGAGATGTGGTAACTGGCCTGATAGTGCTGGTATTCGGAGTCGTTGTTTTGATGGTAATACCCGAAAATGTAATCAGACCTCATCTGGCAATGAGGAGCGCCAGGATCCATCCCATCGTTACAGTGCTGGCTTACACAGCACCGCTCTTTATGCTGGGCATCATCGGCGTGATCGTTGGCCCAACTCTCTATGGATTTCTTCTGGCTGCCTACAGGTCTGTGGTCCACTATAAGGAGATTTGAAGGGCTATTAAAAAAAGAAGTTAGCGGCAGACCATGGAAAGCTTTATCTCTTTTTATAGGCCACTTATCTAGTCCAGTTTCATGGAGCTTTGAAGATGGGTTTAGAGATGGGTTCAGAAAGATATGGTGCAAAACAGATCGCAGAGCTGCTGCTAACTGCTGATATATACAATCGTAAGGAGAGTCTCACTGAGGATGATTTGCCTCCAAAAATCCGCAAACATTATTTCGATGTAGAGACCAAGAGCGTCAAAAGGCCGATATATGTAACCAGTTCAGACGTCCAGAAGATTTATGGCATCGAGAATGTCAAGGCGACAATAAAGGATCTATCCTTCGTGGCCTATGAGGAGTTCGGATCCCAATTGAGGCTGACGGTCTTCGATGTGGCAGCGAAGTGGTTCGCCAACCAAAAGGACATGGCAGCGATCAGATCTAACCCGACTTTAGCCTTTTTTTATGAGAATTACGACTCCATGAACGTGAGCTATGCCGAGGCCAAGAACGGCAACAGACCACTTTACTCTGACCGAGAGTGGATCGACGCCAGGATAAAAGAAATTTGCAAAGATCAAAAGGAAGCAGAGGATCTTCTCAAGCTCGCGTACATCAGGGCCCCTGAAGATATCAGAGACAGCATCTCAGACCTGGTTCTAACCGATGAGCAGAAAGTGGAGATCGAAAAGACCGGCAAAGCCCTGCAAAATCGGGAATACCTCCAGCAGATCGGGCTTTATGAGATTGGAAAGCTTCTATTCATCGGCCCGCCTGGAACTGGCAAGACCTCCACAGCCAGAGCTTTATCCAGTTGGTTCTCCTTGCCAATGGTGGAGGTCAGGCTCTCGATGATCACCAGCCAGTATTTGGGTGAGACCTCCAAGAACATCGACAAGGTATTCGATCTGGCCAAGAGGCTCAGCCCGTGCATACTACTCATAGATGAGTTCGACTTCGTGGCCAAGACCAGAACATCAGACGAGCACGGGGCTATCAAGAGAGCAGTCAACACCCTTCTCAAGGCCATCGATGAGATCAGCCTTGTCGAGCACGGAGTTCTTCTATTGGCTGCAACCAATCATCCGCAGCTTCTGGACTATGCTGCCTGGAGGAGGTTCGATAAGGTGTTGAATTTCCCCTTGCCTGATGCAGAGATGAGGCGCAGGATCCTGGACAAGGTGCTCTCCCTCATAGACGCAGACGTGGACACCTATGAGCTGGCTGAGCTGACGGATGGGTACTCCGGCTCAGACCTTAGATTGGTCGTCAGAGAAGCTGTCCTGAATGCGCTTCTGGAGGACAGAAGGAAGCTGAGCCAGGACGATCTTTTGAGCTCCATCGAAGAGTTTGGTCGCAGGATCTCCGAGTACAAGGGGAGCATTGCGACATGAAGGTCACGCTTCTTGGCACAGGCGACGCTATCGGCACGCCCAAGATCGGCTGCAAATGTCCAGCGTGCATGGATGCGTTGAGAGGAGGACGAAGCAGAAGGTTGAGGTTCTCAGTTCTCCTGGAGTCAGACGATGACGAGGGCAAGGTGCTTGTCGACACGAGCCCGGATCTGCGCTGGCAGCTTTTGAAGAAGGACATATCCCATGTGGATGGGGTGATCTGGACTCATGCTCACTATGATCATTATGCGGGCTTCGGGGACTTTCATAGGGTGCAAAGCCATGTGGACGTTTATGCTTTGAAAAACACCATGGACTATATCCTCAATTATCTTTACTTCCTCAATCCCGTGCGCCATGACGTATGCGCCTATGAGCCATTTGAGATCGCAGGAATGCAGTTCACGCTCTTCAATGTGAACCATCCACCAACGGAGACAACTGGAGTTGTCGTCTGCAACGGGAAGAAGAAGCTGGTGATCACCAGCGATACGAACCTGGAAATACCCGAAAGGAGCCTTGAGCTTATGAAGAACGCCGACCTGTTGTTGGCAGACGCGATCATGCCCCCGGGCTACAACATTCCCAAGCACATGAATGCCGAGGAGGCCGTTGCATTGGCCAGCCGCCTGGGGGCTAGGGATCTGAAGCTCACTCATCTCGCTCACCTTTATCCGCCACACGAGATCGCCCTCAAGAAATGGCCTTTGGGCCACGACATGATGGAGATCGTCTTGTGAGATGCTCTCGTGAGAGATTTGTTCAAGTCGAAGAAGGACACCACCTTTCCATGCCAAGAAGATACGCTACTCCCGCAATTGTAGTTCCAAAAAATACAACTCTTCTTCTGTGACGCGAGGCCATCTCCAGCAGGTCGCCGATGGTGCCGTTGACAATCGTGGATCCAGTTATCAAAATGAGCTGGCAGCGCTCGAAGATATCAGACGAATCCATGCCATCCAAGACCTTTACGCCGCAGCGCGCAGATCCCGCTTCTGCCAGATCAGAGACCATCACTTTTTCAGGGCCTAGTGACCTCACCAAGGCTTCCAGAAGCGCAGGCTGCATTCCTATGAGCCCGACGGCGTCGGCATGCTGCTCTGCTATCCACGAGGCCATGCGATCAGCGCATCTCTTCGGCCCTTCGTCCTTGCAGTGCACAGTCTTATCGATCAGGCCACGGTATCTGAGGGTGGCATTGATGGTCGAGACCAAAACTGCGCGCTCGAAGCTTCCGGCGAGAGGCATACTCAGCGCATCTCTCAAAGTTCCCCTGAAACTCCCTTTAGCTGAGGTAAATGCCTGCCCGGCTGCGCCTTTGTACACGGCCTGCATCAGAACCTCCCGTCCCCTTAGAATGGGAAAGTCATCTCGCCCTGGATCTCCAATGGCATCCCTGGGACTCAAAGGCAGGCTCACTACCACCTCGCAGTTCAAATCCTCGAGATTCAGTTCTGCACAAAATCGCCTCTTTGCCTCTTGCAGCAGATCCATCTTGACCATACAGGCCTCAATTCATCTCTCTATTCTTCTCTTTCAACTCGATCCTCTCGCCGTTCTCCTCTCGCCCAAATGGCATTTGGGCACCCCAGCTCATCGCCTCATCAGGTCCTCCTGTTAGCGCTATCTTGCCGCTCTCAAGGAGGCAGGCACGATCGCCGATGCAAGCCACATCCCGAAGGTCGTGAGTAACTATGATGCTTGGGACTTGGCAGGCATGAATCTTCTCTCTCAGATCCCGTCTCATGGCCGCTTGGCATCGAACATCCAGCGCAGACAGCGGCTCGTCCAATAAAAGAAGATCCGGCTCGATGATCAATGCCCGCGCCAGGGCTACACGCTGCTTTTGGCCTCCGGATATATCAATGGCTTTGGCTTTCCTGATATCCCACAGTCCAGCTTCGTCGAGATGCTCCTTCACCAACAGCTCGATCTCGCGGCGTGAGAGCCCGCGAGCTCTAAGCCCGAAGGCCACGTTGTCGTAGACGCTCATGTGTGGGAATAGGGCATAGCTCTGAAAGACATACCCGATATTCCTCTCCTCGGGGATCATATTTTCCTTCAGCTCTGAATCGAAGAGCGTCCTGCCGCCCAAAGCAATCCTCCCAAAATCTGGAGATTGCAGCCCGGCGATGAGGTTTAAGAGTGTGGTCTTGCCGCAGCCGTTGTCTCCCACGAGCATGAGGATCTCTCCTTCGGCTATGCGGAGCTTAACCTGCAGATCGAAGTCTCGCAGCCTCTTCTTAACATCAATTTCTAACATTTTCATACATCCGGCGGGTGAGGGTCTTCACAATTACAATGACCAGGAAGGATATGATCACAAGGATCAAAGCCAGGCACAGCGCCACATCCAGGTCCCCTTGCATGGCTGTGTAAATGGCGAGCGGCATGGTCTGCGTTCGCCTCTGGAAATTTCCGGCGAACATAATCGTTGCCCCAAACTCTCCCAGGGAGCGGGCGAAGGCCATGATGGCACCGGAGACAAGGCCGTTGAAAGCAATTGGCAGTATCACATGAAAGAATGTATAGATCCGAGATGCTCCCAGTGTACGCGCTGCGTTCTCCATAGAGATGTCCACATCTTCAAAGCTCGTCCTTGCCTGGCGGATGTAGAAGGGCGATGAGACGAAGATCTGGGCTACGATCACCGCCAGGGTGGTGAAGGCTATGCTTATCCCAAGTCCATCCAGATAATGCCCTAAGATGCCCATTCTGCCAAAAGCCATGAGCAAGGCAATGCCCGCTACGGCAGGTGGCATGATCACTGGAAGGTCGATGAGCGAGTCTGCTATCTCCTTTCCAGGATAGCGGAATTTGGCGTTGATGTAGGCCAGCGGCGTTCCCAGTAGAACCACAGTCACTGTGGTAAAGGCGGAGGTGGATAGGCTGAGCCTCAGGGCGTCCACCACCATTGGGTCATGCAGCGTCTGGACTACTGTGTCCAGGGGATTTTTGAGTAAGAGAGATGCCACTGGGAGGGCTATGAAGCCCATTGTCAGGAGCATGAGCAAGGCAAGCCCTGCCTTTAAAGCCTTGCTCCTCCATGACCCCCTCAATCTCGGGCTCTGGATGATTACTCTGCACGAGCCGCCTGCATCAGTACCAAACCGGTTCGAAATAATCTCTCCGATCATTTCTCGGCCACAGGGATGAATCCATATCTGTCTAGAACGGCTTGGCCCTTCTCAGACATCAATACCTCGATGAAGGCTCTGGCCTCCTGAGGGTATTTGGACTGAGATAGCACGCCCACAGGGAAATCGCCCTCTACGTTGTACCTGTCAGGAATAAGTATCCTGGTGACCTTTCCCACCATCTGAGGGCTGACGTCGGAATTGAAAGCAAATCCAGCATCGGCTTCGCCCATAGCAACCTTGGAGACGATGCGGTTTACTGTGGTCTCCTGGGAGACTACATTGGCCAGGACCGCCTCCTTGTACCCAGGGCCATATTCCGGGTCCATAGCAAGCTTGTCCAGAACCATGAGTGCATAATCGCCTGCAGGAAGATCTTTGGTCCCCATCAAGATCTTGACGCCCGGCACAGCCAGGTCCTTTAATCCCGTAATGTTGGCTGGGTTGTCATTGGGCACGATTATTGCTACTTTGTTCCTGGCGAAGACCTTGACTGTGCTATTATCGATAAAGCCTTCGGACATCAGCGCATTCATATGCTTGAGATTTGCCGATACCAGGATGTCGGCATAAGCCCCTTGCTCAATCTGGGCGCGCAGAGCAGGCACACCATCGAAGTTGAATTTGACGCTCACATTGCTGCTGTTCTCGTATATCTCGCCAATCTCACTCAGCGCTCCTGTAAGGCCGGCACCGCAAAAGACTGTCAGCTCTTCAGGATCCGCGCCAAAGGCCGTAGAGATCGCAGCGAACAGGACAAATATCAAGAGGATTTTGCATTTCTCTATCATGAATAATGACTCTCCTTTGAGTAGTTTGTGGCTCCCGTAAGTTATTTCCATGCGTTATTTTCTCCCTGGTGAAAGCTGACCCTTCACATTTCACCACAGAGCCACGAGTTCAGGCGGCAGATGCCCGCGCTCCAGTCGAGCTGGACGATGCCGACAGCTTACCGGAATCGGCCACAGGATAAAAGCCGTATCTCTCCAGGACTGCACATCCCCTATCTGACCGCACCAGATCGATGAACTCTTGGGACTGAACTGGATACTTGCAGTCTTTCAGCAATCCAATGGGATATTGGGCGATGATGTTGTACCTATCCGGGATTTCGATCTTGTCGACCTTTGAGGCCAGGTCCTCTGTGACATCGGACACATAGGCAAAGCCAGCATCCGCCTCACCCAAAGCAACCTTTGTAACCACATAATTGACAGTGGTCTCCTGTGAGATGATGTTGGCCATGACCTTCTCCTTATAATCAGGACCAAATGCAGAATCATTTGCAAGCTTGCCTAAGATCTGCAGGGCATAGTCGCCCACAGGAACATCCTTGGTGCCGATGACGATCTTGACCCCGGGTTTTGCCAGGTCACTGAGATTTGATATCTTGGCGGGGTTCGCCTTGGGAATTATCAAAGCGATCTTGTTCTCTGAGAAGACTGAAACGCTGCTGTTGTTCATCAATCCCTGCTGCTCCAATGCGGTCATATGTTTCTTGTTTGCCGAGGCAAAAACATCTGCGTATGCCCCGTTCTCTATTTGCGTTCGCAATGCCTGTGAGCCATCGAAGTTAAATGCCACATGCAGGCCCGTCTCATCCTCGTAGATCTGTCCGATCTCGCCAAAAGCGCCTGTCAAAGATGCGGCAGCGAAGACCACAAGCTCTTTTGGCTCCTCGGCGATGCCCACAGATGCAACCATCACCAGTGCTGCAAGCAGTGCGATATGTATTCTGCTATTCATCGATGTCCTATCCCTCCAGACGATCCTTATGTAAACACTTATGTTTACTATTACGAAATAAGTTAACTACTCTGTTGAACTTAATGCTTTTAATGCTTGCGCCTCGTGCCATCTCTCATGCATATCTCCTCTCCTTGGACTCGATGAGGGAGTTGGCCATACACTCTACCAGACGCATGCTTCCCTCATACCCCAGCAGGAGCTGGTGGGATGCTCCGAAGCGATCATGATTTGGAAGTCCAACCCGCAGGAGTGGTATCTTTGTTTTTCTGGCGGTCTGCCGCCCTGTGAATGGCCCTACCATCAGCTCGATGTCCCTGGCCATGATCTCCTCGGCGATCTCGGAAAAGTCTGCTCCAGTTATTATTCTGGAACTGGGAACCATTTGCAGGGCAGCTTCGGCAAATGCACGATTGATGGCACCAGTGGCGATGATCTGCGGCCTCATGCCAAGCTCCGTCATCAGCCGGGCTATGCCCAGGACCATCTCAGTGTCTCCGAAGACTGCAGTCCTGGCTTCGGCCACGACCTTATGAGCATCGACCATTGTGTCCAGCAGCCTTCCACGCTCTCGCTCGTAGTATTCGGGCATTGGGTCTCCTGTCAGCTCCTCTAGGCTGGCAGCCAGGCGGTCGCAAAGATCGAGACCAATGGGCAGAGGAAGCGGCCTGTGTGGTATCTCGAACTCCTTCTCCAGAAAGTATCCCGCTCCGGGCTCTTGCACCAATCCCCCGATGGTGACAGTCGCCTTTGAGCTCGCCAAATCTCTGATATCATCAAGGGGCGTCCCTCCAGCGGGGATGCGGGGCAAGTGTTCATTGAGAGGCGCATCGAATGTCTCAGATATGTCCGGCAGAAGGATGTAGTCAAAACCCCAGCAGTCCAGCAGCTTTTTAAGATAGCGAACATCCTCTGGCGAGACAATGGAGCCCACTAGGATGTTTATCCGCCCACTGGGCTTTGATTTTCGGACCATGGTCTGCACCAGGCTCTTCAATGCGACCCTGTAGCCAACCTCGTGCGACGCTGCATAAGATGGCGTTGAGACGGGTATGAACGTCACGTCCCTAGCCAGCGGCTCCTCCTCCTGAAACTCACTTATGATCTGAGGGACATCATCTCCGATGGTCTCAGCAAGACATGTTGTGGCTATGCCGATGGCCTTGGGACGGTAGCCCAAGATAACATTCCGAAGGCCCTGCTTGAGGTTGGCAGCCCCACCGTAAACGGCCCCCTTCTCACTCAACGCTGACGAGGCAATGTCCACAGGCTCGCGAAAATGGTGGGCAAGGTAAAGGCGCATGTAGGTGCTGCATCCTTGTGAACCGTGAAAAAGCGTCATGCAGCTTTCGACTCCCCGGAACACAAGCACGCAGCCCATGGGCATGCACATGGAACAGGGGTTAACCCTGGCAAGTCTCTTTGATGGCATCCCCGACTCCCATGTCCACTGTCAAATCCGATCGACTGTTGATGGGGCTCTGTCTCTTTACCGAAAGTCGCCAGACGGGGCTGTTGATGGTGATATCGATCTCACGGGCGAAATTTGCCATTCCTTGAAATCCTTCGAAGTTGATGGTTCGATCGTGGTTGAAGTCGCAGAAAGCTATCCCCAGTTTGTAGGCCAGGAAGCGCTCTTTGACGCCTGCCACCAGCAGGTCTGCGCTCTGTTTTAGGAGAAGCTCTTTCAGCTCCAGAGGATTGGCATCGTCGATTATCAGCGTGCCGTCTTTTACGATGTATCCGATTCTCTGATAATCATCTCGATCTCCTGTCTGCGTTCCTATTATCACTACATCCATCCCCAGCTCCTGGAAGGCCCGGACCAAAGAGATTGCCTTGGCAGCGCCGCCCATGTAGATGGCAGCCTTCTTGCCGCTGACGCGCGACCGGTGGCATTCGATCTGGGGCATGACGCGCGCCGTCTCACGAAGGATGATTTGCTCTGCCTTCTCTTTCAGCTGCCGAGATTCGAAGAAATCCGCCGTCGTTCGCAAGGCAGATGCCATCTCTCTCAGGCCGAAGAAGCTGATCCGTCTGTAAGGTATGCCGTACCTCTCTTCCATCTTCTTGGCAAGATAGGTCATGGAGCCGCTGCACTGCACTAAATTGAGCTTGGCAGTATGGGCCCGTTGGATATCGGCGACTCTTGCGTCGCCTGTCAGCGTAGCCACAACATCGATTCCCATCTCCTCGAGGAGTGGCATGACATGCCAGACATCTCCTGCTACATTATACTCCCCGAGGAGGTTGACGCTGTAGCGGCTTTTGGGCGTATAATCGCAAGTTCCAATCAGCCCAAGGAGAGAGTTGCAAGCAGCTTTGTAGCCCTCATTTTTGTTTCCACGAAATCCCTCGGACTTGACCGGCACGACAGGTATTCCCAGTTCCATGGCTGCCCTTTTGCAGATCGTCTCAATGTCGTCTCCTATGATTCCCACGATGCATGTGGAGTAGACGAAGATAGCCTGCGGATGGAACCTGTCCGCCAGCTCCCGCAAAGCTGCTGCCAGCTTCCTTTCGCCTCCGAAGACAACATCCAGCTCCTTCATATCTGTGGAAAAGCTGTTGCGGTAGAGGTCGGACCCGGATGAGGCAGCACCACGAATGTCCCAGGTGTAAGCAGCACAACCGATGGGCCCGTGAACCAGATGCAATGCATCTGTGAGCGGATTTAGCACCACCCTTGCCCCAGAATACACGCAGGCCCTCTGGCTCACGACTCCAGCAAGGCTGTCGTTGTTGCAGGAGATGGGAAGGCAATCGTCGCCCTTCTGCTGAATGTGCCCCTCTCTGCCTTCGAAGATCTTGATTGTGCTCATGTCGATTACCTACAGGACCAGCTCGAGATGGGCATCGTCCGAGTCTCTGTCCCTTCTCTCCAGGAAGGCGTTGCCGATCATCTCCACCAGGCGGGCAGCCCCAGCATAGCCGATGATCGGGAAGTTGTGCAAATTGGCCCTATCGGTGATTGGGAAGCCTACCCGCACCAGCGGGATGTCCTCAGCCCTGGCTATAAATTTGCCATAGCTATTGCCTATCAGCATGTCCACGGGCCTGTTCTTGATCTTCTGGTGCAGTAGAAATGTGTCGCCCAAGAGGGCTTCGCAGCCTGGCGAGGCGTTATGAACCTCCTCGGCAAACTTTTTGTCCGGAGTGCCTGTCAAAGCGAAGACTGGATCCATGCCCATCTCCTCGGCCAGGCTCACCAACCCTATGACGGTATCCGGATCTCCGAAGACTGCCAGTTTTTTGCCATGAAAGTGAGGATGGGCATCTGTCATCATGTCTACCAACCTGCCTCGCTCGTACTCTATCTCCTTGGGGATTGGCACTCCCATCAGACTGGAGACGTTCATCACAAAAGCATCTGTATTGCGAATGCCTATCGGCATGGGGCCTATTACGCTTGGGATCTTGAACTTGCCCGTTAATACCAAGGCGCCCGATGCTCCGGCAGTCCTGCCCAGAGCTATGGTGGCACGAGAGTTGCCAGCATCCACCAGATCTGCGATCGTCGTTCCGCCTGGGGGATACAGCCCACCTGATTCCGGTGTCAGAGGCGCATCAAAGACGTCCGTGGTATCGGGGAAGACGATATGGGGAACGCCCATGATCTTCAGAATCCTCTTGATCTCTCGGATGTCTCCAGGTTCCACGAATCCGGGTATGATGTTCAGTTTTCCGTTGGGCTCTCCCTTGCGGGCAAAGCTCTGGGCAATGGATTTGACTGCATTGTCGTAACCTGTTATATGCGACCCTACGTAGCTGGGCGTATTTGTGAGGACCACGCGCACTTTGGGATCGAAGAACTCCTCCTCTTTGATCTCTTCCATGAAAGCTGATATGTCGTCGCCTATGGTCTCTGCAGAACAGGTCGTATTGATGGCGAGAACATCGGGATGATAGATGCTCATGACGTTGCCGACAGCCTCCTTGAGGTTGTCTCTACCACCGAAGACCACTGAGTCCTCAGTGAATGAGGAGGTTGCCGCAAGCGTCGGCTCGCGGTAGTGGCGGGCAAGCACCATGCGCAGATATGAGGAGCAGCCCTGCGAGCCGTGTGTGATGGGCATGCAGTTGTGGATGCCTTTATAAGCCAGAACGGCTCCAATGGGCTGGCAGATCTTGGCTGGGTTTATGACAAGCGTCTCGCGCGCGGAAATCTCTTTTGGTGTGTAGTCAAGCATTGCTGTTCTGCCTCCAGGGCAAATTTATGAATTTCCAGGTAGGACTGTTCACAGACATGTCGATGTCTTTGGCAAACTGCACAAATCCATAAAATCCAGTGTACGGCCCGCTGTAGTCGTAAGAGTGCATCTGTCTGGAGGGGATGTGCATCTTCTGGAAGACGTACTTGTCTTTTATGCCCGAGCAGAAGATATCTATCCCCAGGTCCTTCACCAGCCTCTCGCACTCATAGTGGCTGTAGTCGTCGATCATGACCTGGCCATCCTTCATGTGAGGCAGAAGGCCCTCATAATCCATGAGCCTTGGAATCCTCTCCTTCTTCTTTTGAATGATGGCATCGTCATAAGGCGAGATGACATTTGGATCGCGCTCATAATGGATATCCTCCAGGACTTTAGAGCGGCCTGTATGAACGATGCTAAAGAGGACTTTTCGGCCTTCGTAATCGTCCCTGTGGGCGAACTCGTAGCCAGCCACTACCACATCCATCCCCAGCGTCTCGAACATATTCTTGAAGTGATGGGCGCGTGAGCCGCCGACAAGGAGCATGACTCTCTTTCCTGCCAGCCTTTTTCTGTACATATCTATGACCGGCTGAATTCGTGCCATCTCCTCGGCGATCACAGACTCCGTCTTTTTGGTCAGATCAGGGTCATCGAAGAACGCTGCCATATCTCGCAAGGTCTTGATCGTGTCCTCCACGCCCAGGTAGTTGACTTTCAGCCATGGAACGCCGTATTTTTCCTCCATCATGCGGTTGGTGTAGTTGATGGAGCGGTGACAGAGCAGGATGTTCAGCTTGGCCCGATGAGCCTTGGCGATATCATGAAAGGATGCGTCGCCTGTGAAGGGGCTGACGATGCGGTAGCCGATTCTCTCCAGGAGCTCCTTGACCACCCAGTAGTCTCCGCCGATGTTGTACTCTCCGAAGACATTGATATCGAAGGGCCCAGGGTTCTCCAGCTCTTCTGTGCCTACTAGATGCTCCATCAGCGAATTGGAGGCTATGTGGTGGCCCGCAGACTGGCTGACTCCACGATAGCCCTCACATCTGACTGGGATCACCTTGATCTTCAGATCCTCCTCTGCTTTCTTGCAGACAGATTCGATATCGTCGCCGATGAGGCCAATTGGACAAGTGCAGAAGACAGAGATGCACTCTGGCTTGAAGATGGAATAAGCTTCTCGGATGGCTGCAGCCAACTTCTTTTCTGCACCAAAGACGATGTCGGTCTCCTTGACGTCTGTGCTCAGGCAGTAGCCAGCAAAGCAATCTCTGCCCTCTTCCACACTCATGAGATTGCGACGCGTACCCCATGTGAAGTATGCACAGCCGATGGGACCGTGTGTGATATGCAAGATATCCTTGATCGGCCCTAAAACCACTCCTTTGGAGCCAGCATAGGCGCAGCCGCGGTTGGTCAGAATGCCTGGGACTGCCCTATCGTTTGCCTCGATCTTCTGCTCGACCTCGCAGGCATCTTTGACGACGACATGTTTGCTTCTGATTTTGGCAGTCTTCTTGGGAAGCCCCTGAAGCATATCCTCGACTGCCTTATTGCTGCCGCCAATGGTTATGGGATCTCTCTTGGCCCGGCGGATGATATCTTGGCTCATGATATGGCAACACTCCCACGTTCACCGGTCCTTATTCTGATCGATTCTTCCACAGGGCAGACGAAGATTCGGCCGTCACCATAGTTGCCTGTGCGATTGACCTTGCCGATCACGGCCACCACAGCTGGCACGAACTCGTCTTCCACCATGATTGAGATCATCCTCTTGGGAATGTATCTCATGCCCTTCTGATCCGACTCAGGGAGCTCTGAAGGGTGCTGGATTATGAGGCCCTTCTGCTTTCCACGGCCAGTGACCTTGTAGGCGGTGATGGATGGGATGCCTATGATCTCCAGGGCGTTCTTGGTAGCCTCCATCTTGTTCATCTGAATGATGGCCAGAACTTCTTTCATTCTACAGCCCTCTCTGGCCGGTCCTTATTGTGTAGGCCTCCTCTACTGAGGATACGAAGATCTTGCCATCACCGATATTTCCTGTTCTGGCACTGTCCTCGATGATCTTGACTGCGGACGTTAGCTTGGCGTCGTCTACTACTATCATGAGCATGGTTTTGGGAAGATTGTCGTATACCATTTCCCCGACCCGGATGCCCTTCTGCTTGCCTCTGCCGAAGACCTCGATGCGGGTAAGTGCTGTGAAGCCGCCTGCCTCCAGGCTGTCCGCGACCTTGTCCACAGCCTCCGGCCGGATGACGGCCCTGATCATCTTCATTCCACAACACCCCATTCCATCATGACCTGCTCCAGTTCTTCGTACTCCATGGGCTTGGGGATGACGAACATATCGTTCTCATCCACCGCCTTGGCGAGGCTCAGGTAGGCCTTGGCTTGATCGGAGTCTGGGGCATACTCAATGACTGTCTTCTTATGAATCTCGGACTGGTGGACGATGTTATCCCTCGGAATGAACTGGATCATCTTGCTGCCCAGCTTCTGGGCGAAGTGCGAGACCAGCTCCTTCTCCCGATCTACATTTCGGGAGTTGCAGATAATGCCGCCCAGGCGCGTTCCGCCAGCTTCTGCGAACTTCTGGATGCCTTTGCAGATGTTGTTGGCTGCGTACAGAGCCATCATCTCGCCTGATGCCACGATATAGATCTCCTGGGCCTTGCCTTCACGAATTGGCATGGCAAATCCGCCGCAGACCACATCGCCCAGGACGTCGTAGAAGACATAATCAAGGTCTGGTGTGTAGGCTCCCAGGTTCTCGAGGAGCCCGATCGATGTGATGATGCCCCTTCCTGCGCAGCCGACGCCAGGCTCGGGGCCTCCAGACTCTACACAATGAATGCCGCCAAAGCCGGTCTTCATCACGTCTTCAAGCTTTACCTCGCCCTCTTTTCTTAGCGTGTCCAGGACGGAAGGCTGCTTCTTGCCGTTCATAAGGAATTTAACTGAGTCCGCTTTGGGATCACAGCCGATTTGCATGATCTTCTTGCCCATGGTAGAGAGGGCTGCAGTGAGATTCTGGGTGGTCGTCGACTTGCCTATGCCACCCTTGCCGTAAATTGCAACTTGCCTCATATTTCACCTGATTTTTTTTTGCAGTTAGATTCAGCTTCGCCGAAGATGCTCATTTTGCCCTCAGGCCATTTTGTAATGCCTGGAAGCTAGTGCCCTTCCAAGATGTTCGCCTGGAGAGGGCACTGGAGAGGACCTAGCTTTGTAGGACTGGAAGAGAAGTGCTTGGTCTGTTGCCTTTTGCCACGACTCACCTCCAAGGATAGTGGTGGAGATGGCATTATAAGCAATTATTTGAGAATAAGGCGGAGGATATCGGAATTGTGCAGGGAATTTGTGAGAAGGTATGACGAGCGATTGACAGTAGCGCAGCTTCAGGAGGATGAATGGCTGCCAATGGCCCTTGCCAGTACACTGGCCACACCTGGCCCAAGTTAGATCGATCCTGGTGAGATGGAGATTATGTTGGCGGCTGCAATGCCTAAATTCAGGCGCAATAGTTCGCCACTGTTATCGATCATCGTCGATCTGCAGTCCGCTTGTCTTCGTCTTAGATGTTCTCTCCCTGATATTTTCCTGCGTAAACGCTCTCTGCGTCCTTGCCCAATGAAAGGAACACAAGCTGCATCAACCTGGCATCCTTCTTCAGCCTCAGACCATTGGGGTTGTGGACCACAAGAAGACTCTGGCTGCGACCGCGGTAGCCAGGATCCCATAGCGCAGTCTCAAGCGACGCCCCGCTGCGCAAAAGGGTGGAGCGCGGGCGGGCCAGGGCGGCCATGTCCCTCGGAATGGTCACGATCTCGTTGAATGTCACGAGATATGCCCCCTGCTCAAGATCTGCCCAGCCTGATTCATCGAAGTTTATCTGCTCGGTCTCGGGCAGCATCCGCTCCCTGTTATCGAAGGCCACTGCCCCAGCAGCTGCGAAGCGCTCGATCTTTTGCAGCGACAGCTCCACGCCGCACATCTGGGTCTGTGTCTTGGGATCGATCATGGATTCAACAAAGCAGCGCGCCTCGCGCCCTGTAAGGATTGTCATGCTAAAATCACCTTCAATTCCTGATTTTTTAAACTCTCTTGCCCAGGCCAAAAACATTGCGCACTTCGAAGCTGAGGCCTTGAGTAAGCTCTATTAACCATTAACCTCTATTTTCTATGGGTGCTCAAGGATGTTCGATTTCCTGTTCCTGCCCTTTGCTCTCGTGATATTTCTGCTTTTATTAGCCGTCCCCATCATCTTCATCTATCTCTTTTTACGCCTCTCTGAGGCGGCCTTTGAGATGGTGGGCATCGACCACTGGCACGCCTCGCTGGCTGTCTTTGGCTCAGTTCTTGGCAGTCTGGTGGACATTCCCTTAACTAGCGGCACAGTCTCTGCATATCCTGCGTGGTACTCGACATTTCTTGGCCTGTACCCAGGAAATATTCCGACAATTTTTCACCCCGTTCACATCGCAGTCAACCTGGGCGGATGCATCATTCCTCTGGTCGTCTCCGCGCATCTCCTGCTACGCGGCCAGGCCTCCTTTGGCAAGGCGATGATCGGCGTCGGAGCTGTTGCAGCAGTGACATATTATGCGGCCGAGGCAGTTCCAGGCGAGGGCATACTGCTTCCTTTCTGGCTGTCTCCTCTTCTTGCCGCGATTTGTGGCCTGGCACTGGCTGGAGGCTACCGCAGGGCTCCGCCTCTGGCCTACATCAGCGGCACAACTGGTACATTGCTGGGAGCAGACCTCATGAGCTTGATGACGCCCGGAGTTCTGCCAGCCCTCTCGCCTGTCTCTCTTCACCAGACAAAACCGCTAGTGCTATCCATCGGAGGGGCGGGGGTGTTTGATGGCATATTCCTGACGGGCATCATCGCAGTGCTATTTGCAGCAGGCATTGTCTGCCTCTTGCGTGGCTCCTGCGGGGGAGCGCAGACGGCCACATGAGACAAATCAAATTCCAAATCATCAAATTCCAAATCCAAGAAAATGGAGCAATATCACCAAAAAAGCGCCCAGAACTCCCCCGATGCCGCAGATCAACACGACCAGCCAGCTGTAGCCAATGCCAAGCCCAGCCACGGCGTTGGCTAAAAAAAGAATCACCAGCCCCACAATCGCATTTATGATGAAATCCTTGATGGATCTCAAGATCAAGAGCGCACCGAATAATATTACTATTAATAATAATGCGAGCCCCGCCTCGATCATGGCTTTTAATTAGGGCACACCAACTATTAAAACGTCTCTCTTGCCCTTGCTCTCGTGCGAGCGCATATCAGATCCTGAGCGGTTCCAGCTCGCTCGCCAGACGATGCAGTTCTTTGGTGTCCAGGGAGAGCGGATCGATGTGCACCAGCATTATTGCGCTCTTCAGGGCGATCTCGTCCCTCTGAGACTGAACGAACCTGAGCACAGTCTCATAGTTGCTCTGGGTGATGAGATATCCCAAGCCTTCAAGAAGTACGAGAGGATAGTTGGCTTCATTCAAGAAATCGGAGATTATACTGCTCATGCGCGGGAAGTTCGTCGGGTCTACTGTCCTGTATCCTGGCTCGCTCTTTTGCGTCAGCCAGACGACTGTTTTCACTGGCACATTGTACCTCTCGTCCAGGGTCTCGGGATTGTACCTGCTTATGCATAAGCCCTCCATTCCGTGGCTCACCAGCTCGCTGAAGAGCTCCAGGCTCTTTTGCGGCTTTTCTTCCTCAATGACGTAAGTGGTTCCTGGAAGGAGGGCAACCTCAAAAGGGCTTCTGCCATAGCTCCTCATGAGCTCGGCCAGAGCATCGGTGAGATCGAAGGCAGGATCATGCTTTTTGATGATCCTGGCCAGCTTTCTGACTGCCGTAAAAAATCCGTGTCTGCTCAGGACCAACTTGGAGTCGATCTTCAATCCCAGATCCGAGGGCACCGCACCCATCATATCAGGCTCACAGGCTGCCGCGGATCCATTATCATATGTGCGCTCTGCTCTTTCAAAGAAGCTTCGCGATGATATCAGCTCATTGGCTTCCCGAACGACCTCATCTCTCTTCTCGATGCTGAGACGAGAGAGCATTGCCTCGGAGAAGACCCTGAACAGATAGGCAGAGAGGGGCCCAACATTGAATAGCAGCTCTTTTACTTCGTTTATGCTATCGGGCATGCTGATATGGATATACTCAGGCCTCTCCACAAGGATCAAGCGGGTCTTTCTGCCCAATAACTCCATCTGATAGACGAAATCCAGCAATTCCCTCTCAGGAACTCGTCCCTCATTCTCCTCCACCAGTTGCTCTATGCTGTCTATTAGCACTATGCTGTTTTTACTGCTCTCCACAAACGACTTTATGGTCATGAACAGAAGCGGCAAATTTCGTGGAGAGATATAACGATCGCTGCCCTTCTCATCGCTCAACTTGATGATGGGCGTCTCCTTGAAGCCCCATCGCCTTCGCACCTCATCAGGGCTATGGTGTGTGATGCACAGCCCTTCCACTCCATGCAATACCAGGTCTGTGAAGACCTCGTAGGCCTTCTCGGGCACGACATAGATCTTTCCCATCTCCAAATCATAGGTTGGCAGCGTTGCCCTTGCCTCTTCCATCACAGGCTTCACAGGGACTTGATCTTCTACGATCATCCTGGTGGCCGAGGGTCCCACAGAGCCCGTGAGCGTCTTCTCGAAATTCCTCCAAAGCTCCATGAGCTGTCTTGCTTCTATCTTGTCCCTGGTAGTGCCAAGGCGCGAGAGGTCAGCATCGACCTGTTGCCTTGCCCTCAGGTCGCCAACATAGCGCGCTAAAGTGGCCTCCAGCTCTTCCACAGTTCCCATGCGGATTATTCCTTTTTCGATCCTCTTAGCTTCGGCTTTTTCTTGAAAAACGTCCACGAAACAGTTTGTGATGGTATCCTCTTCAGGGCTTGGCTTGGACATCAATGACACAATTGTGTAGAGGCTGCAGTTGACAAGCAAGGTCCAGAATACTGAGTTGGTCCAGATATCCAGATCGAGGCCGAAAAGATTTGTGGGCTTGAGGAGGGCTATGCCGAATGGCCCCTTCAGGACCAGATCTTCGAGCATGCCGCCACTTGCCAATGTGGGAATCAAGGCTGTGTATGTCCAGAGCAGGAAACCTGATACCAATCCTGCCATGGCCCCTTCCCTGCTGCCTTTCTTCCAATAAAGGCCGCCCAGAGCTGCTGGTGCAAGCTGGCTGGCAGCCAGAAACGATACGATTCCAATATCTGCCAGTATCTGATAAGCCACGGCGTGCGAGTAGAGGTAGCCCAGCAGCACCACGAGAAGGATGTTCAAGCGCCTAGCGTTCAGGAGCGTCCTCGCCAGGTTCCTGCCATCTCCGATGCGACTTAAGAGATAGGGCATCTCCAGGTCGTTGAGCAGCATAGTGCCTACAGCGACCGATTCAACCAGAATCATGGCAGTGGCAGCAGACGTTCCGCCGATGAAGACGAACAGCGCAAGCCAGTCCAGGCCATGGCTATATGGTATGTTTATTATGAAGGCGTCCTCGAGCCCTGGTGTTTTGAGAAGCAATCCGCCCCAGGCTATGGCAGGGACGAAGAGGTTGATCAGCAATAGATAAAGCGGGAAGAGCCACATCGCCTTTTTGAGATGCGTCTCTTCTGAGTTCTCCACTACCATAACGTGAAACTGTCTGGGCAAAAATAGGATGGCAAAGAATGAGATCAGCGTCAAGGAGAACCAGATCTGGTAATCCACGTCCAGAAGGCCTGCGTAATTCTGGCTTCCCAGCGCCAGCCGGCCCATCCCTTCCATTATGTCTCCGTATCCTGCAAAGATGCCATAGGCGACGTAGATGCCAACAGCCAAAAACGCCACGATCTTCACCAAAGATTCGAAGGCTACAACAGCGACCAGGCCCTCATGGCGCTCCATGGGATCGAGATGGCGTGCGCCAAAGATTGTAGCAAAGGCTCCCAAGAGCAGGGCCACCACCAGCTTGCTCTCCACTGGGTATCCCAGGAATATGTGAGGGCCGCTCAGGATTTCGAGCGAGGTGGAGATGGCTATGAGCTGCAGTGCAACGTAAGGCGTGACCATGATCAAACAGAGAACGGCGACTACAGCTCCAATTGCATAGCTTCTGCCGTATCGGAAGGATATGAAGTCGCTGACGGATGTTAGACGGTACTCCTTCGAGACCCTTATCATCTTGCGAATAACGATCCAGCCCAAAGTCATGGCAAGCACTGGCCCAAGGTAAATGGGAAGAAATTCAAGCCCTGTAGATGCCGCCCTTCCAATGGAGCCATAGAATGTCCAGGCGGAGACGTAAACGCATAATGAGAGGGCGTAAACATAAGGGTTGCTGACGATGCTTTTGCCCAGGTGCTTCTGTCGGTCGGCATACTGAGCTATGCCGAAGAGCAAAAGCAGGTAGAGCACCATGATCATCAGGGCAACATGAGATCCTATCATCCGGAATGCCTCCGCTCAAAGAGATACAGCATCACGGTTATCATCAGCCAGATGAGAGCGACGTATAACAATACTATAGGCATGCCCCAGATAATGGATCTTCCAGCCATTGTGAGCATGGGCCAGTTGAGCAGCGTCCACCCTAAAAGGAATAGAAATACCCAGAATTCATCCTGTCCGAGGAGGTCCTTTCGGGAGAGTGCCATGGCTACAAAACCCAAAGATTATATCTACTCCAAATCTTATTGTATTTGTCTTTATTCATAGGCCCTTCAGTTTTCAAAGATCAGACTGCTTTTATATCAGGAATTCATTCTCGGTTGGCGTGAGACGACTTGATCCTTAGAACTCATTATTCTGGAGATATAACACCGGAATTGGATGGACGTGAGGTGGTGCTCGCAGGCTTTGTCCATGAGACTCGCGACCTGGGCGGCATCGCTTTCCTGGTGCTGCGGGACAGAAAAGGACTGGCACAGATAACTCTTGTCAAAAAAATGGTAGGCAAGGAGATGTTCAAGAGCGTTCGCACCATCAGCAGGGAGAGCGTGGTTCAGGTGCGCGGCCAGGTCAAAGCAGAGCCCAAGGCACCACGTGGATTTGAGATACTCCCCACCGACGTCAGGGTGTTGAGTGCTGCCCAGGTGCCACTGCCCCTGGACCCCACTGAGAAGGTGGAATGCGAGCTGGACACGAGGCTCGACGCCAGGTTTATGGACATACGCAGGCCGTGCGTCCTGGCTGCATTCGAGATTGAGAGTGCAGTCCTGCGCAGCCTGAGGGATTATTTCTATGGACAGAAAATTACTGAGGTCTTTACGCCCAAGATAGTCGCCGCAGCTACAGAAGGCGGAACTGACCTATTCCCCATCAGCTACTTCGAGAAGGAGGCTTTCCTCAACCAGAGCCCTCAGCTTTACAAACAGATGCTCATGGGAGCCGGCATGGACAGGGTCTTCGAGATAGGGCCGATATTTCGCGCAGAGGAGCACGACACTCGCCGTCATCTGAACGAGGCCATCTCAATAGACGTTGAGATCAGCTTTGCCGACGACAAAGAGGTCATGAGCATCCTTGAGGGCGCTGTGGTCGAGGCCTACAGGTACGTGGCCGAGAACTGCAGCTATCAGTTGGAGGTCATGGGCCTGGATCTGCAAGTTCCAAAGGCTCCATTTCGCAGGATAACTTACACAGAGGCGCTTGAGATGGCCAGCGAGAGAGCTGGCGTCAAGATGCAATGGGGAGATGACCTGGACACTGAGACCGAGCGGTTCCTGGGCGAGACCATCGGGGAGCATTACTTCTTGACGGACTGGCCATCTTCCATAAAGCCATACTACACGCTGCCTTATGAGGACAAGCCAGAGATCTGCAGGGGATTTGATCTGATGCATCCGCGCATGGAACTGGCCAGCGGGGCTCAGAGGGTTCATGACTACAGCCTCCTGGTGGAGAGGATAGTGGAGAAAGGGCTGGACCCCGATGGCTTCGAGTTCTACCTCAAGGCCTTCAGGTACGGCATGCCGCCCCACGCAGGCTGGGGCCTTGGCTTGAGCCGATTGGTCATGACCATGCTGAAGCTTGAGAACATCCGGGACGCAGTAATCTTCCCACGCGACCGAAGGCGTCTGGTGCCATAGAGGCGCAACAGCCCGGGCCTCGAACAAACGTTCTCCAATTTTCCCTATCAAATAAAATTTTCTCCTATCAAATAAAAAATAATTTTTTACTGTTTGGACCTTTAATCGCCCTCTCTTTAATCGACTTTTAAGTGATTATTACTGCCTGTCATCATCTTGCTTTGATTTTTGAATGAAAAAATATATATTCTTTGTCTACAAATTTGTTATCAAGTCATTTGAAGATCAAATTTAAAAAGGGAGACAGATTCATGAAAGGAAGGGAGTTGAATGCCAAAAGAGAAATTGCCGTGGCAGTCACAGGTTTGCTCCTGTTGCTGTTATCGTTCTTTGGCAATTCGGTTGGACAGCTACAATCGGCTGATGAGAACGGCACTGTCGAGAGCTCAAATGGATTGGTTGGTGACGAGCCAGGAGTCGCGATCCTCTCGGAGCCTTCCGGAATCATCACGACAGGAAGGCCGACTTATGTCTGGTCGGAGGTTGCAGGCACCGAATTTTATTGCCTGGTGGTTGAAGACGACTCAGGAGACGTCGTTGTTAATCTATGTTATGATGCTTCAGACCTGGTCTTGAACGAAGACTCAAAGTTGAGTGTGACTCCTCCAGTGACCCTTATGGCTGGCAGCTATAGCTGGAGAATTAGGACCTGTAATTGTGGTGAGAGGCAATGGAGTGATCCAATGTCCTTCACGGTCTGCACTTCCACCACATTGCCTGGCAGGGCGACCTTGATCTCTCCAAAGAATACCATTGGCACCAGCACTCCGACCTTTAGCTGGAACTGTGTGGCAGGAGCCACACGCTACCGCCTGAAGGTAGCAAGTGTCTCTGATCTGTCCCACCCAACTATCACCGACTGGTATGACGCATCTGATGTAGCTTCGCAGAAGGGCTGTTCAGTAACACTGGACGGCGCACTTGACCCTGGAAACTATAGATGGTGGGTTCAAACCGGGAACTGCGTCGGCGATGGTCCATGGTCCAGCTATTTGAGCTTTAAAATAACCTCAGAAGTTCCAGGAAAGGTTACTACCATATCGCCCAGGGGCCTCGTCTCTACGCGAAAACCTAATTTTATATGGGGCGCATTATCGACTGCTACTGAGTACCACTTGCAGGTGCAAAACGATGCAGAAATAGTCCTCGATGAATGGTATCCTGCTGAGGACATAACATCTGGCAGCAGATGCGCAGTGCCCTCGCCCTCGATCCTTTCCGACGACGACATCGTGTATTACTGGCGAGTGCAGGCATCTAACGACGCTGGACCTGGCCCCTGGAGCAGCCTAAAATACTTCGAAGTAGTGTGCAAAAAAAGCACAAGGAGGGAGCAGGTGCCATCCTCTCAGCTCCCAGGTTAGATAAAAAATGGGAATTTAGTGGAGAGATCTGGAATAGGAGGTTTAGGCAAAAGTCTGTTCTCCAGGAGGAGGGAAAGAAATGAGACTTCGACTTTTGCCAACCATAATATACGGCGATTGTCGGTATTTAAGGTTTTTGCCTCTTGAACAAATTGAGAGAACCTATGAGAAAATTGGCGATAAGCTGGCAAAGATATTGTGGGCAGGCCCTTTGAAGATGAGATGGTCGGCCTGCGCGAGCGCCTGAGAATGATTGCGATCTCAGACCTCGTCCAGCTTCTCTATGCCCACCTTCTTCACTTTAGGCTTCCAGATCTTGTCTGGCATCCAGGCAGGCGCTCCCGCTGGCTTGTCCACCTGCATCCGCGTTCCCTCGAAGACGTGTACCTTCTTTGTGCCGCGTTCGCGGAGCTTTATATCAGTATAACCCCGGTTTGCTGCCTTCAGAGCAGCCTGTCTTGGTGATTTTCCTGTAAAGACTCCTATTTCGTTGCCCTGTGCATCCCTCAGGGCGAAGTTTCTCATCTCAGACATATTTTCCCTCCTTCGTGAATATGAATATGCCTAGCTGGATCGGTATATTAATTTAATCCAAATTCAGTCGGTCTCCTAGCTCTCACCCACCATCTGTGCTCTTGAGGTCTGTCCGCTTACCAGGCTCCCGCCGACGTAGGCCACTGTTCCGCAGATGAGGCCTACGAAGACTGGATGGATGAGCTGATCGCCATAGAAGTTCCAGACAACCACAGAGAAGAAAGATGCCAGCAGGCTGGCGATGAAGCCTGTGGAAGTGCCTCGTTGCCAGAACAGGCCGAAGATGAGCGGAACGAATACGCAGCAAGCGATCACACCCATGCTGACGGATACCAGAGGCACTATCTGCTGAGGAACGTTGATCGCAGATACTGCTGCTGCCAGAAGGATGATCACTCCCACTGTGCGCGTCAAGAGCAGTATGCTTTTGTCAGATATCTCGGGCCTCAGGTAACGCAGGATATCGGACGTGAGAGATGTCGTAGTGACAAGAACGATGGCACTCATGGTGGACAAGGCAGCTGAGATCGCTGCCAGAAGTATGATGCTGTCGAAGCCAGCCGGGAGGAGAGTTGTTGCCAGGAAGGGCACAAGCCCGTCCGGGTTCTTCAGGAATGGCGCGATCTGCTCTGAGCTCAGGGCTCCATAGGCCAAAATGCCCAGAGAAAATACGCAGACAGCGTAGATGGCAATGGACAGCGGCCCAAAGACGCCTGCGAAGCGAACAACTCTCCTGTCCCTTGCCGCGAATATCATTATCAGTAGGTCTGGCAGGGCGAGCAGGCCAAGGCTGATGGAGAATGCCATTCCAAGGGTCTTTTGCCACGGAACATTGAGGCCATTCATGCTCAGCACTGCGGCAGGAATATTATCCCAGATCTGCATCCCGCCTGCATGTGAAAAGAGGCTGCCGTAGAGGAACATGGATCCGAATAGCATGAGGATCCCCTGGATGAAGCCTATCCAGATTATTGCTGGCAGGCCGCCGATTGCGTAGTAGACTGCCACGATCAGGACGGCAATGATCAGCCCCTGCAGGTAAGTGACTCCTATCAGTCCCTGAAAGAGGGCAGCGCATCCCTTGAAGATGGGAACCAGATAGACAGCGTACAAAAGGAGCATTATCGCTGCTAAAATGACCTTGCCCGTGGGCGAGCTGTACCTCTTTTCAAGCAGTTGCGGCACAGTCTTGGCGTCGTACTGCTTTGCCATGGCCCAGATCCTTCCAGCCATGAGCCAAGCAAGGCACGCGAAGGCCACATGCAGGAAAGCGCAAAAGACCACCCATGGCATTCCTGCCACGAGGCCGTAGCCGCCACCGCCCAGGAACGATGCTGCGCTGAAATAAGCAGCGGTGAAGGCAATTCCGATGACAGCTGGATAGGCTATGTTCCTGTCGGACAGGACGAAGCCCGAGAATGTCCCCTGGCGGAGCTTTAGCGAGAGTATGACTATGACCGCCACGTAGGCGATGAGCAGAAGTTGATTGATCATTGTGCCTCCTTCAGCAATATGAAGAGGGTTATTGAGAGCATGGCCAGAATGCAAACCAATAATGCCAGGTATGGCGCGGGCATGATCATATTATTATCATTCTCCAATTTAGTACTATGATGTACAACTGTGGTCAGCGAAGTGAATCTTGATTTAAAAAACTTTCCCTTATGAATTATGCCATCCATGACCACAAGGATTATAAAGCCAAAATTGGATCGCCTGATGTGTCTTTGATGCATAGGATTGTGCATAAACGATCAACAAAGATCGTCAAATTCTCGCCAAATCATCATCCGAGCAAAGGAGGACGGCGTTGAGATATCTGATGTCCGGCAACGAGGCCATAGCCCGTGGGGCCTACGAGGCTGGTGTGACTGTTGGCACGGGATATCCTGGTACTCCCTCAACTGAGATCCTGGAGAACCTGGCAAAGTACAGGCCAAAAGTGTATTGCGAGTGGTCTCCAAATGAGAAGGTGGCCTTTGAGGTGGCGGCGGGGGCTGCTCTGTCAGGCGCAAGGGCCATCGTCACAATGAAGCATGTGGGTCTGAATGTGGCTGCAGACCCGCTCATGACACTGAGCTACATCGGTGTGGAGGGTGGGTTTGTGGCCTGCGTCGCAGACGATCCTGGAATGCACTCCTCGCAAAACGAGCAGGACACCCGCAACTATGCCCGTTTCGCCAAGATTCCACTCTTTGAGCCTGCAGACAGCCAGGAGGCAAAGGATTTTTTGAAGATGGCCATCCAGGTCTCTGAGCAGTTCAAGACCCCCGTTATCCTCCGCTCCACAACCAGGGTCAGCCACTCTCGCAGCCTCGTGGTGCATGAGGAGCGCACAGTCGAAGGGAGGGTTGGCTTCGTGAAAAATCCACCCCGCTTCGTTCCGATACCTGTATGGGGCAGGCCAATGCGCCAGAGGGTTGAGGAACGATTGCTGCACCAAAAAAAGCTATCGGAGAGCTCTCCTGCCAATCGCATCGAATGGCGCGACAGAGCTCTTGGCATCATAACATCCTCCATCGCCTACCATTACGCCAGAGAGGTCTGGCCAAAAGCATCATTCTTGAAGCTGGGATTCCCTTTTCCATTTCCCGATGCCCTCATTTACGAGTTCGCCTCAGGCGTCGATAGCATCCTGGTTGTGGAGGAGCTGGACGACTTCCTCGAGCAGCATGTCAGGGCTCTTGGGATCAGATGTCAGGGAAGAGAGGTCGTCCCAGGGATAATGGAGCTCTCAGTCGACCGACTGCAGGCTGCACGGGCGAAGCTTGAGGGAAGGGCTGCCCCTCTTGAAAAGCCAGTCGCTTTTTCAGATAAGATTCCGCCACGTCCACCGGTCCTCTGTCCAGGCTGCCCTCACCGTGGCGTCTTTTATGCACTTGGAAAGCACGATGTAGTTGTGACCGGTGACATCGGATGCTACAGCCTTGGCGCCTTCAAGCCCCTCGACAGGATGGACACAATCCTGTGCATGGGCGCAGGAATCTCAATGGCGCACGGGATGCAGATCGCAGGAGAGCCCAGAAAGGTCGTGGGTGTGGTAGGAGACTCCACTTTCTTTCATTCAGGAATAACCGGGCTTCTGGATATCTCCTACAACATGGGCACCTCGACGATAGTCGTGCTTGACAACCGCACCACCGCCATGACCGGACACCAGGATCATCCAGGCACCGGACGTACCTTAATGGGTGATGCCACAGTGGCGATCTCCATAGAGGATATCGGCAGAGCATGTGGCTTCAAGCGCGTCTTTAAAGCCGATCCTTACAGCCTGAAGAACGCCATGCAGGTCATATCAGATGAGCTGGCTGCAGACGAGCCATCTTTAATCGTCTTTTCAGCGCCTTGCCCATTGCGCGAGAGAAGACGGGTGGGAGTTGTGAGGAAGATTCAAACAGATGTGTGCAAAGGCTGTAAACTTTGTTTGGGCATTGGCTGTCCGGCGATAGAGGGTGGAGGGGAGATGCCGAAGATCAACGAGATCCTCTGCGCAGGTTGCGGCCTTTGCGAGCAGGTCTGCCCCACTGGAGCCATAGTTGCTGGAGGGAGGGCATGAATGGAGAATGAGACTCAGAGCGTAGTCCTAGTGGGCGTGGGTGGCCAGGGTATATTGCTGGCCAGCGAGATCCTTGCCCAGGCTGCCATGCAGGCAGGATACGACGTCAAGACAAACGAGGTGCATGGCATGGCCCAGCGAGGCGGCTCTGTCATGGCCCAGATCCGCTACGGAACTAAGGTATACAGCCCTCTTGTGCCCAAGAACAGCGCCCAGATACTGGCTGCTTTAGAGCAGGTGGAGGCACTGAGGTTCGCAGATTATCTGGCGCCCGGTGGCCTGGCAGCAGTCAGCGCACAGGCCATAACTCCTGTAACAGTCTCATCGGGCACCGCCAGGTATCCGGATAACGTTGAAGAGATGCTGAAAGTGGTGTTTCCCAGGCTCGTGTACTTCGACGCAGCACAAAAGGCGAAAGAGATCGGAGACATTCGAGCCGCAAACATAGTTTTACTGGGCGTCGTCTCCCGCGGACTGGACCTGCCCCCTGATGCCTGGCAGAAGGCCATAGCCCTGTGTGTCCCAGAGAAATTCAAAGATCTCAATCTGAAAGCTTTTGATGTGGGAAGGAACTTCGTATGATAGGCAACTTTCACAATGCTAGGATGGAGACTGCATCTAGAGAAGAGATTCATGCATTGCAGTCGAAGCGTCTGAGGGCCATCGTCAAACACGTTTACCAGTCGAACGCAATTTACAGAAAGCTTCTGGACGATCACGGCGTCGCGCCAGATGACATCCGGACAGCCGAAGATGTGGTCAAGCTGCCCATGACAAACAAAGATCTATTGCGCACGAGCTACCCCATGAAGCTTGCTTGCGTTCCGCGCGACCAGATAGTGGAGATGCACATGTCCAGCGGCTCCACTGGCACGCCCGTGGTCATGCCCTATACCCGCAATGATCTGGATCAGTGGGCGGAGTGCATGGCCCGCTGCTACCGCATGTCCGGGGCAAGGCCTGGAGATGCCACACAGATAACTCCACTTTTCGGACTTTTCAATGGCGGCTTTGGGATGTATCATGGCGCACGTGCGGCTGGCCTGTTCGTCATTCCAGCAGGACCAGGAAATACCGCCAGGCAGATTCGTCTGGCCAAGGATCTCAAGACCCGCGTCTTCACAGCTGTGGTGAGCTACGGCGTTCGGCTCATGGAGGTCTTGCAGGAGCAAAAAGAGACGCTACCCGACCTTGAAATAGGCATCTTTGGTGCTGAGGCATTCTCAGAATCCATGAAGAAGAAGTTATCCCAGGGCCTTGACATAGAGGTCTTCGACATCTACGGCATGACTGAATCTGGTGGTGTTGGGACTTTGGGCATGGACTGCACAGCTCATGACGGCATCCATGTCTGGGAGGATCAGTACATCCTGGAGATCATCGATCCGGATACTGGTGAGGCTGTAGACGAGGGCGAGCAGGGCGAGCTTGTATTCACAGCACTCACCCGCGAGGCCCTGCCAATGATCCGCTTTTGCACAGCCGACCTGACCAGAATAGTCTCCAAAGATGTCTGTGACTGTGGCCGAACGCATCTGAGGATTGCGCCAATCATAGGTCGACGCGATGACATGCTGATCGTAAAGGGGGTTAACTTCTTCCCAAAGCAGATCGAGCAGACGCTACTGGGAATCCCTGGCATCGGCAACAACTACCAGATCATCGTGGAAGAGATCGATGGCGTCAATGACGTGCGGGTCAACGTTGAGGCAGAGCCTGGAGTCACCGGCTACATGGTGGAGAAGGCCCTCAAGGAAGCGCTGGGATTCAGCCCCAAGGGAGACGTCTTTCCAATCGGACACCTGCCGCGGCAGGACGGCAAGGCGCAGCGGGTCTTCCACCGGAAAATTGTTTGAGCGCTACAAGAATAAGAGACTGCCCAACCTGCTAAGCTGCACAAAGTATCTCTTGATTATCTCTTTATTTTCTGGAGGAAGGCTCTCGATATAGAGTTCTGATGGAACGGCTGCCGCCTCTCCTGCCAGAGACTGCTGGAAAGCGCGCTCTTTAGGCTCTGTCTTCCTCGAAAGGGAGCCTGCACCTACGCCCGGATAAAGCGATAGCTCCAGCTTATTTTCATTTAGAACTGCCAATGAAGGTTTGCCGTAGATGTTCCCAGTTAGATTGGTTCCCGACTCGTGCGTTGGCTCTTCACTCTCCTGAGGGCCGAATACTTTATCCTTCAGATCGGAAAGGGATTGAAGATCGGCAGGGGTTATGTCCGCACTGATCTGGCTGTGGGCGATGAAGATAGTGATGCCTGATAGTAATACTGCAACGATGATTCTGGAGCCTATCTGTTTGCGGTTGAGCATCTGGGAAGGCTTGATTTTTTCGAGACTTGCCTTGAGATCTTCGGCCAGGCTTTGCATTGGCAGAGACTGAGCGTTGCGATTGTCATAAGCAGTCTTGGTTTTCTCAGAGAGTTCTGGCCCTAGAAGCAAAAAAGGATCATGTCCTTTGCGCCTTTTGATGAGAGTCGCGCCCGCGATTCCCAGGATCACGGAAAGAATGGCGGGCGACGCTGCTAGTGGGAGATAGTCCTCCCAGTAGAAGTTCATAAAGGCTGGTAGCCCGAGAATCTCAGCTATGGCATAAGAGGCAATCGATATTATAACCGCATTGAGAGACCACACGGCATGCTCATACCGTCGGTATGCCTCCATCAGCCTGTTCAAGGGATCAAGAAACCCGTAGGGCCTGCTCACAATATTTATTCAGAAGGTCTAAATAAATAGTTTCCGGGATAAAGGATTTGCTGGCTGAAAAGAGTTTATACCAATAGGTTTATTCAAGAGAATGCGTTGTGAGGATTGCTCTACGCTGATGAAGACTCAATTGTTAAATGGCATACATGACAGGCGTCGTTGGATTAGGTCTTAAGCTCCTGGCTCTTTTGGTAGCCTTCGCTCTGGTTCCTATGGCAATCATGGGAATCATGTCTCTGGCAGAGATGAACCGGGCATCGATAGACGTGCAAAATAATATTTCAAGTCTCAGCACCTCCTTGAACCGCTCAGCGCTCACAGTCGCGCCGAATGATGCCGACCAGGTGCAGCTTGCTATTGCCAAATCACGCCAGTATAATGAGTTTTTCAGGCGCATAGCCTCTGAAAACGAGTTGATCGCCAGCTATGCAGCCATGAGCGACCAGAATGAAAGTTGCAAGGCACCTCCAGGGATATGGGTTGCTCCTTCAGGCTCCAACCAGACTGCATCTGCCAAAAGAGAGGTGACCATCAGATCGCTATGCTCTCCTGCAAGGATAATGCAGAACCTTCTGAGCGCAGAGCAGTCAGTATCTCTCTCGTATATTGGCACTGAAGATGGTGTGTTGCTCACCTGGCCATATAGCAATGAGACCATCAGCAATACAGCTTTGTTCGGCTACAAAGATATGCAATATTATTCTCAGGCAAAGATCGCCAAGAAGACCATCTGGACTGGGCCTTATGTCAATGACTTGGGCCAGACGACGATCACCATTACGACTCCGATCTATCGGGCAGGTGAGTTTGCCGGCATCGTGGGAATGGATGTCTCTCTGGAATCCATCAATGCAGATCTATCTTCCATGAAGGGCAGAGGATATCCATTCGTTATAGATAGCTCGGGCAGAATCGTTTTGCAGCCCAGTGCCAAGCCTGATGGATCTCTTAAGGAGCTCTTCGCATCCGATAACCTCACAGAGGCGAACAGTCCGGATGCAAAAAGGCTTGCACAAAAGATGATAAAAGGGAACTTTGGATCGATCGTGGTAGGGCTCAAAGATGCAGACGGATATGTGGCATTCTCGCCGATAACTACCATCGGCTGGAGCTTTGGCATAGCTTATCCGGCTGAAGAGATGAGCCTGCCCGCAAGGTTCATCGATGCTGGGATCAAGAACGTTGCAAAGAGCACAACTCGAGGCTTGAATGACGCTCGCAACAGAACACAACTCTATGCACAAATTATCTTCGTGCTGACTGCAGCAATAGTCCTTGTATTCGGATTTTTTTTGAGCCGCAGGATCAATGGCCAGATAGATTCTCTGGCGAGTGCTGCAGAGAGACTCTCCCGTGGCGAGTTCGACTTCGAGGTCAAGGTATCGGGAGATATGGAGCCTTTGGGCGAGGCCTTCAATAAGATGGCTCACGGCCTCAAGAGCTATGCCGCTCAACTTGAAGGAGAGGCTGAGGAGAGGGGCGGATCAGGGAAGGAGTCTGCATTTTTGACTGGAATCAAGCGCAATCTTGTGCCTGCAACGATGCCGGAAAAAGATGGATATGAGATACTTGCCCTCTACAACCCTTCGGAGAAGAATGGTTTTGACATTTACGATGTTGCGGAAGCTAATGATAAAATCGCACTGGCTATGGCTGGTGTAGAGGGAGACGGTGTGCAGGCTGCCATGCTCGCTGTCATGTCGCGAACCCTAATTCGCGCAGCGTCCGATAAATTGGATCCTTCAAAAGCAATTGCAGACATCAACTCACAGATAATTCAACATGCTCACGGGATGAGCCTTGCATGCTTTTACGCCCTGCTCGACCCCGTGAACCATACTATGGAGTATGTTAATGCTGGCTTTAATCCACCTTTTATAGTTGATCGCGGTGGAATGGTTGACACTCTTGGCGGAGGAGGCATAGCATTAGGCATGCTCGACAGAATGGATCTACAAAAGGAGCGAATACCCATCCAGCCTGGCGACGTGATGGTCATGTACTCAAATGGCGTTGTTGAGACTGAAAACATCTACAGGAAGCACTTTGGCGTTGAGCGGCTGATAAATCTGGTCATAAGCAATAGAGAATATCCCGCATCGAAGATCCTTTCTGCCGTACATAAAGAGCTCAAAGAATACTCCAAGAACCAATCAGCACAATCTGATGTTACAATCGTGATAATCAAGCGAAGCTGAGCCTTTCCTGCAGTGCGTTATCTTTAAATACCATTATCTAGTAGGGGGAAAGGCCGATGTGGTGGGATCCGAAGCTATTTGCCTCGTAGATCACAAGCATGAGATGCGATGGGCCAAACCATCAAATATGGAATCTCGACCATCATCGTTGCCAAAAGGCCTTTGCTATGGACTCTCTTTGCGAATTCTATGGAGTCCGCGAAGATGCTTGCTGAGAGGCAAGCCTTAAATAGTAGTAATGCATATAGCAATGGGCCGCTTTGGCGTCGCAACAATAAGGCTACGACCCTGATTCAGTGATGGGCCGGGTTCCACGTTGCGATAAAATATGTGTGGAGACACGAGACCGTCGTGTCTGACATTGGTCTTATGGCGACTCAGCCAATTCCGACTGGTTTGAGGGTCAGATACTTCCTAGAAGACGCGAATTCTGGTTGATCCTGCCAGAGGTTACTGCTATCGAGGTTCGACTAAGCCATGCGAGTCGAATGCCGCAAGGCATGGCGTACTGCTCAGTAACACGTGGACAACCTACCCTTAGGACTGGGATAACCCCGGGAAACTGGGAATAATCCCCGATAGTCCTCGAAGGCTGGAATGCATCGAGGGCGAAAGCTCCGGCGCCTAAGGATGGGTCTGCGGCCTATCAGGTAGTAGTGGGTGTAGCGTACCTACTAGCCTACGAC
>MVQH01000076.1 GCA_002067755.1 Methanosaeta sp. PtaB.Bin018
TCATCCCAAACGCCAAGATATCGCCGTTTCTGCCGGGATTGTTTCTTCTCTGGATCCCAATAATTTTCGGCTTCGTAAGCATATGTCCGCCCGCGGATCTTCTGCTTGACCAGATATGTCATAGCTAAGAGTAATAACCATAATAGTATAAACCTTCGGTCGATCCGCGAGCAGAAGGATTCAGCGAGAAAAATGGTTATTGTAAGAGGCGGAGTTTAGGATTAGAGTAGAGCAACTGAGTAACAAATAGAACTAATAGCTCACAGATATCGATTAAGCTGGGAGCTATATGGATAAGGGTACGTCTAGAGATAAAGATAGACCTCAAAAAGATGGAACCAAAGCATGGCTCAATACCTCATCGATGCTCTTGACAGATGTTAATTTAATGGCATCAAGAATATATGAAGGAAGGCTTTGAGCATCCTTCAAATTATCCTCCGGCAGAAGCACTTCTTTAATGCCCGCGTCATATGCGGCTCTTACCTTCTCCTGAATGCCGCCTACAGGAAGGACCTTGCCCATAATGGTAATTTCTCCTGTCATTGCAAGATCATTTCTTATGGGAATTCCTCTTAAAGCTGAAACAATACCAGTTACTAGGGTTACTCCTGCGGAAGGCCCCTCTTTGGGAATACCCATGAATGTAGCCAGCACTGCAACATCGAAGCTGCTGCGCCACTCTTCAGTTATGCCTAGTTCTTGATGCTTGGCCTTGATGTACTGGGCTCCGGCTTCAATGCTCTCCCTCATTACTCGCTGAATAGATCCTAAGGGAACGATACGTCCGCTGCCCTTTGTTGCCTGCATCTCGAAGAGAAGTATGCACCCATGATCGCCAGCTACTGCCAGGCCAATAACTTCCCCAACCGAGGGTTTGGGTGGTAGGGCAACTTTCTGGATCCTATCGGCATCCGGTAGCTTGGGTACAATCACTTTGCCGGTGGAAAGGATCTTCGCTCCCAAATTGATACGCTCGTACTCTCCAGCAGCTATTAGGTGAAGCTGCTCACGGACTCGTTGACGAAGCTCACATGCGATTATCAAAAGCTCCCCTAATTCCTCATCGTTGATCTTGCCATCCGGGTAGATGAGCTTCATAAGTCCAGATGCCAGCTTCATTACAGCGCGTTGATCCCGGCCAGAGACACCTCGAGCAGTTCCTGCAGTATCTATCAGCTCGAAACGGGACCTCACGGCGCTCATTGGATCTGCTCGTCGAAGCTCATGCATGATCTCGCAGAAGTAGTCAGTGATAAATCCATAGTCTTTAGCATAGCTTTCCGGTGTAAGCTTGGGGATCTCCCAGCCGGGTAAATAACCATGAATCCTGTCTAGGAAGGCAGTAACCTGGAGAAAGTCCGGGAGCGGCTCGAAGAGATGATAGTATTTCTCATGAGGAAGGCTGCCTTGAACGTCCAGGTTTCCCACGAACACCAGACTGCCGAAGGCCAGTATATCTTTCTTTCCTCGGCTGAATTTGGCGTCCTGCATGTATGCCTGCATTATACTTACAAAGGACTTGGTATCTATGAAATCTGTATTAGCTATCTCATCAAAAACTACACAGTCCCTTGTCCCTACAACCCCTATCTTGCCGGTGTTAAGGTTAATGAAAAGCTGGGAAGGAGTAGCCTTGCCGCCAGATAGGACATGAGCATAATAAGAGATGTTCCGGTAAAGGTAGGTCTTTCCGGTTTCTCGTGGCCCGAGTTCGATTATATTTGCGTTCGTCTCAACCATGGGGATGCATCTGCAGAGGTAGAGAAGCTTCTGCCTGCGGGTCAGCTTATCAGGATTCAGACCACATGAGTTTATAAGGATATCTATCCACTCAGCGGTCGTAAACCTGGATCGCTTATCGATGTACTCCTGCTGATTTATGACGCTGACTTGGAAGGGGGTGAACTCTACGACCTTGAAGGGGCGGATCTTCTTGTTATGGATCTCAGTCTCATCGTAGGTCAGCTCGATGGTTCCCCACATGCCTCCCGAGAGGAGCATGGGGTACTGGTTGACTATGCGTTCCGGAATGTTGACGAAGCTCTCGTTTATGGCAGGTATGGATGCCCAGTACTTGTCCTCAGTCTCGACCAGCCGGGCTTCCATATTGGCAATCAAAGTGTGGTGGCGGTTCTCTCTTATGAAGTGGCGGATCTTCTCGGCCTCAGCGCCATGGACGAAGTTCTCCTTCAGGCGAAGAATAACCTTGCCCATATCCTCGTTGAATGTCTCTTCTGAGCAGAAGTTATCGATGAGGTACTCCAGAACATATCGAGGGAATTCATCAACGCCTGTGTTGAGGGTGTGAGCCTTGTTGACGACCTTGCCTTTGAAGACCTCTTTGAGCTTTATATTCGCGGCAATCCCTCCTCTAGCCCGATTTATCGTATAGCTTTTCCATGCTCAGTTACCTCATACCTCTGGGAGTCAGACCCAGGATGCTGCCAAGGTTGCCCATGCGCCTGATGATCTTCTCTGAGTTGATCCTGACCACAGTCTCGTGGGACTTTGATCTTCGCACCAATCTCCGGCCATCCCTATAACTTACTGTAACTGTTAAGGCGATTTTTGTGTCCTCTTTAAGCCGCTCTGAGGCAGGCAGCCTTGTCATGTCCGGGACAAATCGGTATATAATTTCTTTCTCTGATAGAGCAGGCACATAAGCCACCTTCTGGGGTAATGCCAGTTCCTCCTGGCCGCAACTGTAGCAGGCCTCGATGTCGATCCGGAAGTCCTGGGATGATTTGCGATCATCTGGACGGCTCAGGACTACACCCAGTTCAAGTTCCTCGCCCTCGACGGCCTCTTTGGGGCCCCGCAGCTCAATTTTCAGCTCTCCGGCATCGGGCTGCTTGACCTGCAGGACGACCATAGGTATCATCATCTCCTGGATGGAGATCCCTCCATGGGTGAAGGCATCGGGCTTGTGGCCTCCTTTTCTGCTGAAATAGTATCCAATCTTGGGAAACACGATCGACTGGTATGTCTTAGTTATCTTAGTATTCGCCCTTCTGTCTAAAATGATAACTTCCTTACTGGGCATTCGAAGCTGCATTGGGGTGAAGCTTATCATGTTCCCCTTAATTCGATCTGGAATCCTTGAGAAGATGAGCGACTCCTTCAGCCGGCAATTCAAATAAGAGCAGTCGTATTCATCGTTCAAATCCTCTTCATTGAACCATACCGGCTCCCGGCCGACCTGGACGAAGCCATGATCTGCGGTTATGAATACCTTCGTCCCGGGCGAAAGGCTGCGAACGATCTCCATCACTTCGTTCTTCAGTATATCCGAAATAAGCTGCTTATAGATGAAAGCTATCGGCCTTAACGGGACGAGCCTGCCGTCAGATAGCTCTTTCATTTTAATCTTATGCAGCTCCTTGTCACAGAGTTCGAATATGTAAACATCTAGGTTCCCAGCTCGATAATGCACAGTTTCGCCCGTGCCAGACCCTTCTGGATTTACTACCTCAACCTGGCCAGTATAGCGGAACTCGCGAGCCAAGGCCTCTTTTAAAAGATCGTCTTCGCCCCGATGAGAATCAAACTCATCAGGGTAGGCTCCGGCACTGATCGCCTTTCTTGTGATGTGGGTCTCCGATGGCAGAAGAGAGGATGCGGGGTAGTCCTTGATCAAGTCCATGCGTCCCATAAGCATTGGGCGGAAGAGCTCATCCCAGATATCATACCGCATGCCATCGAATATGAACAAGACTGCCTTCTCCTTCTCAGGGTCCCAGTGAGGCTTGAGGCATCTTCTCAGGAACTGGCTGGTCAGGATCACATCGCCATCCTTTGCGATCCAGGAAGGATACTGTCTCTTGATCATCTCCTGGAAACGGATATTGATTTCATCCAGCAGGCCATTTGTCTTCTCCGTAACCTCCTGTATCCGCTGCTTTATGTGATCCAGAGATTCCAGGAACTCGTGTGGCAGCCTATCGCTGGAACATGGCAAGAGCCTTTGGCCTTCTGCCAGCCTTCCGAGGCATGAGAGGTAGTATTCGAGTAGGTTAATCCTCTTCGTGTTCCAGAGTTCACGGAAAGATTCGAAAGTGAAATCCTCCTTGGCAACTCGCATCTTCCGGAGAGCTTCGAAGAGGGAACTTCTAAGCCGGCGGATCTCATAGGCTAGAAGGTATGCCTTTTCTAGATTTGACCAGGAACTCGATTCCCTGATATCGATGAACGCGACACCTTTGTGGCCGCTGAAGATTATATCGTAGATCCTTCTATGCTCGCCGAGGCTCGCCTCGCTTGTGAGCAGGTCCTCCAACGCCATCAGAAGGCTTAAAGAACGAATTAGTGTTGAATATCCCTCCGTCTCGATTGCAGATGCGAAGCTCTTGGCATCCATTATCTTCATCTGATCGATAAGCAGGAACTTTAGGGACTCGGGGGTAAGAGATCTCTCCAAGTCGCTCAGGTCTGCATCGGCCTGGTGGGAGTCAAGCTCGACCAGCTTTGGAGCAGCCTCTTTCAAGACCTCCGCTTTTATATTGGATAATGGCTTGAGCGATGGGTCAATGTTGGCCAGCAAAAGCTGCCAGTTGTCGAAGTGCTGGGATAGGATGGCCGAAAGATAGAAGGCTCTGATCACCCTTTCAGGATCGTGATCGCCAAACCAGCAGAATGGAGGCTCTGCATCTGAGAACTGGTCCTTGATGGGCAAAATGATATCCGGGGCCAGGTATTCCAGCTCGCTCAGCTCCTCGTGCTTCAAGAGCCCTATCGTCCAAAGATCGCTTGAGTCCAGCTTTTTAAATGCCTTCTCCGGCACTCCAAGGGCGGCAAAGGCAACGATGGTCCTGAAGTCGTGATCCGTGAACCTCCTCTCATCTGCAGTCCTCAGGTTCTCATGAGCTCTGATGATGCCTTTCAGGTTCTTTACAATCAATCTCGCATAGCGGGGCTCGTTGGCCTCCTGGGGCCAGTTAGGGTCGTTTGTTGTCTCCTTCAAAAAATGACGGAGATCAAGGCGAATTCTCGCCTCCTCTGGTGTATTGGCCAGGAAATCCGGATAAAAGAGTGGCGGTGCCTTATTTAATGCTGATCTGGCCTTTCGTGACTCGGGCGTTCGGTCTATAAGGAGTATCTTCTTGATCTCTGGATCCGAAAGAGCGTTCTCGTACGGCTCGCGAAATTGCAGGTTAGTAGAAGCGGATATTGCTGTAAAGCCGTTGCTTTTGGCGAACTCATTGATGACACTGTCAGGCTTGAGGAGCTGCAAAGGGTCGCTGACAATCACTCTGGGACTGTCCTTAACCCCATCGAGCTTTGATAAGACCCAACTTTTCAGCATGCTATCGCCTTACTGCTCACTCCAGCTGGAGCATCTGTCTTGAATCAGGATCGACATCTTCGAACTGATCCTCCAGGAATTTCCTGAATGCAATAACCAGGTCATCAATCTGGTTTCGCTCAACTGTCCTGATTTCGGGCTTAAAATCGGAGATACGTACAGATTTTACCAAGACGCGTTTGAGATGCTTGTTGATCTTATCGATAAGTTTCGGATCTCTGAGGCATGCTTCTATGAGGTAAGACCTGACCTCACCCATGGTCTGGCATTTTAGCAGGGCGGCGATCTCAGGCTCGCTCTCGCCATGTTTCAGCCTCTCTTTGATTCCAGGGCTGAGGAAGAACTCCATCTTCTTGTTGATGGCATCATCTAGGATCCTCTGAGCCTCTTTGGACTTCTCCAAAGCCAATTCAAGATGCCTGGATGCGTTGATGAAGGAGAGGCCACAAACGTGTTCCGTCTTGGACCTCAGATCTTTATCTATCGATGAACGGGATGGGTTTGGACAGGAGAAGATCTCTCCCAAGGACTCCTGAAGCTTTGCCTTGATCTCCACGGAATCGTTCTGTTGAATCGCAGTGATCTTCTCCAGGACTCCAAGGGCTTTCATCTCGTCGCTTTCAAGAAGCTCCTGGATCTTGCTCTGGTTCTCATCGATTCTGGCAACCACGTTGTCGTGCAAGGCTGCATATTTTATGGTGTACTCGTTAATGAGGGACCAAAGCGTTGCAAATTCTCCGGCTTGCGGGGGATCTCTGCCTATCAGCTCTGAGCTGAGTTTCACCTCTGAATCGATATAGGGCTGTAGGTTCTTCAGCTTTAAAGTGAGGGCACTTTGCATCTCTCTGAGGGAGGATAGTTCCTGCAGGTCTGGGAGGGCATAGCTGCAGTAGGTCTGAACTGCTTCAAGCTCTCTCTCGAAGCCGAGGAACCTCTCTATTTTGCGGTAGCTATTCAGACGGTTTGCCAGGTCATCGATCTCTTTTTGGTCGCTGCTGGTCTGCTGAAAGACCCTATATCCGAATGCCTGGTCTAAGGCATAGAGCACAGCTTCGATGTCTTTGCCACCGCCAATATCGTTGGCGAAGAAGGACGCAACCTGTTGGACCTCCTTCTCGTAAGGGTTGTCGGCCCCAAGCAGAGAGAATAGATCTCTAGCTTTTGCCTGGACATCTGAAGACCGAGCTCTCTCTTTTTCGAAGAGTTCGATTAGCTCTTTGCGATACCCCGATATGATGGCATCATCGTTGGTGTTCTTCAGCTCGTGCCCAAGGAGCTTCTCGGCGTAGGGGCGCAGGACCTCCCAGTTCTCGGGTTTGGCCAGTCGTTGCACCTCCAGCATGGAGTCGAGCACTCTGGCAGTGAAGTCTATCTCGGATATATTCGAGTAATCGATATAATTTGAAGAGAGTCCCGACTTTGGCCCCAGAGCTATCCTGATCTTGCCCTGCTGGACCAGGCAGAGGAGGTAGATCTGGATCATGCGGCGCGATAGGCCGTAGTTTTTACCGTTGGGACCGCCCAAGCCCATGAAGTTCTTCATCAGGGTTTCTATCTTAATGGCCTGCCCTTCTTCGCCGCTCTTTGATTCGATGAAGGACAGGATATCTGAGACATGGCTGTTTGCAGAGGTATCCAGGATGTTCTCTCTTCCTCTCTTGACGATCTTCAAGCCTGGGCCGAAGTTCAGAGCTGCGCTGACTTTTTTGTCTTGCTTTGCCCCCTTTGGTATCTGGCCGGTCTTGACGATGCCGTTTATGACGTTTACTCCATACTCCTTGGTGAAGATCAGGTTGCCCTCGAATTCAATATCCCTGGAGTCGTAAGCAGCTCGCAGGACTCGATCGATGATAGGTGTAAGAATACCCGTCAACTCTCCAGCCACATGGAAGTCCATCCTGGAGTTATTTAGGGCATCCATCCGGCCTCTGGAATAGCTGCTGTTCACGATCCTGGCAATCCGTCCCATCTCCTTTTGAAGCTGCTCCGCTACCCAGTTTATGATGGCGATGGCGTCTTCGCTGTCCTTTCCCTGGTGGTCGCTCACCAGCTTCCTGTAAGCTGCAAAGTCGAAAAGCCGATCTCTCTCCTCTTGGCTGAGATCATCAGGCGTCCAGACGACTACCCTCGGGTCGTTTCTTTGCAGGAGGATCTTATTGATTATGCTCTGATCCAAAGGCTTCGTGCCCACGAATACTGCAAAGTCCAGATCGGTTTCTGGGCTGGCAATGGCTGGCAGAATCAGGCCATCGGATACAACCTTTCCCAGGTCCAGCATCTCAATCCTGCCCGCTATCTGGCGGTTTTGCCAGATTATGGAGAGGTTCTGGGGCCCGGCCCTGGCCCTGCTTCTGTCTTCCCATGGGCCCACGAAGGCAGCGATATCTCTGAAGATGGATTTCACGCCATTAGATAGGTCGTAGGTCATCTGGCGGGTGCGGACTGGCCACTCGTCCAGAGCCAGGAGGTGGTTCCAGGCCTCCTGCTGCATGAGCAGGTTTGACTCTGACTCCATCCTCGCCTTTTCAAATTCGCGTTTGGGATTCTTTGTGGTGACTATGGGATCGAAGCGGAACCTGGGACGGTTGTCCTCATCGTAGTTCACCACGATCTGCTGCAGCTCTCGGCCAAGGCTGTCGGCGATGGTCTCATAGTGCTGGATGTTCTCGTCCACGGTCGCGTCCGGGCTTCTTTCTATAAGGACTGAGTTTGCGATCTCTTCAGGGGTCAGGCCTTGCTGGCGGGTCCTGGAGACGTAATAGAGGAAGAGAGTTTGCAGCGTCTTGATGGACCTATCCCGGTGCACCTTCAGGATTCCCTTTGTGACCATATCGATCTGCTTCCTGCAGGTCTCATAGATCCTGTACTCAGTATCTTTGCTTGCCCGCAGGGCTTTGATTCCAGCGTACGTCCCGCTCGGGTCCTCTTCGTAGGTCAGGGCCTCGTCGAAGAAATCCCATAGTCGGATCAGCTCTGTGCCGTGAATTCTCATCTGGTATTTCAAGGTCTGATGCATGAAGTGAATGGCAGACCTGGTCGTCGTCAGCTCGTAGGTGATGGCTCTGAGGACCTCGATTGCCGGCTTATGGAAGGGGAAGAAGCGCCGAAACTCATCCTCGCTTATGGCGGCAGGCCACGTAAAGCCGCGCTTGTAGTAGGAGTAGTAGCTGGTGATGGCATCGGGCTTTATGATCTCTCGGACGCGGGAGAGCACAATATCGTAATAATCTTTCTCGTCCTTTAGGAGAGGTATTAGCTTCAGACGGTCATCGGCTATGATGTTCTTTGCTCCCATCTTGGACTCGATGGCCTGCTGGGCAGCGCAGACAGTCCAGATGGGAAGGTTATGCACTCTGGTCAGGCGGTTGGACAGGACCAGGAGGGTCTTCTCGTCTTCTGTTCTCTGGGTCTCGTCTCTATCCTTCATGAACAGGGAGACCTCGTCCAGCAGCAGAAGAACGCCGCTGTAGCCCTCGGCCATGATGGCCTTGACCATGTGCTTTAAGATCTCCTCCAGATCAGCATCTATCCGGGGCCTGACCTTGAGATACTCATCATAGAAGCACCAGAGCTTATTTCCGCAGTCTTTTTTGTAATCCGGTGTTTTGTCCTCTTGGATCTCACGGATGAACTCATCCACATCCTCGAACTCGTCCTCTTCGAAGAAGCTCGGGTCCTTGAGGAATCTTCCGAGGTCTTTCCTGTACCTGTCAAGGTCATCGGCCAGGAATCTGTCGGCCAGCAGCTCGACAGGATAGAGGGATATGTTCCTGCCAAGCTCTTTTTGGAGCTGCTCTTTGGCGGCATCCAGTATGTAATCGACCAGGCTCCCACCAGATCCGCCACCGCCAGCCCTCTTGCCGCCCGATCCGACAAGCGTTTTGACGATGACGAAGATGCCCTTGTTTGGAGCAGAGCTCTTGGCCTCAAGGCCTTCTTCCCAAAACCTGAAAAGGGACTCCCTCTTTCCCCGCCCGGCCTTCTGCTCCTTTTCTCGAACCATCTCCCAGGCATCCTTCGAGCCCAGAGCGAGCGAGGCCAAAAAGCACAGAAGGTGAGACTTGCCTGATCCGAACTCCGCCTGGATCCAGTAGCCCTGGCCTACGGGATCGCCGACCTGATCCGGCCTGTAGGGTGCGGCCATCTTGCGGAAGATGTCATTCAAAAAATGCCGGACGGGATCGATCTGAAACTCCTGGATGGTCTTCAGTTCCGGCCTTCGTTGGCTGAAGGCTTCCGGGTCCAGGTGGCCACCAGCCCAGACATGCTGCTCCAGGGTGTAAACGGAGATTATCTTGTCTGGAATCTTGCAGATCTTGTCCAGGCTTTCACGGTAAGTCAGGATGTCGGATTTTGCAGGAATCATTCTGGTCTCTACCTTGCATCTTCTTGAAGCTCTTCCTTTCTTTTTATCTCCTGGAGCATATTGGAGACTTCAAGGCGCATATTGGGCAGGTCATCTTTCACCGTCGCCCACAGAACCTCGGCATCGATGCCAAAGTACTGGTGGATTATCTTATCTCTCATGCCAGCAATGCTTCTCCAGGGAACCTGAGGGTATTGATCCTTTATCGAAGCCGGGACCTGCTTTGAAGCCTCGCCAATAACTTCCAGGGCTCTTGCTACGGCGAAGAGCAGCACTTCATCCTGCATGAGATCATCGATCGTTTTATCGCGAATGAAGGCCTCTGCCTTCAGGGCATGGTCTATCATATCCTGGAGGCTGTTCAGGTAGCTCCTTTTTCCTCTCAAACTGGGACCGCCTCAGCCAGTATTTGCTTTCCTATTGCAGGTTTGAGTGCCTTTTTCATGACCAGATCGACCTTCACGCCCAGGAGATCTCCGAGATGATTCTCCAGCTCGATGTACTTGAACATGCCCGGAACTTTTTCATACTCTACCAGAATGTCGAGATCGCTATCCTGATCCTGTTCCCCGCGCACATATGAGCCGAATATCTCAAGGGAGCTGACATGGTATCGTTCTTTGATCTCGGGCAGGTGGCTGCGGAGAACCAGGATGAAATCCTCAAGTCTCCGGATGCGACCTGCCGAGATAGTTTCATTCCTGGAACTCATACTTCATTCACCTTCACCTCTGGTAAATCTTAGTTCATTGGCCATCCGGGATATCTTTCTTTCTCTTCTTCTTTAGTCGATCTCTCTCGGGCGACGCCCTCCGGGCCAGCATCTTGACGCAGATCTGATAGTCCTCGTCCACGTTCGCCTGGACCTCCTCGCTCAGGTTCTCGAGGCGGAGGCCGCCTTTCTCGTAGAGGAGCTTGCCCTGCTCGTACATGCCGGAGCGCTTGGCATGACGGATCCAGTCGGCCAGCGTTGCATCGCCCGGCCGCTCTCCTGCGGGCACGGGGACGCCCTGATCGATGTAGGAGAGGTAGCGCTTGATCCTGCGGCTGATGCCATGGGAGCGGCCCTCCTTTTTGATCTGCTCCTCCTCCGGGGAGGATGGAAGACGGTAGGTTCCTTCATCGGTCTTGTAGAAGTAGTCGAGAAGCCACTCGGCCAGAGGCCGGCGGGGCTTCTCTTTGGCTGGAATTGCGTAGATGTAATGCTCGAAGATGTCGGAGTAATGAACACCCTCGTCCTCGGGCTTCTTGGTCTTGGTGATGAACTCCCGGACGATGGCAGCGGCAGAATCCTCCTTGGCCGATTCGGCAGAGTCCTCGAATCCCTGATCCCGCAGATACCAGCGCGCTGCGCCGTTTGCCTGCCCCTCCGGATATACAGGCTCTGCCACCTGAGAGAGCAGGTCGTCGAAGTGGTGGGGCTCCATCTTTCCCCGCCGGACCATGCGGCTGACAAGATCGTCGTAGACGCGGTCCTTGGTGGAGCCGGGATTCGAGGAGAGGTAGGCGGCGATGATGTTCCTGGCCTTGTCCTGGAAGGTGCCGAAGTCGTCGACCTCGGTGATGATCTGGCCGGCGATCTCGCCAGCCTTCGGCTTTCTGAAGTTGATCACGAGATCCCTTTTATTGACCTTGTCAGCGGTGAGCTGGTTGTAAGACTTCTGCCCGGTATCGATAAAGAGGGCGGAGCCGGACTTCTCGGCCACAAATCCTGCCTCGGCCATAATATCTTGGACAAGAGCCCAGGTACCCTCGGAGGTATCGTGATAGCAAAGGGAGATGGCCCGACCGGGTTTTAGGACGCGGAAACACTCTGACATGGCCTTGCGCATATCGTTGGCCCAGTCGGCCTCGGTCTTGCCCCGGATCTCGTTTATCGTTATCTCTTCATTATGCCATCCTGTGTCCAGACGAAGCCATGCCTCCCAGACAAAATTCATCTCTCCATACTGCACTTTCCCTGCATAAGGCGGATCCGTAAAAATATAATCAATGCTCGAATTTGGTATAGAATCCATCTTTGTAGCAGAATCTGTTGAAATAAAAACAGTAGGATTAAAAGAGGAGCTTGCTTTAGAAAACTCTTCAACTTTATCTTCCAATTGGGACCATACAGCCATCTCACGACGCTCTGGTGCTATGTAATAATTCCCTGTAGATCCTCCGCCACCACCAGTTCTATGACGATAAAGATTACTACTATTTAATATAATAGAGTTTAATGCAAGCATTATATGATTATGCTTTTGAACATTTGTCCTTATCGCCGCCAGCGCCCACAGGTTGCGCTTGGTGAAAAGCTCTGCTACAGTCCTGAAGTTGCGTCCTTCCCTCCATTCCGCCCCCCAAGGCTTTGAATCATCCTCAACATTCATCATCTTGTGAGGCGGATACCAGTGCGGTATCTCCTTTCCCTCGATCTCCCTGATCTTGCCCAGGTCGTATCTCTCGAAGAACTCCCGCTTCTTCGGATCTAGGTCATCGTGCCTGCGCTCATCCCTGGCCGGTTTGCATCCGTTCTCGCAAATGTAGCTCACCAGCACCGGCTCGGCCCCGAACTTCTCCCCGGAGGTGCTAATCTCCTCCTGTATCCCCCGCTTCTGGCAGTGCGGGCATACCCTGATCTTCTTCGGCTTTCCCTTTTGTGTCCTCCCTTCAACCTCCGGGCAGTCGAAGAGCGCCACCTTCTCCATGCACCTCGGACACTGAAAGACCTGAGAGTAGACGGTGTAAGCAGTCGTCGCCTTCCCGCCGCATCTGTCACATTTGGTCTCGTACAGCCAGTCGATCTCAGGCTTGACCTTCGCCTTCAGATCCTCAAAGGCCGCTTTCAGCTCATCCACATCTACCGGCGTGCAGTAGTTCTTGGTGATGAATGTGGCCGCCGGACTGCGGTCGATGGCGATGGCTTTGCGCCCCTCCATCAGAGCTGCGAGAGCCGTCCCGCCGGAGCCGCAGAAGGGATCGAGGACCAGGTCGCCCGGCTTGGTGTAGTGGCGTATATACTGCCGGATGGCATCATGGGGCTTCTTGGACCAGTAGGTGTGCATGTTGTAGATGGCAGTGGCCTTGGTGGTCTCTATCGGATGGTCAAAAGGAGGGACATCGTACTTATCCGTCTCAGGGTCATAGGGCCGCTCCGCCACGTGGGCCTCCACGAAGGCTCTCAGGTTGGGATTGGGTCGGTCGCCGGAGTAGTAGCCCTCGGGCATCTTCGGGACGGGGCGCTTGCGCTGCGCTGTCTTCTTCCGGTCGTCCTTCCAGGAAGTCATTTATCAGGTACACTCCTACTTGGCCACTGCTATGGCAGATTCATGCTTAGAGCGCCGCTGGTTTATGCTGGCTTCGGTCCAAAAATTATTTAAATCTATGAATCCATGTTACTAACTGCATTAAGCCTCATGATTCGAGAGTCGGCAGTCAAACGGGATTTGATCCTTAGCAGGCAACTGTCTCTTTTATCCTTGTATTGATTACTTTAGCACTCCCCACACACATATTCTTTTTAAGCTTGAAAAGGTAGACCTGAACAAGCGCATGAATTGCAGAGGCCTTGATGAAGCAATACGAGATAAGAGATCCTGTCTACGGTTTCATTACATTCAATGATTGGGAAAAGTGCATCATCGATCACCCGGTATTCCAGAGATTGAGGCGCATTAAGCAGCTCGCACTGACGGAGATGGTTTACCCTGGTGCTGTCCACACTAGATTTGAGCACTCTCTGGGAGTGATGCACCTTGCCACCATGAGGTACGATTCCATAGTGAATAATAATAAAAGGATGCTAGAGGACCATCTTAGCTACAATGATATAGGGCTTAAAAAAGATAGGCAGCTCATCAGGTTAGCGGCGTTGCTACATGACGTAGGGCACGCACCATTCTCACATGCATCGGAGGATATTCTGCCGACAAATCCCAAAAGAAATAAGCCTTATAAACATGAGGATTATACTACTACAATTATAAAGAATTTACTGAAGAATGTAATTGAAGCTCATCCCATAAATAAGAGAAATTGCAGAATAGAGGCGGAAGAGGTTGCAGCCCTCATTGAAGGAAATACGGAGGTAATTGGAGAGAGCATCTTTTGGAGGGTCCTGATATCCAGCCAGCTTGATGCCGACAGAGGCGACTACCTCCTGAGGGATTCATATCATATCGGAGTCAAATACGGGGTTTACGATAACTCCAGGCTGATGAATACCCTTGCTCTGGGTATAGATCCTGAGACAGATGAGGTTATTCTTGGTGTGAGCAGGGATGGCTGGCATGTGGCAGAGGCTGTAGTGATTGCCAGATATCAGATGTTTGCCCAGGTTTATTTCCACAAGACTAGACGAGCCTTTGATTATCATCTCAGGAATGCAATGAAGAAAACTCTCAATGGCGAAAAGCTCCCTGGAATTGAATCGATCGAGGAGTTTTTAAGCCTTGATGATTATGCGATGTGGGGCCGATTCCTGAACCAGAAAGATGATCATGACTGCCTTTCGATCATAAATAGAAACCATATTAGGGAGGTCTACTCGACGCCTGAAGTGCCGAATCAGGAGGACGAAACGGAGCTAAGAGAAATGAAGTCGCACCTTGAGAAATCAGGGCTTTGGTTCCACGAAGACAAGTCAGAGAGATTATGGTATAAGCTCGGCAATAGCAAAAATGGCGATAGGGAGATAATGATCATATCTGGTGATGAGAAAAACGCTCGCCCGCTCTCCCATTTTTCATCTATTGTAAAAAATATGGGCGAAGTAAAACAAATAAGGATTTATGTGAGGCCGGAAGATAGAATAAGGGCAAAGGAGGTTTTAAATTGAGCGGGGACTTGAATCATGATGAGAGCATTTTCAAATCATCCGGAATGATAGGCTATCTGGTAAAGAGGCTGAGTGAGGAATATCCGGGCAAACAGGTAGGAAAGACGATAATCCAGAAGATTATGTACTTGCTCACAAGGAATAATATCGCAAGATTTGACTTCTCCATGTACCATTACGGCCCATACTCTTCGGAGCTATCGGGAGAACTGAGCTTCGCAGAGAAAAATGGCATAGTAAAAATAACCTGGAAGGATAATGAAGGATACTTTATAGAACCGACTACAGATGCTGACAGGTTCGTTGCTCTTCTCGATGGAGATGAGCGGCAAGCAGTAGATGAAGCTGTAACGCAGTTTGGCAAATTCACGGCAAAAGATCTCTCATTGATAGCTACTGCGCTATATCTCAAAGACAACTTCGGGGTAGAGGATAGCAAACTGGCCGAGGCCGTCCACAACGCCAAGAAGAGTTATAGTCCTGATTACATCTCCAAGGTATTAAAGGCGGGGAAAATTTTGCCAAACTGAGAATCCCTAGTCTCTCGCTCTTCGCTCGCCTTTCCATGCAGTTTAAAAGGGCCATCACTCAAGTATCATAGTCTCGAAAACAGGATCACCCTGAAGCGGCAGATCGCTGCTCGGAACGACATCGATCCAGCGCAGAGCGGCAAGATTGCGGATGGCAACAGCCACTTCACCCTCTTCCAGTGGCGGATTTCGCCTCTGCTTCCACCTCATCACCGCATCAAGAACCTCTCGCTCTGTTGGCCTCTTATCCTCGAAATCCTGCAAAGCCCTTGCTGTGAAATGCACTGTTGCTGCAATCTCCGACTGATCTGTTGATGTACGCAGAAGGAGATCTGCCACCTGGTCCATTATCGGCTTCCAAGCCTCCAAATCCTCCTGATACATGGGAAGAATATCCTTGAAGGCAGGCCCGACTTTGACTTCGAACATATTGCCTTTCCGCTCTTCACGGATTAGGCCGTTGTTGACCAGCCTGGTGAGAACGCCTTTCAGCTCATCAGCGAACGGTCCAAAGCTGGAACGCCGGTAATTGAGACCCGTGGGCAGCCCCAGCTCAGTTGCGAAGTAGGCGACCTTCTGAAACCTGATCCGGCCAACGGGGTGATGGTAAGGTTCGCGCTCAATGATATCGAGAATAGCCGCCAGAGCTACCCATGCAGGCTTGAGCCTATCTGAGGGGGATGCCTTAGCTGGTTGCATCCTGATGGCAAGGCCTAATGCCACAAGAGCCTCTTCTCTGGATACCTCCGCTGGCACATAGAGTTCCACTGGTATATCCAGGCGGCTTAGATATCGGTAAAGCACGGGCAATACAGCTCTCCAGTCAAGTTGCCCCTGCTGGCATCCCAAAGATGGGACCGCAATTGATGTAATGCCCCACTCTTTATAGTGCCTTTCGAGATAGTCGAGCCCATGTACGATATCCTCTAATCGGGATACAGAGCGCCAGTGGCCCTTGGTCGGAAAGTTGAGGATCTGTGGTAGCTCCAGTCCACGAAATAGGTAAGGCTCTCCCAGTTTGACCTGGTCTTTCTTGCACCGCTTAACATAATCCTGATACATCCCAGGATAACGCCTCTTGAACTCAAGTGCCAGGCCCTTCCCCATGACTCCGACGCAGTTGATGGTGTTAACCAGTGTCTGAGCTCTAGACTCGAACAGGTCTCCCTTTATCACCTCAACTTGCTCCTTCATGGATTGACACCTCTACCCAAAGAACAGATACGTATTTACAGCCACATTCAAGTTTAGTCCCGCATCCCTCATAATTCTTTCTAGCATTATCTTGCTATCGCTGCATGACACATATGCTTTTGCAATGAACTCTGCATCAACATGGTCTGGCACCAACACTTCTGCGCACTTAATGGATGCACGCCTCCACTGTTCAACCTGATCCGGATGAGTCCAGTATCTTGCAAAGACTAATTCCTCATCGACAATATCAAGTCCTTCTGGCGCAGGCTCAAAAAGGACGTAATCGCTGGCTGCATTACAGCTGGAGATAATGACTCCTGGCATATTAAGAACTTCGGGACTAATGCTCAGGATGCATAACTCCGAATATCCATATTTATGCTTCAGCTTGAACAGCATTGGATTTCGCCCATGGATATACAGATTCACATAGTCGTGCAGGTGTCTACCGCCGGGGACCGATTTTGACCTTCTTCGATCCTGAATGATCTCAGAAGCAACCGAGTTATGGGGAATAGATTCGGCTTTATTGTGGGAGAGGATTCCTTCTTGATAAATAGAGATAATGTTATCAAAATGAGCAATATAATGCAACTCTAGAAGCGACTCACGTCTCATCAACACCTCCCAAACAATCTAGACCCAACTTGGATATGAATCCTAGATGCCCTCAGTTCAAACCCTCTCTTTTTAAATCCGCTCTTCTGAGCAGTCATGTATTGCATGCTAACTTTATTTGTGTCACAGAGTTACGTTGATAACGCATAAACGGAGTTTATAAATCATATACTATCCAGGACCATTAGCCGCAAACTTCTTTGTGGACTACAGATAGGGACTTTATGATCCGCAAACAAATTTGTGGATCATATGCTGAACACAAACTCGGTTGTGGATCATAAACTATAAATGATGATCCACAAACTGGGATATATCATGCCTCCTCTCGCTCAGCAATTTCGATCAACTCTGAGAATACATAAGTGGCTGGCTGTCTTCCTCTTCCCTCACGCAAGACACCGAGTATGCCGCATTCCTTTAGCTCACGCAGCATCCTTTTCACACTTACCATTGGAATCTCTGACTTCACAGCAAAGCTATTGGAATTGAATATCGGCTTGGAAAACATGGCATCTATTGCTTTGATTGAGTATTTGGAATGCGTGATCTCAGGTACCCGCTGCTTCATGCTATTATAAAGCGCAAGGATCGCCCTTGCTTTGCGGCTGTTCTCATCTGCCTGCTCCACAAGTGCCTTAAGGAAAAACGATATCCAGCCGTTCCAATCACCTTCGTTGGATATCGCCCGCAGTCGCTCATAGTAAACGTCACTGTTCCTCTCCAGATATGCGCTGATGTAGAACATGGGGCTGGAGAGAATTTTCTTATGGTATAGGATCAATGGTACAAGCATCCGACCGATACGGCCATTGCCATCCAGGAAGGGGTGGATCAGCTCAAACTGAGCCTTTAGGACGGCTAGCTGGACCAGAGCATCCCTTTCATCGCTGTGCAGGTATTCTTCCCAGTTTGAGAGCGCATCCATGATCATGGGTGGGGTCGGGGGAACAAAGGTTGCCCGCTCAATAGGAGTGCCTGGCGGGGCGATGTAATTCTGAATGCGCCTGATCTCCCCTGGGTCCTTGTTTCTACCTCTAACCCCTGTCAAGAGGATACGGTGTAGGTCTCGAATCGTATTTATGCTAAGTGGATGCTTCTTCATCCCCTCAACTGCTGCGCTCATGGCCTTCCGATAGTTGATTATCTCATGAATATCCCTGATTTCTGGTGTATCCTTCCCTCCATTCTCTTCAGACAGCGCTCCCACATCGGCTTCGTACTGCAGGACGTCTTCCAGAGATGCCTGAGTGCCTTCAATCCGAGAGGATAGCACCGCTTCACGAGTAGTCAGAGGAGAGAGAAGCACCTGGGGATTGATAATTCCGAGGAGGATTCCGTCATATCTGGCAAGTGCTGCATTTGCCTTGCCGATAAAGGAAACATGCATCTCCCAGTCGATGGTCTGAAGAGGCAGTCTATTAGGAATATACGGCTCCATTATCATGGTCTCTCGTTCAAGCTCCATATATGATCGTCAGCAATTAGGTTGGTGGGCAGCAGGTAGCTATCTTCTCCTGACTCGGAGAACATGATTATCTTATCGCCAGCTCTCCTTCCGGGCAATAGCAGTATTACTCTCTGCTGGTCGGTAGCCAAAGTGCGAAGGGGATTTAGATCCACATCATAGGCGAAGACAAGCTCCAGGTTGGAAAGCACAACCAAGCCGTTCTCCATGAGACTATGGCGCAGGAACTTCTCAAAGGCTCGATTGATGTGGGCTTTGGTAGGCTCGGGCTTCCTGGCCTCGTTTTCTACCAGCTTTCTGAACTCATCGTCTGGGATGGCACTTAGAATTCCTTTATTCACCGATGTCGGCGCAGGGAACGGCTGACCATCAGAGGTCTTTGCCTCCTGCAGGCGGTCTGCAAACCTATCCAGCGTTCTGTAAGTTCCGACTATGCCATAGAGGTGTCTTCCCACATCAACTGATAGCTTAGCTATAATTGCCTCTATGATTTCAGTATCCTTTATGCGTGCATCCCTCCCATAAAGTCCTTTCAGTAATCAGCAAATCTCCTGAGGGTCGTCACATCGAGCAATGAGGTAATAAGTCCTTTATGCCTACTTCGGTTGGATAATCTGTCCTATTACGAAAGCTAGTTGAAAAAACGGGACTAAAATCCTAAACGAGGTCGCACTCATTAGATTATTCTCCTTTGCCTAAAGTATTCGACAAGTTCTTCTATGGTAAACTTGGTGGTGAACTGCCTAAACCTGTCGATCTCTGAGACCTTTGCCAGAATTCCTTGATTCCTCAGTTCATAAATACCAGGTAGCAGTTTATCGGGATTCCAGAGCATAGCTTTTATCGCCGTGCTATTCTCTAAGGTCGAGATATCGTACATCCCAGGCTGCGGGAACTCGCTGTGAATCGCAAAGGCCAATGAGGCCATCAATGGATCGCGGTAACTAAAACATATCTTCTTTCTATCTGATTGAGCCACACCGCCAGCTACAAGTGAATTAACTATTGCCTTGGCGGATAAATTTATAACCTTGGCTGAGGGGTAGCGTCTGACTAAATATTCTCTTATCTTTGATCTGTCCAGGCGGCCATAACCGATGGCAGGAATCAACAGGTCGCTGCAAATGGCGAACATCAAAGGCTCTGCTTTGCAGAACCGATAGAAACAAGCGTCTCGAAGCTCCTGGGACCCAGGGTATATCCTGGCAAAAGATCTCAGCGCCTGATCCGCCTTGCCATCAGGAAACAACCTGTTCACGATATAGGGAACGTATCTATCCCTAGTATTCTGACCGCTGAAGGGGAGATTCTCTTTGAGAAAGGCCCTGATTTTACCTAAATCTTCTGTATCGGGCAAACTTGGCAGGATCTCGATGGCTTCTTTCAGAACCGAGTTAGTGAAAAGATCGCTTTTATGCTTGGCTGCAGTAGCTTTGGGAAATGGCTTCTCTTTCTGCGATATCGACACTGGTTTTTGATTTGATAATGGTTGGAACTCAATTAGGTTTTGCTGGGGCTTCCTGGAAGCTCCGCTTTGTTGGTCTTTAGCAATTCCATCGGAGCGAAGATAACCAGCGAGCTTTAATAGTGTTGCTGTATATGATTTCACTCCCTTTACCCTGCAGAGTGTATCAAAATCGGAAGATAAAACGTTATCCAATCCGCCGAATTCTAGGATTAGCTTACGAGCTAGCGGTTCAGGATTCCCTCGGCTGAGAGCATAGCTTAAGAGCAGCTCAAGGAGAGCCTCGTCTGTGAGCGCATTTGACTTACCTGATACGAAGTCCTCTCTCAGTTTCTGCCTTATACTTATCTCAATCTCCTCGGCCATCCGTCCCTCGCTAAGACTATTAGAAATGAATCCAAATTAAATTTTTGGTCAAGACTGCAACTCATAGATCCGTTTCATATCTTCTTCAGGTATCTCTCTCATAGCTTTGCCCAGAAGATGACCTGAGTAGTTTTTCTTATTTGTTATAAAACTCAAATGGGAAATAAGCGGTTTAAAGGGCACGTAAGGCTCGAAGATCTCAATGGATTTAAGCCCGACCCTATATGGATATAATTCGGAAGGATTGCGTTTAGATGGGAAAATATCTGAGTAATCTTCGTACGGCTCTGAGGCAATTTCAGCGATGCCGCCAATCACTGGCTCTTTCCTGTTATCTCCAGCACCATCAGCAATAAGGTAGAATGCGCAGAGTTCCCCAGGCTTCGCCTTATTTAGCTGCTTTTTGTGGCGCTCCACCACGCCCCAGATATGTTTTTCTTTAATTGCCTCAAAGTTTTCCCTATTAAGTATGCAAAGCCAAAAGGCCATAGCTGCATATAATCCTCTGTTATATATACTGCTTGCCAATGGAGGATTCCTAAAAACCTTGCTTTAAAACATCATTCATCCTGAGATCAATTCCTTTTTTAATTTTTTAGCTTTTATCCCACATCCCGCAGGTAAACCTTCGAATCTGAAACATTTTTATCCTTGAAAGTGCTTTCTGATAGCGAAAGGGACTGAAGGGACTTGTATGAAGCTATCGACGCTATCGATTGACCATCTGGGATTAGTGGCAGGAATATTTGACGAATTGGGTATTTCAGAAGTCATTGACGAAGCAATACCCAAGACACGCGAATGCAAGCTGAAACATTCAGCGATAATAAAGGGCTTAGTCCTCAATGGGCTGGGCTTTGTAGAGCGCAGGCTGTACATATTTCCGACATACTTTAAACATTTAGCAACAGAAAGGCTCTTTGGTCCTGGTGTAATCCCGGAAGACTTCAATGAAGACGCAGTTGGCAGGACCCTTGACCGCATCAGTCGATTTAGTTCGACACGCCTCTTTAACCTGATCGCCATGAAATGTATGCAAGAGCTGGCCTTTGGCACCCACCTCGTTCATGTAGATACCACAAGCTTCAGCGTCCATGGTCAGTATGAAGGAGATGACTGCCAGTCTGCCATCGAAATAGCCTTTGGCCATCCCAAAGATGGTCGATGGGACCTGAAACAGTTCATTGTAAGCATGGTGACAAACCAATATGGCATCCCTCTTGGTATGAAAATTCTCCTAATCTAAGCATTAGCCTTAGCCACAGTGTACCCCGATCTCTCCAGTAATCGTATTGC
>MVQH01000077.1 GCA_002067755.1 Methanosaeta sp. PtaB.Bin018
GCGACACAGTCATCTCTGAGAGCATGAAGATACCTGTGGTGGTAAAGGCTGCATCTGCATCTCTGATTCTGCCTGTGATGATAGTTCTCATAATAATCATCGCAGCGGGTGGATATATGCACAAAAAGATGAAAAAGAAAAAAACTGTCTAGAACAGGCTCCTCCTATTTTTTTGGAGCCAAGGTGAGTAATTTTGGATTGTCTCGAAGGGAGTTTGAATGGTTGAGATAGTAGTGCTGTCGAGTTGGGAAAGCCGCTTTTGGGCCTGGTTGATCGATGTTCTCCTCATGGGCATTCTGTGGCACAGAGCTCTGATCGTATTGAAAATAGATGCATTTGGCCTTGAAGGGTTTTTTATGTTAGCAGCTTTATTGTTCATTTATTGGACCGCATTAGAGGGTTATAGAGGTCAGTCGGTGGGAAAGATGGTCATGAAGATCGTTGTGACTGGCCCTCTCGGGGAGAGCATCAGGTTTAGAGATGCAGCAACGCAGGCCTTTGGAAAGGCATTTTTGCTTCCGTTTGACTGCCTTGCATGCTGGTTTGCTTTTCGAGAGAGCAGGCAGCGTTTATTCAATAGGATATCTGATACCATAGTGATAAATCAACTGGAGTAGCCAGATATCCTATTTTTCCTGGATGTGAAAACATTTAAATTATGCAGAGGCCGAGAGACTTTGATGTTCCCTGAAGATCGGCTATCAGAGTATAAAAAGAAGAGGGACTTTCGCGTCACGTCTGAGCCCTCAGGCGACAGCATATCCTCAGGCAGCCAGATATTCGTGGTACAGAAGCACTATGCTCGCAGCCTTCACTATGATCTGAGGCTGGAGGTTAATGGTACTCTTAAGTCCTGGGCAGTTCCAAAAGGCCCCTCCACAAACCCCAAAGATAAACGCCTGGCAATAGAGACAGAGGACCATCCCCTGGAATATGCCAACTTCGAGGGCGTCATTCCAGAAGGTCAGTATGGGGCTGGCACTGTGATCGTTTGGGATGCGGGATACTACAGAAACATCACCGAGAAAGATGGCCAGAGAGTGCCCCTTGAAGATGCCCTGGAAAATGGCCACATCGCAATCTGGCTGGAAGGCAGGAAGCTGAAGGGCGGCTATGCACTCACCCGAACGGCGCGAGGATGGATACTGGTCAAGATGAAGGACGAGCTGGCGGACGCGTCCCGCGACATCCTCAAGGCAGAGCCAAGGTCGGTGCTCAGCGGCAGGACGGTGGAGGAGATGTCTGCCAGATGATGGACTAGCTGCATTTCTCTTTGACTTTCCTGGCCAAGCTGCATCTTTCAAGAGCCGTTTTCAGCTCCTCAATTCGAATGGGCTTGCTTATGTAATCATTCATGCCTGCATTCAAGAACTCCTCTCGGTCGCCATCCAGTGCATAGGCAGTCATAGCTATGATACATGGCTGGTTTGCCAAGTTTTCGCGCCCCCGGATTTTGCGCGTGGCATCCAATCCATCCATCTGCGGCATCTGGATGTCCATGAGGATTACATCGTATGTTTTTTTCTCAATTGCCTGTAAAACTTCAAAGCCATTTGAGGCTACATCTGCAGTGTATCCAAGGCGCCTCAGCATGCCAAGAGCCACCTTTTGATTCACGGGATTGTCTTCCGCCAGCAGAAGGGTCAGGCCATGCTCCTCGACTGGCTTGGCAGGCTTGGGCCTAAACTCTGACACCACTGTGCTCTTGGGTGTGAGAAGCTTGATCAGATGGTCGCGGAGCTGGATGGGTTTGATAGGCTTGCTTAACCAACCTGAGACAAATGCTTCTCGAAGAATTTTGCATCCGATGGGAACCATTATCACAATAGGTGCATCGCATCCCTTGACGAACCGGATATCCCTTGCAAGGTCCTGACCGCTCATATCTGGCAGCTTTGCATCGATGATGACAAAATCATAGACTTTTCCTGCCAGCATATCCATAGCTTCCTTGCCGCTGCTCGACGCCACAACCACCATTCCCCAGGATGAAAGAACCTTGACGAGCATGTTCCTGACTGAATCGCTGCCCTCCACAATGATTGCCTTCTTGCCGCAAAGAATCAAGTCCTGAGGTTGAGGAGGCTCTTTTTCATGAACGGCTTCGGATATTATGGTGAAGTGGAAGGTGCTTCCTCTTCCAAGCTCGCTCTCAACCCAAATCCTTCCGCCCATCATCTCAGCCAGCCTCCGACTTATGGCCAAGCCAAGGCCTGTCCCGCCATAATATCTTGTGGTTGAGGAATCAACCTGGGAAAAAGATTGAAAAAGCTTTCCAATATCTTCCTGAGATATTCCTATTCCTGTGTCTTTGATAGAAAAGTGGAGCTCGATCTTTCCATTTTCTGCTGGGCCTGAGCTCACTGACAGTACCACCTCACCCTTTTCTGTGAACTTAACTGCGTTCCCCAAGAGATTGATCAAGATCTGACGCAGGCGGGTCTCATCGCCGATGATCTCATGCGGCACACCGCTCTCGAGGAAATATGCCAATTCCAGGCCCTTCTCTGCAGCTTTGGCAGCCACCAGATCGATGGCGATCTCTATGCAGCTTTGCAGATCGAATCTCCTGCTAGCCAGCACCATCTTTCCACCGTCTATCTTGGAGAAGTCCAAAATGTCGTTGATGATGGAGAGCAGTGCATTCCCGCTGTTGCGAATTGTCTCCAAGTAATCGCGCTGCTCAAGCTTCAAATCCGTCTCCATGAGCAACCCAGCCATTCCGATCACTGCATTCAATGGCGTGCGTATCTCATGGCTCATGTTTGCCATGAATTCAGATTTCGCCTTCATGGCCAGTTCCGCCCTATTTTTGGCGCTCTTCAGATCTTCTTCAACCAGCTTTCGATCGGTGATATCACGCATGGACTCAATCGCGCCGTAGACCTGACCCCTCGAGTCATAAAGAACTGCTGCGCTTCCCATGAGATAGATTGCCCTCCCGTTAATATCGGGAATAAAAGCGTCTCCGACCAAAGTGCCATCTTCCTCTCTCTTTATTGTCGCATAAGTCTCTTCGAACTGCAAATTGGGTTTTAATACAAGATCTATCAGAAGGGGCCGCCGTCTCTTGTAAAAAGGCAGGGCGTATTCATAATTGTCTCTTCCAAGCATATCCTCTGCATTGATGCCCGTGAGCTTCTCAATAGCCCTGTTCCATGCGATTACCACGCCGTCTTTATTGATAACGAATGTCGCGTCCGGCAAAAAATTGATGATATCTGCCAGCCGCCGTTCAGAATCCACCATGGCAGCTTCGGCCAGCGTCCGCTCTTGAATCTCATTTTGCAACTCCCTATTGGCAGCCTCAAGCTGCGCAGTGCGCGAAGCTACGCGGCCTTCCAGTTCTTCGTTTAGGCGGATGATCTCTTGCTGCGCAAGTTTTCTCTCCAAAAGATCCTGTTGCGCGCTACGATAGAGTTGAGCGTTCTCATTTAATGCAAGGACCTGGCGCACTATTACAAGTCCAATGATCCAGCCCACTGCCCAGGACAATGTGTCGAAAGACAGGCCAATGGAGTGCTCATGGCTCCAGACGAGCAATGTAAAAGCGCCAGCTGCACAAAAATATGGCAGATAAAGAGGCCAGGTCAACTGGCCATATTTTGGCTGATCTGTTTGATAGGATGCAAAGGAGCCTTTGTGAATGGCATCCACCTGAGACATCCCTGCGAGGCCGATCAAGACATATCCAACAGGCCAGACAAAATCCAAAAACCCTCCGGAGACATACGTCCCCTCAAGGGTCTGCTGGAAGAAAAAGGCGTCAGCCACAATCAGAGATGTAATTCCGCCGGCGAGAAATAATAACGAGTTTTGATCTCTCCGATAAATTCTCTTGAAGATCAGCTCCAGAACGGCGAATAGAAGGATCAGATCCATTACGGGATATGCTACTGAGAGCATCAGAGTAAGGACGTCGACATCCGCTGAGTCCTGAATAGTGGGGGCGATGATAAGGCTCCAGAAGACAAGAACTGCAGAGATCATCACAATTCCTGTATCCAGCACCATCTTCAGCCTCTCGCTTGAGGTAAATTTTATGCTGGGAAGAATAAGAATGCCGAATAGGAATAGCGGATAGCTTAATATATAAAAATAATCTGCCAGAGAAGGAAATGGACTCTCATGCAGGACGAGCTCTGTATAAGCCCAGATTCCGTCTCCGATAGTAAAGGAGAGCCTTGAGAGGGCCATCATCATCCAGGCCAGGTAGACTGTTCTTCCTTCAATGTAAGAGCACTTGGCACCGTAAAACAAAGCCAATGTAACCAGGCCGTCGATTATAACAGATCCGATATCGGTGAATGCTGTTGTTGCATCTTGATCATTGATAAATAGCACAGTGCCGAAGGCAAAAGAGATGAGCAACAGCAATCCTGCCACCAGCGAATAGCCAAAAGGTGGACTCCAAAATTCTGCATATGATTTAGCCTCTGCATTGGCTGTGCAGGAGTCTGAGGATTTGCCATCTGCTGCTGCCTCTATAAGAGAATGCATTTCCAAAGCCCCCCTTCCGTGTCTCTTTTTCAATAATTTGCTGTATACTTATTCTAACTTCTGATATAACAATATATCCGTTTCAAAGTTATCCATTCCGAAGTGGCTTTTTTTGGAGTCCTCCAAAGTCTATCTTATTTAGAAAATTATATTTAGTTAAAGCAATATTCTTATATAGATCTTCTCCATTTTGTTAATTGAGAGCAACACAGTTAGAGGTCCTTTATGTACTTGGTTAAAATTTATAAAGATAGTAGTAAGATTGATGGAGTGGGAATATTCTCCGGAGAATTCGTGCCCGAAGGAACCATTATCTATTATCATAGTAGTGAAGATAATTATCTTTTAAAGACAGAGTTTCTCTCCCTTTCAGATGATGAAAAAGAAAGAATATATAAATTTGGAGTCGAGGATGAGGATGGCAATTGGGTGGTAACCGACGGAGACGCAAACCACAGCTGCGATGCCAACATCCTCTCCCTATTTGTCGACGGCATCTACTGCGACATTGCTGCCAAAGACATCCAGGCTGGAGAGGAGATCACAATCGATTACGGTTTATTTTATAGCTCATTTCAATGGACTATGATGTGCAAATGCAACTCTCCACACTGCAGGGGCGTTGTTGGATCAGGCCTTTTGGTGGAGCCGCAGACCCAGGAGCTGTGGCGTTCGAGAATTTCCCAGGCCGCCAGTCACATCTTCGACGTGAGGCAACCATTATTCTCGAGAGGAGATGAGTGCGCAATGCGACTGACCTCTGCCATAAGATCCAAACGAGATCCTAAGATATTCCCATATATCAAATTCTCATTGATCTCATGAGTAGATCCCCGCCTCATGCCACTTCATGCTCTTGAGAGCTTCTAAACCACATGCGCATCTCCCATACCCCTTCTTCGCGCCTCTTCTCAGTATAAAATCCAAGTTTCTCGAAGAGGTGAATCATGGGTTTGTTCTCCACCAGCACATCGGCCACAAATCCGAGCAGGCCCTGCCTGCGGGCCAGATAAGCAAGGTACGAAAGAAGCTCTGTGCCCACGCCCTTCCCCTGGTAGTTGTCCCTCACCACCAGAGCTACTTCTGCCATATGCAAGGCAGGATTCAGTTCATATTGCCCCAGGCCAACGATGACCTCCTTCTCCTTCTCCTCGATTATCGCCAGTATCTCCATCTTCTTGCTGTAGTCCACGACCACAAAATCCTGCAGCCTCCGATGAGGCATGTCTTTTCTGGCAGAGAAGAATCGCAAATACATGCTGTCTTCGGAGAGCGCATAGAAGAAGTCCTTGAGCATTGGCTCGTCGGCGATCTTCACAGGGCGCAGAAGGATATTCACTCCTCGTCTGGTCGTCCTGTAGATCTCCAGCTCCTCTGGATACATGCCCTTCTCGCCCGGAATGAAGACCTGATCCTTGTAGATCAGAGTCATCTTGCGGGCGGTTTCGATCAGCCAGGGCCGGAACTTGGGGTGAGCGATGGCGATGAGATCCATAGCCCTCTCTCGAATATTTTTTCCGTGCAGGAAGGCGATGCCGTACTCCGTAACAACGTATTGAACATCCCCCCGCGTAAGAGTGACTCCCGCACCCTGTTGCAGCACAGGCACAATGCGTGAGACGCTGTCGTTGAGGGCTGTAGAGGGCAGAGCAAGAATGGTCTTTCCGCCCTGGGCAAGGACTGCGCCTCGCATGAAATCAGCCTGACCTCCGATTCCGCTGTAGAATGTTCCTCCGATCGATTCTGCGGTGGCCTGGCCTGTGAGATCTATCTCCATGGCGCTGTTGATGGCGGTCATGAGGTAATTTCTGGCAATGATCAAGGGATTGTTGGTGTAATCTATCCTCTTGAACTCTATGGCCGGATTCTCGTCCAGGAAATCGTACGTTTCCCGGCTACCCATGCAAAAGGAGGCGATGGTCTTGCCGGGATTGTGGCTCTTTTTGCTGTTATTGACCACGCCCTCCCTCATGAGCTCGACGATGCCGTCGCTCAAAAGCTCGGTATGCACTCCCAGATCTTTCTTCTCCTTGAGATTTGCGACCACAGCATCGGGAATCAGCCCGTAACCCACCTGGATTGTAGAGCCATCCTCTATGATGCGGGCCACATATCTTCCAATCCTCTGAACAATGTCGCTTGGGGCCTTGACGGAGTATTCGAGCAGTGGCTCGTCATGTGGGAGGACGAAGTCGATGTCCGCTATATTTACGAAGCCATCGCCGTGAGTGCGCGGCATATTCGCATTTATCTGAGCCACTACAAGCCCGGCGGCCTTTACAGCGGATTTAACAACGTCTACACTTATTCCCAGGCTGACGTAGCCGTGCTTGTCTGGCAGGGAGGTCTGGATCAGTGCAACGTCCACGGGCACAAGCTCTCTTCTGAAAAGATCCGGGACAGACGAGAGAAAGATGGGCGTGTAGTCCGCAGCGCCCCTGTTCACAGAATTCCTGGTGCTGTCCCCTACGAAGAACGAATCGAGCCTGAAGTTCTCCTGGAACTTTTCATCGGTGTAAGGCGCAACGCCCAGGGTCCAGACGTGAATGAGCTCGGCGTCGAAGAAAGCCTTAGGATGGTTCTTGACGTATTCGACCAGCGCCTGGACAAGATACTGAGGCTCGCCACAGCCAGTTCCAATAAAGATCCGATCTCCAGCGTGAATGTGGGAGAAGATCTCTTCTTGCTGCGCAAACTTCTCAGGATACATCTTCTTAAAATCGTCGAGGAGCTTTCTGTCTTTCATCTAGCCCTTAGCCTCCCAGTCTTTTCCAATCTCATAAGTCAGCTCTGAGGATATAGGACTTTCCGGATCTCAGTTACTCGCCTGATTTCGCAAGTAGATCCAGCATCTTTTTCAGATCTGTGGTGGGGAGATGGCAGCGCTGTCCAGAGCACACATAGGCAGTCGCCCTTCCATCTAACTGGGACATATTTTTTGCGAACTTTGCTAGCATTCCTATCTGCTCATCAGATCTCAACAACACTATCTTGTTGGGAAGGAAACGAACTCTTATGGCCTGCAGCATTTTCTGGATATCTTCGTCATCCCTGTCTCCAGCCAGGACGATCTCAATGGAAGGTCCCAGGGCAAAGTCCAGAGCACAAAGAAGCATGGCGTAGCCAGTGTGCCTGTTGCCTGCTGCGCCGACTGCTGCTCGGGCGATCTTCTCTGAAGCATCTTGCAGCGCAAGATCGCCTGTGAAGTGCGCCAGCCTGAGCAAATTGAGCATGGCAACAGAATTTCCTGACGGCACAGCTCCATCGTAAAACTCCTTTTTGCGCAGCAAAATAGCAGATCCATCATCTGGGGTGAAGAAGAGACCACCTTGCTTATCGTCCCAGAAGTGCTGCAACATAACCTGGTTCAGCTCTAAGGCTGCCTGTAGGTACTTCCTATCGAAGACAGTCTCATAAAGATCGATCAATCCCCAGATCAAGAACGCATAATCATCCAAGTTGGCCTGAATGCCAGCCTCACCGCGGTAGCGATGCAGCAGCCGCCATTTGGCTGTTCGCATCTCCTTCAGAATAAAATCCGCAGATCTCATGGCGGCAGAGGCATATTTTGGCTCTTGCAAGGCCTGCGCAGCCATCGCAAAGGCAGCTATCATCAGGCCATTCCAATCGGTCAGGATCTTGTCGTCCCTCATTGGACGAACTCTCTTCTCGCGGACGGCAAAGAGCTTGAGCCTGATCTTCTCTAGCCGATTTTGCAGCTCCTTCTCATCCATCTTCAGCACAGACGCCGCATCTTGCGGTGCAGACCGGAGGCGCAGGATATTTCGTCCTCTCTCATAGTTGCCGCTCTCATGCACATCGAAGAGCCTGACCATCAGCCGCATCTCTTCTTTTTCCAGGGAGCTGTTCAATTCATCTGCGGTCCAGAGATAGTACTTTCCCTCCTCTCCTTCGCTGTCAGCATCCTCGGCAGAGAAGAAGCCGCCCGTCTCAGATGTCATGTCCCGCAGCACATAATCAAGGATCTCTCGAGCAGTCCTGGCAAACACTTCATTGCCGGTTGCCTGAAAGGCCTCAACATAAGCGATGGCAAGCATCGCCTGGTCGTAGAGCATCTTCTCGAAATGGGGGACAAGCCAGCTCTCATCTGTTGAGTACCTGTGAAATCCCCCTCCAACATGATCGTAGATCCCACCCATGCGCATGGCCAGCAAAGTAGTTTTTACCATATCTAAAGCGGCATCATCGCCACTTCGCTTCCAGTAGCGTAAAAGGAATAGAAGGTTGGACGGCGAAGGAAACTTTGGGGCTGTGCCAAATCCTCCGTTCAAGGCGTCATAGTTCGCTGACAGACCATCATAGCCCCTGGCAATGATGGCATCTAACTCAAGTCTCCAAGATTCCACCGCAGGTGCTTGGGTTTGACTGAAAGCTTCCAGGACTTCGTCGGCAGAGGCCAGCAGCTCCTCTTTATTGCCTTCCCAGAGCGTATGAATCCTGGGAATGAGTTCCATCATTCCCATCTGCCCAAAGCGCCCTCTCTTTGGGATGTATGTAGCAGCGAAGATCGGCTTCTTGTCGGGGGTCATGATGATAGTAAGAGGCCATCCACCCCGTCCTGTCATTGCTTGGGCAATGGCCATATACGTATTGTCAATGTCCGGCCTCTCCTCCCTGTCCACCTTAATGCAAATAAAAGCCTTGTTCATCAGAGCTGCCACCTCAGGATCCTCGAAGGACTCGTGGGCCATGACATGGCACCAGTGGCAGGTGGAGTATCCCACAGAGAGGAAGATGGGCTTATCCTCTCTTTTTGCCCTCTCAAAGGCCTCGTCTCCCCATGGATACCATTGCACCGGATTGTAGGCGTGCTGTAGCAAATATGGGCTCTTCTCAGAGATGAGACGATTCGCTCGACGCATATTCCCAGATTTCGGCCTGGCCACGGGGCAGAGAGCTTTTTGCCGAACTATTTCACAGCCTCTGCATACAAGCTGCTGAACTCGTCGCACTGGCCTATTATGCGAGCTGTGACCTCTCTCAAAACGGCTATTGGGTCTGCACCCAGTGTCTTGAGGCGGAAGACGGGATTGTCCATGATTGGGAATTTAGTATCATAGGTAGCCATCTTCACCCGCGGGTCTGCCAGCAGCTCAGTGCGCAGCAGGTTGAGGATAGTATGACCTTCCCCCACAAACTCTATGACAGCTTCGTCATCAGTCTTATTGATGATCTTCAAAATCACTAAACCACACCCAGTCCGTAAGCAGAGCTCATCTTGCGCGTCTCGTTGTTGCCACAATTGGGACAGGCCAGCTTCCCATCTTTTCGCACAAGGCCTGTCAGGCACCGGTTGCAGTAGGCTTTGATCACTCCCAGATCCTCATCGCTTGTAGATAGCCTCATCTGCCTTTCGTCGATGATCTTGGCCTTAATGATATCGCGGAGAGAGAAAAGGTGGCGTAGGTCTTTGACATAGGAGTTCCTCACATTGGAGATGTGGATGGTGGCCTCCTCGTCCGAAAGCGGACGGCTCTCATAGCCTTTCTTGAACGCCAGAGAGACTATAACCAGACTGTCCTTAAGGTCGATGACCTCCCCGACCACGATATCGCCATGAGAGAGCTTGGGCGGGGCATTCGTCTTGGGTATAACATAAGCGGCCCTGGTCTTGGAATCTACCTTGGTCAGGCCTGTCGTTGAAGCGAAAATCAATCCTCCCTTGGCATAGGTGTAATCTCCGGGAATGAACTCCTCAGAGGATCCAACTACATCTCCAGGGAGCACGAAGCAGTCTTGCGTCATTTACTCCTCAAATAATACAAATCTAACAGGTTATTCTATAAAGCTCAACCTCGATGGTCTTGACGTCCTTGCTGTGAAACTCGAAGCATCTCTTCAGTTGGAATGGAATGCGATAGATCTCCTGTACCACACATGGTTCTACAAACCTTCTAATGAAACCTTCGCTTCCCTTGTTATGAATAGAGTAGATCGTTTTTGCGACCTCCATTGCCTTGGAAAGGAATGCGCGATCTCCGACGCTCGCCCTCTGGGCGCCGAATGGAGGGTTCATGACCACTGTGTCAATTCCCTTCAGAGAGATGGAGCTCACACTTCCCAAAACAAAGTCCACATGAACGCCCAGCTTTTTTGCATTTCTTCGAGCCTCTGCCAGAGCCTGGCGGTCGATCTCCACGCCGATTGCCCGCGCGCCGAGCAGAGCCGCTCCAATGGCAAGGATGCCTGTCCCACATCCCAGGTCGCAAACCACGCCCAAATCGCCATGCATGTAAGCATGAAAGAGCATCTCGGCGGCGACGGATGCAGGCGTTGAATACTGCTCATGCAATGGCGAGGGACTGGGAAATCCATCCAGCCGCTCCAGTAATATCTCTAGCTGCTTCTTTTTCATCCTGCGTTTGCAGCAATTATCTTAAACTATATCAAATATAGTATTGCATCTATCGTCAGAAGCAGAACCACCACCATCGCGAGAGCCTTGACGAGCATTACGACATTTGATCGATCATCTTCTTCTCCGGACTTGGCAGCTTTGGAAGATATCTCATTCACCTCGACACTGCTTTGAGGCCCTTCGTTTGCATCATTGGTAACATCCTCGTTCACCAGTTTGAGCTCTTCAGGCTTGACGGCCTCTGCCACATCTGATCTTTCACGGAAGAGCTGCACCTGTCCGCTGGAAGGACAAGCTACGCTGGCCTCCACCGGGACCAGCCAGCATTCTTCGTGGTTTGCTGCATCCTCAGCAGTCTCCCTGGCATCGACAAGAACGATCTGCTGCGCTGGATCCCAAGAAAGCTGGCTGGGAGACTTTTTACTTGAGATCGGCCTTTGCACCAATTTCAATGACTCATCCCAGGTGTAGATGGTATTTGCGTCATCGATATACGATAAAATGTAATTTGTCAGAACGCTGCTCAACAATAGCAGGACATCCCTCTCCGGCCTGAAGTTCAACCTATCCTTTATGGTCAATTCCGCCCGGCTCTGGCAGTCTTCTGAGCCTACAAGCGCCTCGAGGATCTTTGCAGCCTCGCCGATCTTTGCTGCGCTCTGCGCATCCAGCGCGCTCTTGCCAGCCGAAAGATGCTTCTGGGCTCTTTGCAGATCCCCGACTGCAGCCTTCAGCCTATCTGCTGGATCCTTTTTGTTCTTTTCAGCCTCCATGCTCGCGCTCAAATTTCGCAGGGCATCGCAAATGCAACCATTGGCCTCACCTGGGATGCAGGCTCCGCCCACGAGATACTCGCAGGAATTGGTGACTGCCCTCATCAACCTCCAGGGTTCGCTTCCGAGAAATCCAATGGATAGAGCCTCTTTCATCCCAGCTATGGACCGCTTCAGGCTCTCAATTCGTTTTTTCTTCTGACCATCTGAGTTCGCAATAGCGCTATCAAGGGCTGCAATTGCCCTCTCTGCAAGGGCCACTGCCTCTTCGTCCGGGACTCGAGCTGAAATCCTGGAGAGGTATGAGCAGCTTCTTGCAATTCCTGCTGCGACCTCGACCTCACAATTCTCCCTCTTCAGCAAAGATGCCAATTCCTGGAATCGATCTGATGAACGGGCAAAGTACTTGGAGGCCTGCTTCCTGGCTGAACTCTCCTCTCCGGCATCATCATCCTCATCTTCTGCTTTTTGCAGGTTCATTTTGGCAAGCGAACTGTAGGCTGCTGCCAGGCCTGAAAGGGCATTCTGGTAGCCGGGCTGCATGCTCTTGGGAATCATCTGTACAGCTCTCTCAAGAGACTCGCATGCAGCAGTGGCATCTCCCATCTCCAAGTACATCCTTCCGAGGTTTGAGAGCACAATTCCTGTGCTGTGGCTCTGCCCCTGATCCTCCATGAGGGCGAGGCTCTGGTTGTAGTATCCGAGAGCCTTGTCCCACTGCTTTCCCTCACAAGCGACTCTTCCAAGCCGATCGAGCACCCAGGCAGCGCTCTTCTTGTCGCCAAGCCTTCGAAAGTCGGTCAAACTCCGTTCGAGATAACGGGTGGCCAGATCGCACTCGCCCATCTCGGCATATATCCTTCCCAAGCTCCCGTTCATCTGCGAAATGCCCTGCTCGTCTCCCAATTCCTCAAAGATCTTCAAGCTGCTGTAGCATTGTTCGATGGCTTTATCCCACTCTTTGCGGCAGCGATATGCTGAGCCCAGGTTTCCCAGTACATGGGCCATGCCGCTGCCATCTCCTATGGCAGCAAACCCCCTGGTCGCCTTTTGGTAGTAGACTACAGCTCTCGATAGATCTCCCTGCCGAGCATAGGTCTGTCCCAGGTTGTTTTGAAGCACTGGCTGCAGTTCTTGATCGTGGTTCTTGGAGAGTGCCTTGTTATACGATTTTAAGGCAAGGCCACAGAGCCCAGCCTTTCGGCAGATGTCGCCCAGCCTCTTGATCTCATAAACATCCTGAAGGCAGTCAGCCAGTTTTTCGCATGTATCCTCCTCGATCCTTCCCCTTTTTGCGCCTTCCAGCAACTTGCCTACTTGATCCGGGCAGCACCCCTCGATTCCCTTGGAATCAATCTTTTGGAGATCATCACCACCCCTGGAAAATGATGCGTAAATCTCCTGGAGAACAACTAATTGATCCATAGATTATAAGATAACTTATATCTTTATATAGTTTTTGAATAAGTCGAATTTTTGCGCTTCTATGTCAGACTCATAGGACGCTGATTATTATTTGAAAATATAGATTTCAGGCTCGAGTTATATTTATATCTAATAAGAATAATTTTGATAGTAATAATAGTTATCGACATCATGAAGCATCATTTCACATGTAAAACTGAGATCATAACATCGATAGATCTCGTTTTTCATCACTCACGTGTGGGCCTTGTCCTAAGGCACATGGGCGTTTCAATATGTCAGGGCAGTAAAACCATGGCTTCAAAAAATGCCCTTGAAGAAACCTTTTATATCTTGGCCCCAAGCAGTTTTTTTGGAGATTCGCTATAATGGAGTTCACCGCGCAGGAAAAATATGAGTTCAAACGTCTTCTTGATGAATTGCGGAGCAAGACGGGCAGGGGCACTGAGCTCATCTCCCTCTATATTCCTCCCGACAAGCAGATCTCGGATGTCACTGCGCAGCTACGCGAGGAATACGGACAGGCTGCCAACATCAAGTCCAGGGTTACCAGGCTCAGCGTTCAGAGCTCCCTTGAGTCCGCCATGGCCCGCCTCAAGCTGATCCCAAAGCCTCCTAAGAACGGCGTGGTCCTCTTCATCGGAAGCGTTGATGTAGGCGCCAACAAGACAGAGATGTATAGCGTAGCCCTGGAGCCGCCTGACCCCATCGTAACCTATAGATACCACTGCGATTCCCAGTTCCTGCTCGAGCCTCTGGAAGAGATGTTGGCCGACAAGAAAACATTCGGGCTCATCGTCCTGGATAGGCGCGAGGCGACCATCGGAGTGCTGAAAGGCAAGTACATCGAACCCCTGAAGCACCTAACATCAACGGTGCCGGGCAAACAGAGGAAAGGCGGCCAGTCAAGCCACAGATTCCAGCAGCTCCGGCTGATCGCAATTCATGACTTCTACAGCCGGATCGGAGAGTCTGCCAACGACGCATTTCTTGCGATCGATCCCAAGGACCTGCAGGGCATCCTGATCGGTGGGCCCTCGCCAACCAAAGAAGAGTTCGTGGAGGGAGGCTTCCTGCACCATGAGCTGCAGCGAAAGGTCCTGGACGCTCTCGATGTCTCCTACACAGACGAGTCTGGGCTGTACGAGCTTGTGGATGCGGCTCAAGATAGGCTGCAGGACCTGGAGCTCACTCAAGACAAGTTGGTCATGCGCAGGTTCATGAAGGAGCTGGTGAGCGACAGGGGACTGGCGGCTTACGGAGAGAGTGAGGTTCGCCATAACCTGGAGCTTGGAGCGGTGGAGGTTCTTCTTCTATCTGAGGATCTGCGCAAGACCCGTGCCAAGGTCGTCTGCACCAACCGAAGCTGCGACTTTGTCGACAGCCAAACCCGAACGAGCGCGTCGGCGCCAGTGGGAAGCTGCCAAAAATGCGGCAGCCCCCTCTCAGTCGCAGAGGAGGAGGATATTGTGTCAGATCTGTCGAAGCTCGCTGAGAGGTGTGGAGCCGATGTCAAGATCATCTCCTCGGAGTTTGAGGAGGGACAGCAGCTCTTCAAGGCATTTGGAGGCATCGCAGCCATCCTCAGATACAAGACAGGTCATATCTAGAGGCGATGAGAACGATCGAGGTCTCTGTGTACTCTTCCGTCAGGCCCACTGAGTGTGTGGAGAAGGTCGTCTCGGCGATCGAAAAGATATTTCCCGGGCTGATCATGGACATTCGCGACGACCGCATCCTGGCCTACGATGGCCCCGAATCCCTGAAGACCTTTCACGAGCTCTTGAGGAGGCAGAAGATTCTGGATACCGCCAGGTCCGTCATGCTTGGAAGCCTTGTGGGCGAGTCCATTCAGTTCCAACTCAACAAGCAGGCAGCCTTAATGGGAAAGGTGAGCTTTCCACCTGAAGAGGAGCCGCTTGGGTCGGTTCATGTGAAAATCACAGGCGGCAGGCATGTGATCGACTGGCTGGCACCCCAGACGGAAAAGGGCGTGCCGATCAGAGAGATCGAGCTGGAAGATCTCTTTGAAATCGAGGGTGATGAAGATGTTTAGCTTCTCCTCCAGCAGGCTCGTGGACCGGCCCTTCGACTGGGCATATCAGCTTGAGGACTTGGGCTACAGCGGCTGGGAGATCGTAAATGAAGGGCGTCAGAAGCTCACGCCTGAGAGCCTGGTTGAGGTCGAGAGGATCATCGAGACCACAGATCTCACGATTACAATTCATCTGCCGTACTCCGACTTGAACTTGGCATCCGTGAACCAACCGATCTGGGAGGAGACTGTGCGACAGATGAAGAGCTGCCTGGACATCTCCAGCGAATTCGCCCGTCTGGCTGTACTGCATCCAGGCCACTTCTCTCCTCTGGGAATGCAAATGCAGGATTCTGCCTGGTCCCAGGCGATACTAGGCATCCAGCAGGTCTGCGATCGAGCAGCAGATCTGGACATCAAAATTGCCGTAGAGAACATGGTAAACATGCCTGCAGTCTTGGGCAAAAGGCCCGAAGAGATCTTGGGGATACTGGAGACCGTAGATCGGGAGAATGTTGGGTTTATATTCGATGTGGGGCACGCCAATACCAACGGAAATGTGTTGGACTTCTTGAAGCTAAAGGACAAGATCATCCACATCCACATGCACGACAATCATGGCGAGAGGGATGAGCACCTGCCTGTTGGAAATGGCACTGTGCCATGGAAAAAAGTCGTCTCTTGCCTGAGAGATTACAAGGGCCGCATTGTGACCGAGTCTCGCTCACTGGAAGAGGGACAGAGATCTGTGAATCGTCTCAAAAAATTGATGAAGATTGGATAGCAAAAGGACGAAACAAATGCTGACATTCGACAATCTCGCCGAGGGCATGCTGGCCAGCTTTGAGTCCAAAGATCGGGCCCGAGAAGAGGCGTTTCGCCTTTCTCGAAATGTGATCCGCGTCTGCTCCACATCCATCAGGTCTGTGCATCGCGGAGATCTTGAGGTGGCCGAGAGGCTCATGGACGAGGCTGCATCGGGCCTAGAGAAGATCCGAGAGGTACTATCCGACCATCAGGACGTGCGATATGCGGGATTTGTGGACGGGGCAGAGCAGGAGTATGCAGAGGCGAGGTCCTTCTACTCCATCACCACCAGGCATGAGATCTTGGCGCCTGAACAGATCGGCGTGGAGCTGGTGAACTACCTGGTGGGGCTGGGCGATACAACCGGCGAGCTGCGACGTCATATACTGGATCTGATACGCAATGGCAGGGCAAAAGAAGGAGAATATTTCCTGGGAGTGATCGAGGAGATTTATTATCTGCTGATGCTCTTCGATTATCCGGATGCCATAACGAGGGGCCTGCGTCGCAAGAGCGACCTGGCGAGGTCTATGCTGGAGAAGACACGCGGCGACCTCACCAATGCCCTGGAGCTTGCCAATGTAAAAGCCTCGCTGCAGGGCTTTAGCGGCAAGCGGCGAGATTGAATTGCAGATTGAGAAGCCTTGAGGTTATGTTGCATGAGATTCGATCCAATCCAGATCAGAGAGGCTGCCAAAAAGGATTTTGATAAAGCCTGGCAGCAGGGGAGAGGGTATCTGGGCAAACCTTCCTTGAACAAGAGGTATCCAAGAAACACTTATTCTTTCGGAGAACCTCATCCGATCTTTGATACCATCCAGAAGCTTCGAGAGGCATATTTGCGCCTTGGCTTCTCAGAGGCCATGAACCCTGTGATGGTCGAAGCCCAAGATGTTTTTCGGCAGTTCGGCTCAGAGGCCCTGGCTGTGCTCGATAGATGCTTTTACCTGGCCGGCCTTCCAAGGCCCGACATCGGCATCTCTGATGAGAGGATCGCCCAAATAAACGCCCTCGTGGGCCGCACCCTTTCCACTGATGAGGTCGAGGCCGTCCGCCAAATTCTGCACGGCTACAAGAAGGGAAAGGTGGAGGGCGACGACTTGGTGCAGGAGATTGCCAAAGCTGTCAGCGTCGATGACGCTTTGATCTCCACAGTTCTGGAGAAGGTCTTTCCCGAGTTTCGCGCTCTTGTGGCAGAAGCCACAACGCGCACATTGCGCAGCCACATGACGTCCGGCTGGTTCTTATCGCTCTCCCATCTCTACGATCGCGAAAAGCTCCCAGTCAAGCTATTTTCTGTGGATCGCTGTTTTCGCCGTGAGCAGGCTGAGGACGCTGCACGGCTGATGAGCTACTTTTCGGCAAGCTGCGTGATAATGGACGAGGATGTGTCAGTTGAAGATGGCAAAGCGGTCGCAGACGGACTGCTCAGCCAGTTCGGCTTCCAGAAGTTCCAGTTCAGGCCAGATGAGAAGAGGAGCAAGTACTACACACCAGGCACGCAGATCGAGGTATACGCCTATCATCCTGAGCTTGTGGGCTCGGCCACTAAATACAGCAGCGGCTGGGTTGAGGTGGCGACCTTCGGAATCTATTCGCCCATAGCTCTCTCCCAGTATGACATCCCCTACCCAGTCATGAACCTGGGCCTGGGGGTTGAGCGCATTGCAATGATCCTGCACAACTCAAAAGACGTACGCGCCCTGTCCTACCCTCAGTTCCAGACCGACTGGGAGCTGACGGCTCGCGAGATGGCGCAGATGATCAGCGTGCAGAAGTCTCCCACAACTGCAGCCGGATTGTCCATAGCCGAGTCGGTTGTTAAGACATGTATTGAGCACGGCGACACGCCTTCACCATGCGAATTCACTGCCTGGGAGGGCGAGCTGTTCGGGCGCAGGGTATTGGTATTGGTTGTAGAGCCAGAGGAGAACACCAAGCTTTGCGGACCGGCCTTCCAAAATGAGATCGTGGTATACAAGCAGAATGTCATGGGAGTTCCGCGCACTGCCCGCTGGGAGGAGGCTTTCTTGGACGGCGTTACCACGGGCATCAGGTACATCGACGCCTTTGCAGAGCTTGCAGCCTACGAGGTTGAGGTGGCGACATTGGCCGGAAAGGACTCGGAGACCCGAAGCAGGATTGTGCGCGGCCCAAGCGACGTAAACATCCAGATAGATCCGGCTCTGGAGAGGTATATCACCAGCCACAAGCACAAGATAGACCTGCGTGGGCCATTGTTCACCACTGTGAAGAGCCAGATAGTCGGCTGAGAGACCATGAAAGACGCATCAACCAATTCAAATGCCAAAAGGATGGCTGGCGAGGCAGCTGCAGAGCTTGTGAAAAGCGGCATGGTAGTGGGCCTTGGGACCGGCTCCACAGTGGCCTGGACGATTCAGAGGCTTGGAGCGAGAGTTCGGGAGGAGGGACTGGAGCTCCTTGGTGTTCCCACATCTTTTCAATCTGAGCATCTGGCAATCGCCTCGGGGATAAAGCTCACGTCGCTCAATCAGCACCCGATCTTGGATCTGGCCATCGACGGGGCTGATCAGGTGGATGCAGACCTGTTCGTCATCAAGGGCGGTGGGGCGGCGCATACTAGGGAGAAGGTGGTCTCCTGCTCTGCCAAGCGATTTGTGATAGTGGCAGATGAGAGCAAGTTCGTGCAAAGGCTGTCTCGCCCGGTTCCAGTGGAGGTGCTGGCATTTGCGACCAGGCTCGTCGAGCGGAGGCTGCAAAGCCTTGGTGGATCCCCAGTGCTGCGACAGGCGATGAGGAAGGACGGGCCTGTGATCACTGACAACGGGAACCTCGTGATGGACGTGGACTTCGGATCGATCCAGGATCCCAGGGCATTGGCCGCGAAGATCAGCCCGATTCCAGGAGTCGTGGAGCACGGAATATTCGACAACGTAGATGAGCTGTATCTGGCTCGGGCGGACGGCGTGGAGAAGATCAGGAGAAGTAGATGAGAGAGATGATGGCCCTTGTCTCACCCACACAAAACGGCGATGAGCATCATATCTCAATTCGACTTCGAAAATGGCAAACCCTTATTATCCAGGCCGACGAGAATTAAGTGGGTGATATCTCCAATGTCAGAAAGCTACAGGCCAGTATTTTTATTGCTTGCGCTCCTTGTTTTATTGATCCCGGCTCTGGCTGAGAGCCCGGATAAATATACTGTGAACGTCTCCGAAAAGAAGTTCCTTGGACAGTTTCTGGTAAACCAGACGGGCTTTACACTTTATTACTTCTCAGATGACTCCAAGGGAAATGGCGCCAGCACATGCTATGATGAATGTGCAGCAACCTGGCCGCCCTTCTATGCCAAGGAGCTGATCCTGCCTGAGACTTTAAGGGCGGTGGACTTTGCGACCATAACCAGGAGGGACGGATCGAACCAGACGACCTTCAAGGGATGGCCGCTCTATCTATACTCAAGAGATGCCGCAGCCGGCGACACCTTCGGGAGCGAGCAAAAAGGCCTCTGGCATGTGATCGATCCCTCAAACCAGCCACAGCTAATCTAGCTTCTGAATAATATTTTTTCGTGTATTTTGCCTCTCGCCTCAGCGGCTCCTCTCAATGGCCCGATCTCGTTCTTTGAGCTGCTGCATAGGGAAACATCTCAAAGCCCCTCGGGAACTTGAAGCTCCTCTCTCCAAGCTCCCTGTCCGCTGCCCAAAGAGCAGCATCGTCATCTCCTGCTGCCAAAACCAATTTCAGGACGCGATCTGATGATTCCTCCTCCTCCACCTGCTCATCCACGTACCACTGCAAAAAGCTCCTCGTAGCTTCGTCTCTCTCTGCCTTTGCCACCCCAACCAGGGAATGAATAAGCCCAGTCACAGCCCGCTCGTGGTCCCAGACCTGTCCGAAGGCATCCTTGGGCGATGCCCAGGATTCTCGGGGAGCCTCAACGGCCAGGAGCCTGGCTCTGCCGCCGGCAGATGCCACGTAGTCCAGCATCATCATGGCATGCACCAGCTCCTCGCCTGCCTGAACCCTCATCCAACTTGCAAAGCCCTTCATGTTCACAGACTCGAAATAGTAAGACATGGAGAGATAGAGATAGGATGAGTACAGCTCTCTATTTGCCTGAACATTGAGCGCTTCATTCATCTTTTCGCTGAGCATTTTTCGGCCCTCTATTCCATCCTCTCGAACTGATCTTTGTCGGCGCCGCACTCTGGACAGACCCAGTCATCTGGCAGGTCTTCGAAGGATGTCCCCGGAGCAATTCCAGATGTCGGGTCTCCCTTCTCGGGATCGTATATGTATCCACAGACATTGCAGACATATTTATCCATTTTTATGCTCACCACCATCCTTTTGAACCGCAACCTAAATGAAATTTTCCAGCAGCACTTTGATCCTTGCATGCCTCTCGAGATCTTTTGGCCTGGCGTCCAAAAAAGCCTGATCCAGCCTTGGCGCATCTGTTTCATAGAACTTGCCCAAGGGGATGGGAGCCTCGCCTCCGTCGTAGTTCCATGATCGAATGATCCTTTGGGCCTCTTCGAAGCTGCCAGTGTCGTTGCCTTTGACCTCGTAAGTGCGCTTGTTGTAAGCCTCATACATGTTGAAGTAGGAGACGCAGACCTGCAGAACATCGACGAATGAGAAGCCCTTGTGGACTATTGCCTCCTTAAAAAGCCTCTGCAATAGGTCGATTCCGTGCGTGTAGCCGCGAGCAATGTAGGTTGCGCCGCAAACGAGCATAATCTCTGCCGGGTTCATGGGAAGCTCATCTGAGCCCTGGGGCGTCGACTTGCCCCTGAAGCCTTTGGGTGAGGTCGGAGTGTACTGGCCAGTGGTCAGGCCGAAGACGCGATTGTCGTGCAAAATGATTGTGATGTCGATGTTCCTCTTGGCCGCAAAGACGAGATGGTCCAGGCCCTCTGCCAGGCTGTCGCCATCCCCTGAAAAGCAGATCACCTTCAGATCGGGATTTGCAAGCTTTATGGCCGTCGCAACTGGAAGAGTTCTGCCATGGATGGAATAAAAGCTGTTCACATTCAAGTAATCCACAATCTTGGCATGGCACCCGATTCCCGAGACAAGCACCACATTCTCAATCGGATAACCCTCTCCGTCCAACTCTGCCAGCACTGCTCTCATGGCGTTGAGGATAGAGAAGTTTCCGCAGCCGGGACACCATGTATTCCTGGCGTAGGTTGCAAGGTCTTTGGGGTTCATCCCAGAATCCTCCCAAGGTCGGCTTGCAGATCATCCAGCGAAAACGGCCTTCCATCATACTTCAGAATCCGGTCATGGATTTTGATGCCGTAAAAGCCCACCAGCCGGGCCAACTGGGCAGTCGAGTTGCACTCCACAGCGATGAGCCTGTGCACCCCCTCCAGAGCTTGCAACAGCTTAGCTTCGGGGAACGGCGAGAGGACCAGCACCTGAATAGCCTTCAGTCCGAACTTCCTGGCAGCCTCGATGCAAACGCCCTTGTTAGAGCCCCAACAGAGCAGGGCAGTCTTGCTCGTCTCTTCTCCGAACACCTTCACAGTTTCGTATCCGTCCAGATCCTCTGCCATCGATCTGCCCTTTTGCAGGCGCTTGTCATTCATCTCTTTGGCGATCTTCGGATCTTCTGTGGTTATGCCAAACTCGTCATGCACATAGCTGTCTGCTTTTATCACCTGGCCCTTTTGGGGAGGGAACGCCATAGGTGAGACGCCGGTGTTCGTGTAACTGTAGCGGTTATACTTTCCCTGCCCGTCCCAGAGAAGTGGCTCTTCTTCGAACACGTCTCCTGCTGCATCAAGGTCTAAACTGTACAGGCTCTCGCTCGTGACCTTATCCGACAGTATGAATGCAGGAGTCTGGTACTTCCAGGCCATGTTCAAGGCTATGCCAGACCAGTAGTAGGCATCTGCAGCATCTCCAGGCGAGACGACGAACCTGGGAAATTCGCCCTGGCCGGCGTTGAGCACGAAATGCAGGTCGCCCTGGGCGGTGTAAGTTGGAAGGCCAGTGGAAGGGCCAGTTCTCTGGGACATGACTATCACCACGGGATTCTCTGCCATGCCTGCCAGGCTGACGCCCTCGGTCATGAGGCAAAAGCCGCCGCCCGAGGTTCCTACTGCGGCCTTGATCCCTGCATAGGCAAATCCCTGGGCCATGAGGATGACTGCGATCTCATTTTCCGGGTGAACTACCTTTAGGCCGAAATCGGGAGCTAGACGGGCCATGAAATCGAGCAAACTCGAAGACGGCGTCATGGGATAGGCCACATAGGCTCCAAGGCCAGCCTTGATGAGGCCCAGACATATGGCCTGGTTGCCTGTCATGACTGGAAGGGCGAGCTGATCCTGCGACCGACTAGCTCTCTCTATACGACAGAACTCCACTGCAGAGTCGTAGCCCCGGCGTGCAACTCTCAGATTTTGCTCCACCTTTTTGGGAATGTGCTTCAGAAGAACGTCCTTCAGAACAGCCCATTCGATTCCCACAACCTGGCAAAAGCCGCCAAGTATGCATGAGTTCTTCATGACCGGCAATGCGCCTTCCTCTTTCAGGATCTGGGTGACAGGAATGCCGCAACTTCTCTGCTTGATGCCATCTGCTTTGACTCTATCTGCATCATAAATCACGAAGGAGTCATCCAAAAGTCGCCATTTGTGCATCTCCACAGTATCCTGGTTCAGGGCGATGAGGACGTCGATCTGATCCTTGCACGCTCCAACATTCTGTTTTGAGGCCCTGACAACAGAGAAATTATGCCCTCCTCTGATGAGAGACGGATAGTCGTAGTACATGAAAATGCGAAAGCCCAGTCGGTTGAAGAGCCGGGCAATGGTGCCTCCTGCCTCATTTATGCCGTCGCCTGCAATTCCCCCGATTAGAGTTGAAAAATCATTCATCATTCATGTATATCAGTGGACTTTCTGTTATAAAAACTTCGGCATATCGGTGGTATGATGATAATGCACCCCGAGGTCAAGAGCCACCCACGAATGCTTGCCTGAAAGCAGGCAGTGAGCGCCTCTGGGCCTTCTGTTGAGCAGGATCGAGGCTTTCCGCCTTTGACGAGAGCAGGTCTACTGTCGTTGTAGAGGCTAAGTAGTTCAACAGATCGAGATCGATGTCCCAGTCCCCGTTCCAAAATACGATGTAATCAAGCCTTCCATTCTCGTCAAAGTCGAAGGTTCGCATGGTTCTCTTGATCTTGCCATCCCTGTCCATCATGCTGCCAGCTACCAGAAAATCGCCGCAACTGAGCTCGGAGATGGTTGGGACTGCATAGCCGTTGCCGTTTGCATATGAAGTCCAAATCCGCTCTAAGTTAGCTTTTGTGATAGCTCTCGAGTCCCATGTGGAGAAGATATGCGGGAAGAGGGTGGGCATCTCCCCAGTGCTCAAGTTCATTTTTATCAACATACCCGGCTTTTCGACGCCCCATTGAACATCAGCAGTTACTTGTAGCGGCGTTGAGAAGCCTATTTCAAATGTTTCATATTTGTGACTGTATTCTTCTCCTGCTACGACTCCAAAAGCCCAAGACAGCATCAACATCAGACATATCAACGACTTCATGATCGATCTATTGTAAATTACATAATTAAAAACTTTTGTATGATGATTGGTCATGCGAGCTCTAATAAACCATGAACTCGATTGTACTGATAAAAGAAGAGTCGTTATGAGTTCAGAGAATCAAGAGAATATCCTCGAGAATGCATTGAGGATCATACGCCTCGGCCCCATCTGCGACAGTTGTCTTGGCCGCCAGTTCGCCATGCTGTCAACTGGTCTGACCAATGCCCAGAGGGGCAGCTCAATCAAGACGGTGCTGTCCATGCAGGCTTCGGCTGCTGATGATAAGGCAACGCTGGAAGCGCTGGCCCCTTCGGTTCATAGTGCCCGGCTGATGTTAGGCCGAAAAGAGGAAGATGATGCCCTTTGCACCGTCTGCCTTGGAGAGATGAGGGCCGAAAAGCTCGATGGCTGGGCAGAGAAGGCTGCAGCCGCGATGCAGGGACTGGAGTGTGCTACCATTCTCGTGGGCACGAGGATGAGCGGCCTTTTGGCTGAGAACGAGGAGCTACTGCTCGCGGACGGTGGATCCAAGCATGCCGAGCCGCTCAAATCCGAGCTGAACCGCGAGGTAGGCAAAAGGCTCTCAGCCAGAGCTGGCAAGCGGGTCGATCTAAAGAGCCCTGATGTGGTGATACATCTAAACCTGGAGTCAGGCGAGGTGGACTTGCATATCGCATCCCTTTTCATCCGAGGCAGATACAGAAAGCTGGTACGTGGCATTCCCCAAACAAGATGGCCCTGCCGCGAGTGCCATGGCAGTGGCTGCCCGCGCTGCAATGGAACAGGTCGCATGTACCAGGAGTCAGTAGACGAGCTGATCCGACCTGCGATAGTCGAGGCTGCTCAAGCAGAGGATACCGTCTTCCATGGTGCCGGAAGGGAGGACATCGATGCTCGAATGCTGGGGTCGGGCCGACCATTCATCGTCGAGGTGGTGCGACCTAAAGTGCGCAGCATCGATCTGGCGAAGCTCCAGGAGGAGGTCAATCGGCGTTCAGAGGGCAAGGTGGAGGTACTTGACCTCAGAGCTGCAGAGGCTTGTATGGTGGAGCGGCTCAAAGATGCAGCCTTTACGAAGACCTATTCGGCTTTGGTGAAGTTTGGAGCCGAGATTCCAGAAGAAAAGCTTAAATCGGTCCTCGATGAATTGGTAGGGTTGATCGATCAGCGAACGCCAACCCGCGTATCTCACCGCCGAGCAGATAAGCTGAGGGTAAGAAAGGTCCACAGCGCAAAGCTGATCGAGGTTTCGGGCAACCAAGCCCGCATAAATATCAAAGGCGACAGTGGGCTCTACATCAAGGAGCTGATCTCTGGTGATGGAGGCAGAACCAGGCCGAACCTCGCGGATGCCCTGAGAGTCGATGCGGTGGTCGCAGAATTAGATGTAATAGATGTAGGTGGAGAATCAGATGGCACATCATCACGGAATGCGGAAGAAGACAAGAGATAAGCTGAGCAAGACAGTAAGAGCTAGGGGAATTTCTCCAGTGGTCAGGGCAATCCAGGAGTTTGAGCCTGGAGCAAAAGTGCACGTGCTCATCGACCCAAGCATCCATAAGGGCATGCCACACCCTCGGTTCCACGGAAGGACAGGAGAGGTTGTGGGCAAGAGGGGCAGAGCATTCGTCCTGAAGGTTACCGACGGCGACGCCACCAAGACATTGATCGCATTACCAGAGCATCTAATAGCGCAAAAGTAGATGATTGTCAAAAGAGTATTGCAGGAGGAGCTCCTAACCCTTGCAGAGGCCAAGGAGATCCTGGACCAGATCCGGCTAAACAGGGCCGAGGAAGAGGAACTGGGTTACGAGCTGCGGCGGGCCATTAGGCACGCCGAACTCTTCTCCAAAGGGACTGCTGAGGAGAGCAGGGCCATGGTAGAGGAGCTCAAAAAGCTCGATAAGATGACAGAGGACATCGCCGTAAAGATCGCTGATATCAGGCCCAATACCAAAGACGAGCTAAGAGCTATTTATGCTAAGGAAAGGTTCACGTTAAGCGAAGAAGAGCTTAATGGGATCTTAGATATTGTATTCAGGGGATAAGGGCTATGCCTGAGGGGAGACCGCCAAAAAGAGAAGAAGTAGCGAGGGTTCTCGATTATCTCCCCTATGGACGGGCTCCAGATACCAGAAGTTACCAAAAACAGCCATTGGTCCAGGCCGTGGGCGAGGCCAATTTTGTGCTCATGGAGATGACGCCGAAGGAAGGCGTAGTGCCAGCAGTAGGCACTAGAGTTTACATCGCAGGCAGAGAGCGAGATATAATAGATCACGTAAACCGCAGGATCGACTACTCTGAACTCTCCAATAACGCCAAGCTCGAGCTGCCTTTTGAGATTCAGAGCATAGTCTTGGATAACGAGGCAAGGTTTATTCGGTACTTCAACGAAGCCGGCCCCATCACGACGCGTATGCATGCCCTAGAGCTCTTGCCAGGCATTGGCAAGAAGTTGATGTGGGCTGTGCTCAATGAGCGCAAGAGGGGGCCCTTCAAGAGCTTTGCAGATCTGATGGAGCGGGTGAAAGGGCTGCACAATCCTGAGAAGCTCATAGCCAAGCGCATCGAGGATGAGCTGATGGACGACAAGATAAAGTATCGGGTATTTACCACTGTGCCCCGCGCAAAATGAAAAAGAAGGATAAAAAGGGGCAGCATTTCCTGATCGATCGTGGCGTCATCGAGCGCATTGCATCCTACGCTGAGCTGAAGGATGACGACCGTGTGCTTGAGATAGGCCCGGGCACAGGCAATCTCACTGAGGTTCTCGCGCCTCGCGTCTCCCGGGTCTATGCAGTTGAGGTCGATCCTGATCTTGCAGCCAAGCTCAACCATCGGGGTATACAGGTGATCAACGCCGATGCATTGGAGGTCGAGCTTCCCGACTATAACAAGATCGTCTCCAATCTTCCCTATCAAATCTCCTCCAAGATAACATATCGGCTCATTTCCAGGCCCTTTGAGCTGGCGGTTTTGATGTACCAGAGGGAGTTCGCCATGCGCATGACAGCCCCCGTCGGCAGTGAGAGATACGGGCGTCTGGCGATGGTCGTGGGCCACTTCTGCCATGCTGAGATCTTGGAGACTGTTCCCAAGATCGCATTTCGGCCAGTGCCGCCGGTAAATTCCGCTATCATCAGGCTGCGGCCCAGGCTGGAACGCCCTGGGGTGAGCGCTGCAAAATTCATGAAGATCACAGAGGGGCTCTTCAACAACCGCCGAAAAAAAGTCAAGAATGCTCTGGCGGCCCTTGGCACGAGTCAGGAGATCCTGGCTGAGCTGGACTCAGATCTGCTGGAGAAGCGGCCAGAGGATCTGACGTCGGATGAGGCTGCTCTGCTGGCAGGAGCTTTGCCTTAGCATGCGAACCCAATGGAGTTAGTGATCATCCAAATGTCCAATCCCGGGGCTAAGAAAAATATAGTATTATTAGGATTCGTTAGCCTGCTGAATGATATCAGCAGCGAGATCATTCAGCCAATCTTGCCGCTCTTCATCACATCCTTAGGAGGTGGGGCAGTGGCCGTGGGTCTCATCGGCGGCATTGCAGATGGGCTGCCCAGCATCCTTCAGGTCTTTGTGGGATACTGCTCGGATCTCTGGGGAAGACGAAAACCTCTGGTCGTGGCAGGCTACGGGCTTTCGGCAGTCAGCAAGTTATTCCTGCCCTTCTCTTGGACCTGGCAACAAGTATTTGCGATAAAGGCACTGGAAAGATGTGGCAAAGGAGTGCGCTCGGCTCCCAGAGATGCCCTGATCTCCGAATCTGTGGATGAAAATAACCAGGGAAAGGGCTTCGGGATTCACAGGGCCATGGACTCCTCGGGTGCTGTGATAGGGTCCATTCTGGCATATGCCCTCTGGATAGCGGGCCTTGATTTTCGAACAATATTTCTAATAGCCGCAGCTATGGCTGTGGCAAGTCTCATTCCATTTCATATGGTTGAGGAGAGGCCAAAGGTGCCCAACGGCCAGCTCAAGCTGAGCGTCTCCGACCTCTCGCCAGGACTTCGCAAGTTCTTGGTCGTAGCCTGCCTTTTTGCACTTGGGAACTTCAGTTACATGTTCTTCATCCTGCGAGCCCAGCAGCTCTTCAGCGGCAAAGAAGCAATAGCTGCACCCCTGCTCCTGTACGTTCTTTTCAATTTGGTCTACGCAGGCATGGCAGCGCCCGTGGGCATATGGTCTGATAAAATTGGGCGCCGCAATGTTCTTGCCTTGGGCTATGCCATCTTCGCTGCAACTGCCCTCGGGTTTGCCACAGTCTCATCTCTGGCAGGCGTGATGGTCCTATTTGCACTTTATGGGCTGGTCTATGCAATAGTGGACAGCATGCAGAGCGCCTTCGTCTCTGACCTGAGCAGCTCTTGCGTTCGGAGCACATCGCTGGGGCTCTACTATGGAGCCACAGGTGTGACCGCCATCCTGTCGAGCCTCCTGGCAGGAGCTCTGTGGACCCAGTTTGGCGCCTCTGCCACATTCGTCTTCGGTGCAGCAGCCTCGGCCCTGGCGGCCCTGGCCCTCTTGAGGATGAAGGCGCTTTAGATTAGGGCAAAATCCTCCTCAATTCAGGTCTGGACATCCACAAATATTGGTTTTCTTCGGCGTCTCAAATTCGCCAGCGTCATTGTAGGACGTGCTGGCAGTCTTGTTGCAGTAGTCTACCCACCAGTCGAATACCCGGACCTTGACGGGCTGGCCCAGGAAGCAGCCTGTGAAATAGAAGTAATGCGGCACTCCCAACAGATTGATACCCTCACCGTTTCCTGTTGTATCGGCGAGATGATACATTGCATCGCCTGGCAGCAGCACGAGGTTGTAGGCATGGCCTGGGTGGCTTCCCAGCAGTGGCAGATCGTAACCAGTGCTCGCCGTGCTCATGGCTTCGGTCTTGTTGTAGCCTGCTTTGCGCAGCATCGTCGTCAATGCGGCTGCGTAGTCTATGCAGATGCCAGTTCTAAGGATGTTCACAGTGGCGTGCGTTGGAAACATGCCCAGCACGGCGCTGTTCTCGCTCATGTTTGTATCTGAGCGCCAGGCAGATACGCCCCACTCATCAGGACGGCAGGAGAGTCGGCTGACATTTTCATTGAAGCCGTCCCGGAATGAGCAGGTTCCGGCCAGGCTCAAGCCGCATGTGCGGGTGCACTCTGGATAACCAGAGCAGCAAGCCTTGAAGAGCGCATAGCCCTGCATGTAAGTCGCCTCTGGCCCGAAGGCCCGTATGATATAAAGGCCTCTACATCTCTTCTTGTCACCGCCCGAGTTTGCGCATGCATAAGCGCAGGCCGACCCCGGGACGGGCGTGCCGTCACAGCAATTGACTGCGTCAGCTACTATGTAGTCCAGGTCGGGGTTGCAGACCTCGAACTCCTGGCATCTTGCTGTTGCGTTGGGCCAAATGTCCTGGCATGAGGTGTCCACAGGATAGTATCTCGGCCTTGGGCTGACGTTGCCGCAAACCGAGCAGCCGGAGATTCCAAGCTCGATGGAGTCGGATGAGGATGCGTTGGTGCTATCGGTGATGGTAAGAGTGATATTATGCCATCCTATTGAGAGGTCGCTGCGATTGAACCTCTCCTCCCGCCCGATTACTCCGTCCAGATCAGAGTGCCAAAGATACCGTATCTGGCCCATTTTGCAGGCTTTGGCTTCAAAGCACACAGCTTCGCCATGAGGAAACGTGCGAACGTCCCCTGGAGATATGATCTCGGCTTTGAGCTGCTCGTCGCTGCAGCTTTGGCTCTGCATCGAAGCATTTGCGTTTGTGTACTTTGGGCAGTCGTTCATGCAGTCGCATTCCTTCGTCTCAGAGATCACTGAGCCTCTCATGTCCGAACTTGTCTCAACTGGGACGTGAACGAGAGCTGCCACAGAAAGAAAGATCAGCAGCAAGCTCAGCAAAGGATAAAGAAGATAGCCGCATAGCAGAGATTCTCTTCGATTGCTATTCAGGAGCGGAAGGCGGATGAAGCCCTTCTTTGCGATTGAGAGAATTCCGCAAAAAACGAAAAGAACTCCTGAGATCGACCAGATCTTCCAGCCATAGGGCAGAAAGGTCATGGCAGCTTGGCTCAGAGGAAAGCCAGCAAGACCTGCAAAAAGAAGAAGAGCTGAGCCTCTCTTGCTCTGCTGGAGTGCCAGAGATGCTGCTACGACCATTACGATGCTGGCACAGGCCGCCAATTCATTCGAGAAGGCAAGAGCCGCAAGTCCGAAGAGAGAAAGAAGGATATCGAGAATTACCAGTCCCCGTTCAGCCTTCCGGCTTTCAGCTGCAATGGCAGCACCCAGGGCGCCGGTCAGTCCTAATAGGATGAAAAGGATTGCTCCAGCTACAGGAGACAGAGCGCTGCCATACTCTGCTTGCCGGCCAAGAGATGGAAGGGCGAAGAACAGGACCAGGCTGCCTATAATGACAGCAAATAGGCTGCCAACGATTGCTGGAAGCATCAGGATTTGATCGCTTTTTTTTGCCATCAAATGCATCAAGGCGAGCGAGGAAGTTAAAATTATGGGCGCATGAGAATTATTAATTTTAATAATATTATTTGTTACTATTATTTTACAAAAAAATGTTATATACTAAGAAAAATCTATGAAGGGTGGAGTGACCTAGAACATGATATCAAAAATAGCCGTACTGATCTTGATGCTCCTCGCAATACCTTCGACGGCCTTTGCCCTGGAGCCAATTTATCTGGGCAGCGGCCACAGCGACCAGGCCATCAACCTCGATGCTGGAGCAAAGCAGCCCAATCAGAACTATAGCTATGGCAGATTTGGCTTTGTGACGCCCTCGATGCCTCAGCCTATGGCATTGAGCCCTCACATGATGATAAAGCAGACGGAAGATCTGTTAGATGAAGCCCAGAAGGCAAGGGATGAGGCAATGTCTGCAAGGGATGAGGCAGTGTCTGCAAGGGATGAGGCAGTGTCTGCAAGAGGTGAGGCAGTGTCTGCAAGAGACCAGGCCAGGGCGCAGTATGAAGAGGCCCAGGTTTTGCTGGCAAAGATCGAGAAGTCGGAGCAAATAGTTGGTGAATTGCAAAACAAGACTGAGGCCAGCACGAGAGCTGCAGCAGTCAGTGCTTCACAAGCAGAGAACTTTCTGAATAAGACCGAAGAAGCCTGCAGCCAGATGAAATCCATGCTGCTGGGCGCCAGAACCTACGCAAATGATTCAGCTCTCTATGCCAGCCAGGCAGGCAGCTATTTTAACCTGACTCAATCGACGTATAATAAAACGGTTGTGGTTTATAGCAGGTCTGCATCCGACTATAACAATATGACTCTATTGGCAAAAGAGATCCGGTCGAACTATGATAGCATCAGGGCGATGATGAACCAGACATATCTATGATATCAATGCGAGGATTCCTAAAAACCTTGCTTTAAAACATCATTCATCTTGAGATCAATTTTCCTTTTTAATTTTTAGCTTTTAGGTTCGAATACTATTGATTTTCCTTGAATTTCTCTCTTTTTATGTTCATTTTTCGATGGCATCCGCTATGGCTAAATAACCTTGGCATTTTTTAATGTGCAGAGCTGATACAGGTTAAAAGCGAACGCTGTAACCATCATCACGATTAACTGTGATAACCAGCACTCTGCCTGCCCCAAAAAACTCCCTTCATCACAGCATGAGGCCTTTCGCCTGGTGATCTTAAAGCGCTAAATCAAACTGCGCGCGGCCACCCCCGCCCTAAAGGACGGGGTATGCTTCGGGCCGCGCGCCCGGTTAGCCGGAATTCAGAAATCATCGAGTCTTCGTTGCCCTGACCACCTCAACTTTCGTGATTGGAACTCTATTTTCTGTTTTCCCTGAAAATCCTTGATATAATGCTGGATAGTATCAGTGGTGACATTTCCAACAGACCGAAAAAATTTTCCAGCAGACCATAGACTACCACCCCAATATTGCTTTCTCAATTCAGGATGAAGCCTGAACAATCTATAAGAGCTACCTCCTTTTAAGTACTGAATTGCTTCTGACAGAGAGGTTGATGGGTGAAATTCCAAGAACAGGTGAACATGATCCTCAACTATTTGCATAGCATGGATTTTATATCCCTGCTTTATACAAATATTGCTGAGGACTAACTCGCAATCCTTTTTAACTTGGCTATTGTTGAATATTCTGTATCGATACTTTGGCACCAATACGATGTGGTATGTTATCTGGCCAAAGCCATGGCTAAAGCTGCGCAATTCCAATGCGTATCACATCCTAGCCATAGGTGGCTGTCACCACCTGTGGCTAAGGTGCCAAAATAATCTCATGTTCAATATATGTAACGTCAAACGGATTCAAGAAGCAGAAAACTGGGCGAGGGTTCACTTCATCCCCAACCTGAAGGTTGGGGGATTCGTGACCCTCCGCACTCCCTAAGTATTAAATGGTTGAGACCGAATATAAAATTCAGCCCAGTGTATCTAAAGTCAAGACATTCGGGACTACACACAACACAGCAGCTTCGACCAATCTCCTACATTCAATTATTGGAGTCCTCTACCATCACCTTTAAGTAAAATAAATTGATTTTAAGTAAAATAACATAGAATAACGGCTCAAATCGAGCGTCTGGGGTGCGCAGATGGCTGAACAGAAACCGTCTAAGAATACGAGAGCGTTTATCACCATTATCATATCGTCTTTGATAGCTTTCAATTCTTTGATAGCTTTCAATATTACTAACGCGTCAGACTGGCCGCTGTTCAAGAAGGATGTTTTGAACTCCGGCATAAGTTCCGATCGCGTTCCAAGCACTCCCGTGATACTGTGGTCTGCTGACATACAGAGGATGGAGACCACACCCATTATCTCCTCCGATCTGGTCTATGCTCTTACGGGTAACGGTTCTGTCTGGGCCATTGACAAGGAGACCGGCAAATCGAGATGGCTGTCCCAGTTGGAGGGTTGGGTCTACCAGATGTCTACACTGGCAAGCAGCGGAGAGAAAATCTTCGCTGCCACCGATTCGGGATTGCTAGCGGCCTATGATGCTCTGACAGGACGAGTGCTCTGGGTGAGGAGTCTGACGGATAAGAGGTTCGAGGCACCAATAAACTATATAGACGGTCGGCTATACCTGGGAGAAGGAAGCGCCTACGGATCTGGCAAAAAGAGGTTCTTCTGCCTTTACGAGAACGGCACAGAGTGCTGGAATGTCTCTCGAAATACTAAGGGCTATCAATGGTGTGGGGCTGCTCAGGCTGGCAGTTATCTGGTATTCGGCCAGAATGACGGTGTCCTTTTGAGCGTGAACCGCCACAGTGGAGAGGTGGCCGATGAGCTGAGCCTGATCAACAGCTCCAGACTGAGCTTCTCTCAAGATAGAGCGGGAAGAGTTCGCGCATCCGTGGCCTTCAATGACAGCTACGTTTACGTCACATCCGAGTTCTCGGCAAAGGAAGGCTTTGCCTGGAAGATAGGCCTGGATCCGAATACGGGCAAGTTCGAGGACCGCGGGTGGAGCTCCCCCGTGGGGTTTTCCACATCTACCCCTTCAGTCTGCAACAACCGGGTTTACATGGGCGTGGGCGAGCACGGACATCCCGGTGCCCTGGTCTGCCTTAACGATTCTTCCGGCGATCTGATCTGGTCCTATCCTGTGGAGGCAGGCGTGAAATCATCTCCATCCGTATCGACGGCTTATGAGAAGCCTAGGATTTTATTCACCACTGCAAAGGTCGATGGCTATGTCTACTGCATAGAGGACAGTGGAGAAAAAGCTGTTCTATTGTGGAGGTTGGATCCGCCCGATCCTGGCTACCTCTTGGGAGGCATATCCATCTCAGATGGTAGGATTTACTTCGGAACCGAGGGCGACCAACATTACGGCAAACTGTACTGCCTTGGCGATGAATATGACGATGTTGAGGGCTGGACTCAGTTTCACAGCAACCCGCAGCATCATGGGTACAGCAGCACTAAAGCCCCCAGGTCCAACAAAACCGCCTGGATAAGCGAGGATATAGGTGCTCAGCCGGGATCTTCAGTCACTGTGGCCGAAGGATCGGTATTCGTGAATTGCGTTCACAATCTGACCTGCCTAGATCAGAAGTCTGGAGAGGTGCTCTGGACATCTCCATTCAATGCCTCAGGAGACTATGCATTTGGATTTACCCCGGTTTACAGCAGAGGCCGGGTCTTCTTCACATCAGACAAGACTTACTGCCTGAACGCACAAGATGGCAGTGAGGTCTGGAGCTTTTCTCTGCCCACCGACAAGTTTGCAATCGACGGTAGCCCGGCAATAGTTGACGGCAAAGCAATCGTCAGCGACTGGGATGGTCATCACTACTACTGCCTTGACGAGGTTACTGGAGAGGAACTGTGGAACTTCACCGTCGAGGGCAATGCTCAGTCTACCCCAGCCATCGACCAGGGAAGGGTGGTCTTTGGCAGCTGGGAGTGGGGCCTTGGCGGCAAGGTCTACTGTGTCGACCTCAGAGATGGCTCAGAGATCTGGAATATGACAACCAAAAACTCACCATGCGGCTCGGCGACGATCGAGAACAAAACAGTCTACATGGCCACCTACAACTTCGAAGGGGACGGCGATCTCCTGGCCATGACATTAGACAGCGGTTCTGTTCAATGGATGGCACAAGTAAGCCCCACCGACTCGACCCCTGTTGTGGTCGACGGGAGGGTCTATTTATGCGGAGGATGCGATGGTTTTTCCGAGCTTGTAACTTACTGCTTCGATGCGAATAGCGGCGAGCTCATATGGAGTACATCGCCCAAAGAGAGCATCGGCGACTGGAGATGCTCTCCTGCCTTTGCTGACGGCCTGCTGTTTGTCGGAAGGCCGAATTTCATAGAGTTTAGAGGGACTTTTGCCCTGAACGCCACTTCTGGCGAGGTGGTCTGGAGCTATCCAGAGGGAGGCTCATCTCCATCTCTGGCCGGCGGGATGCTCTTCACCATTGGCGGCGGCAGAGTCTATGCTTTTGGTGATGATTTATTGGAGGAATGATAATGGAGAATTACATCGTTAAACTCGCGGGCTGGAAAACAATAGCTCTATTGATTTTCTGGCTCATCATTCAGCCTGTTGTATGTAGCAGTGACCTGGATTGGCCACAGTTCCACATGAACCCACAGCATACGGGCAACGCAAGCGTCAACGCTCCAGATGCGGCCCTTCTGGCTTGGAAGAGCGAAGCAATCGGCGCTCAGGAGGGGTCATCTGTATCGGTGGCAGAGGAGAAGGTATTCGTAAACTGCGTCAGCAATTTGACCTGTCTTGACCTGCGAACTGGAAAATTGCTATGGAGCACTGCCTTCACCCCCATGGACGATATCTGTCAGGCATTTGGCTGCTCGCCGGCATATCATCAAGGCAAGGTCTTTCTCTCCAGCCAAGATACCCTCTGCCTTAATGCATCTGACGGAAAGGTGCTGTGGATCTTTACACCTCCCACGAAAAGGGGTGCATTGGATGGAGGACCAGTGATAAGCGACGGCTTCGTTCTGGTCAGCGACTGGGATGGTCATCACTACTACTGCCTTGACGAGGTTACTGGAGAGGAACTGTGGAACTTCACAGTCGAGGGCAATGCTCAGTCTACCCCAGCCATCGACCAGGGAAGAGTGGTCTTTGGCAGCTGGGAGTGGGGCCTTGGCGGCAAGGTCTACTGTGTCGACCTCAGAGATGGCTCAGAGATCTGGAATATGACAACCAAAAACTCGCCATGCGGCTCGGCTGCCATTTGGCAGAATGTGACCTGGGTTACCACTTACAACTTCGAAGGAGATGGAGAAGTCATGGCCATCTCACTCGAGGACGGGAAACTTCTCTGGGAGAGGACCATTCAGAGAACGGACTGTACCCCCACGCTTGCCAGCGGACGGCTATATGTTTGTGGTGGTGCCGATGGCTTCAGCGACAAGGTCACCTACTGCTTCGATGCCTCTAGCGGCGAACTTCTCTGGAATACTTCGAAGGAGGAGGAGATCGGCGAGTGGAGATGCTCTCCTGCCTATGCGGACGGCCTGCTGTTTGTGGGCAAGACAGATAGCAAGAGCTCCACATACGATACCCTCTGTGCGCTTAATGCCAGTACAGGTGATATTGTATGGAGCTATCCGGCAAGCGGATCGGCCCCGGCAGTTGCCTATGGAATGGTATTCTCCATAGGCGCAGGCAGGGTCTACGCTTTTGGGCCTGGAGGCAGCAGCACGTGAGGATATCTGATGCCAAAAATTTGGGAGTCTGCATCCCTCTGATCTTTTTTTTATTTGGATTGATGATGCAGGCCAGTGCAGACTTCACCACTTTTCACGGTGATAACCAGAGGACTGGCAACGTAAGCGGCAACTATCCTGATGAACCCCATGTTCTCTGGAGCGCGAGCCCGACAGGTCACGGCTACATTGGCGCTACAGCTGCCATATCTGGCATTAGAGTTTACATCTCCAACTGGCCGGATATGACCTTCAAAGGGGAGCTTGGGCTTGCATGCCTGGATGAAGAAAATGGGACAGTCCTCTGGCTCAATTCGCTTGGCGGCAAAGGTGGAGCCTCAACTCCTGCCATATCGGATGACAGGGTCTTTGTCGGCTCACTTACGGGAGACCTTTACTGCCTTAACTCCACTACCGGAAAAACATTGTGGAACCGCACTCTAGATAAAAATCCGGGGTGGTGGGGAGTGGCATCATCGCCTCTGGTTCAGGGTGAGACGGTATACGTCATGAGTTTCTCAGACGGAGCTATTCATTCTCTGGATCTGGATGGAAAGGAGATGTGGAACATGACCACGGGTCGGATTCATCCCTTCGCATCAGCTGCATCATCAGGCAGAAGGCTTTACTTCCCCGGTGGCGATCCGGCACTGTACTGCATCGATGCAACCTCAGGAGAGCTGGTATGGAAAGCCCCGCAAGAGTCTCAGATCACAGCCACCCCAGCCCTCTGGAACGATCTGGCATTCATTGTTACTGAGAAAGCCCTTAAGGCCCTAAATGCCAGCACAGGCCAGGAGATCTGGAAGGTAGCCATCAATGGCACGATGTCTTCGCCTGCCATCTCTTTCGATAGGGTCTATGTCGGATCGGATGACGGATCCACGGGCCACTTGGCCTGCTTTAATGCCCAAAATGGCTCACAGGTTTGGAGAACGGAGGTCAACGGCCCAGTCAGATCCTCGCCTCTGGTCGGGGATGGGAAGGTCTACTTCGGAACTAATACAGAGGCTGGAGTCATCTATTCACTGAATGCCTCCAATGGGTCTGTCGCCTGGAGCTACCCCGTCCATCAATATGTTATGGCCTCTGCTGCTGGATCCGATGGCGTCATCTTCATAGGGTCCGATGATGGCCTTCTCTACGCCTTTGGTTTTATGCCGAAGGGGCATCTCCGGAATGGAGACATTCAGCATGATGATGAATCAGTCAAATTCAATATCACAGCACACACAACTCGCCCAAATGCACTTTTCATTACTGTAGGCAACCATCCTCAAATAGAAGTGGCCTCCCAAAATGCTGCTCTTAATGTGACCTTGGCTCCACCAACCAATGTCTCGAACTTATCCTCTTATGACCTAATATTCCTGGAGATGCTCGGGGCAGAGGATGTTTCAAATCTTGCGCCCCTGATCGAGGATGCTAAAAAAAAAGGCGTTCCTGTAATAATACTAAACTCTGGGGGCTATGAAGACCTTGGCAATGTGAATTTATCGGATCATCCTAAAATTCAAGAATACTGGGACTACAGCGGCATTGAGAACATGAGACGACTCTATTCCTACCTGGCAGCACGCATATTGGGCTTAAATGTCAAAGTAGAGGAGCCCGTACCCACCCCAAAAGAATACATATACCATCCAGATTCAGCTGAGATCTTCGATAACCTCTCACATTATTTGGACTGGTATGAGAATAAACCCGGACATCGTTACAATCAATCAGCTCCAACTATTGGCATATTGAGCTATTATACAGACCTGGGACAAATAGACATTAACCGTCTCATCTCTGCCTTGGAGAGAGAGGGAGCAAACGTCATAGGCGCAGGATTCTCCAACACATCGACCATCAAAAGGCTCTTCTTCAAGAACGGAACGCCTATCGTAAACGCCGTGATACTCACCAAGTCCTTCCGGATAAATTATGGTGATGCAGATCAGGGTGTCTCGGATTTAGAAGACCTAAATGTTCCTGTGCTACGTGCAATGAGGTTATACTACCAGACTGCAGAGCAGTGGACAAATGCGTCCAGCATCGAGCCGATAGAGCTCTATTTCCAGGTCGCTCAGCCTGAGATGGATGGGGTCATTGAGCCCATTGTAATCTCAGGCAGAGACGAGACGATCTATGCTCCGGTGGAGAGCCAGATCGAATGGATAGCCGAACGGGCCTTAGCCTGGGCAGAGCTGGAAAGAAAGCCCGAGTCGGACAGGAAGCTGGCCATCATCTATTATAATCACGCGGCTGGCAAGGACAACCTGGAAGGCTGCTACCTCAATGTTCCCCGCACCCTAGAGAATATCCTGGAAGGCCTGAACAGATCGCTATTCAAGGTGCAGGGAAGCATTCCAGATGAGAAGGACCTGGTAGATCTCCTGGCCCACGAGGGAACCAACATTGGATCCTGGGCCCCAGGTGAGCTTTTGTCGATGGTCGATAAGGGGAATGCAACTTTAATTCCTGCCGAAGAATACCTCTCCTGGTTTGAAACCCTGCCCGCAAACAGACAGGAGGAGACGATAAAACACTGGGGACCACCGCCAGGCGATATAATGGTCTATCAGAACGAGAGCGGAAAATATATTGTCATTCCAAAGCTCTCCTTTGGAAATGTCATTTTGCTGCCTCAGCCCACCAGAGGCTGGTTGGAGAACAATACAGTACTTTATCACTCCACCGACCTTCCTCCTCATCATCAGTACATAGCCTTCTATCTCTGGCTCAAAAATGGATTTGGCGCTGATGCCATAGTCCATCTGGGAAAACATGGGACTCAGGAGTGGCTGCCCGGCAAGGAATGCGGCATATCCAGAGATGACTGGCCTGCACTTCTCATCCAGGACCTGCCTGTGGTCTACCCATATATCGTCGACAACATTGCCGAAGGGACGCAGGCCAAGCGCAGGGGAGATGCTGTGATGGTCACCCATCTCACTCCGCCAATTGTTGCCTCCGGGCTATATGGCAACCTGACAAACCTTGCACAGACGGTCTTCGAATACAAGAGTGTGCAAAACGCCAGCGTGAAAGAGGGCTACAAGAGACAGATCATCAACATCAGCAGGGATATGCATCTGGACGAAGATCTTGAGGTGGATCTGAATCTTATCTCTTCAAATTCTACCAGCTTCGATGTCTATGCAGATGATCTGGAAAGATATCTTTACGATCTTAAGAACCAGTTCATGCCATACGGACTTCACACCTTTGGCAAGCCTCCTGAGGGCAGGGCTCTGGTGGGCATGGTGAAGTCCATGCTGGGAGAGGGCCTGTCCAAAGAGGTTGCACACATGATATCATACAGCGATTATCCAAACATCACGCGCCTTGACAAGGAGAATGAGCTCGAAAACTGCGAAACAAAGCTGCTTTCACTGGTAGTGATCAACGGGACTCTTCCTGATTATGCCCAGATGGCGGTTTTGAATAATGTCTCAAGAAACCTGTCTGATCAGCTAAATCTATCTCTGGCATATGCACAGAACATTCGAGCCTGCCAAAGAGAGGTGAGAAGCCTCGTAAGTGCCTTGGACTCCAATTATACATCGCCTTCTCCAGCCGACGATCCTATTCGAGATCCAGAGGTTCTTCCTACCGGACGGAACTTCAGGTCACTTGATCCGCGCAGGGTGCCAACAAGTGCTGCCTGGGAGGTAGGCAAAAATCTGGCTGAAAAGATCATTGAAGAATACAGGCAGGATCACAACGGTACTTTTCCAAGAAAGCTGGCGATGGTGCTCTGGGCCTGGGCCATGACTGATCACGGTGTTGTGGAATCGGAAATCCTCTCTTTGATAGGGGCAAAGCCAGTCTATGACGGCTACGGTGGAGTGTGTGACGTAAAACTTGTACCGCTCTCCGAGCTCGGCAGGCCCAGGATAGATGTGGTGGTCGTGCCTTCAGGCCTTGACAGAGATCTGTTTCCAGAGAAGCTCCAGCTAATAGACAGAGCTATCAGACTGGCCAGCAACGACAGTAGCACAGAGTATTCCAACTTTATCCGAGAGAACTCAGAAAAGATATTCCAGGAGCTGATGGCCACAGGAAATGTGAGCGAGAGTGATGCACGAATCCTATCCACCTCCAGGATATTCCTGGAAGAGGCAGGGACATACGGTCCCAACCTCGACGCTGCAATATCTGCCAGCAATGCCTGGGAGAATGACACAGTGCTTGGCAACCTCTTCATAAAGAGGATGTCTTACATCTACGGCGATGGGATCTGGAGCAGCAAGCTGGCCTCCGGAGAGGACCTATCTCCCTTGCAAGAGGATCTATACAAGACCAATCTTCAGGAGGTAGAGGCAGCAGTCCATCACACCAACTCCAACCTCTACGGATTCATAGACAACGACGACGTCCTCCAGTACCTGGGAGGCATAGGGCTGGCGGTGAGAACTGTCAGTGGAAAAACACCTGATATGTACGTCACCGATGCCAGAGATCCTGAAAGCACAGCAGTATCATCGTTACACAACTTTTTCTCCAAGGAGCTTCGGGCACGTTACTACAATCCTCAGTGGATCAAAGGGATGATGGAGCAGGGCTACTCAGGTGCCAGGGAGATGGACAAGTTCGTTGAAAACCTGTGGGGCTGGGAGGCTATGCTTCCCGATATGGTCTCTGAGGCTGTCTGGAATGAGGTGCATGATGTCTATGTAAGGGACAAGTATGATCTCGGCATGAAACAGTTCTTTGACCAGAACAATCCCTGGGCATCTCAGGCCCTCGAAGGGAGAATGCTCGAGACTGCCAGGAAATGTAGGTGGCACCCAGACCAGGCTACAAAGGCAGATCTAGTCCGGGAGTACCAACGATCGGTAAAGGATTTTGGTGTGACCTGCTGTCACCACACCTGCGGCAACCTACTGCTAAACGAGTACATGAGTGGAATTCTCCCTGCACAAGACAGACAAGACGGCTCCAGACAGAGCGACTCGAAGCCAAGCCATAAAAGCTCCTCGTCCAAACGCTCCTCTCCAGGGGGCGCTTCTGGACGCTTCAACACAACGAAGTCGAGCGGTGTGGGCACAGCGTCCGCAAAGCCTGTGGAAAAGACACAGTCAGCCTCAGAAGAAGTGCAGGGCATGGTCATGGAAAGCCCTTCGAACGACATCTCTCTGCCATCCATTTCTGGCGCGCCGCTCATGGGTGTGGCCTTGGTGCTTGTCATGTTGCTGTTCATGATCGCAGGATTCAGGAGAGGCTGAAGGCGTAAAGATTATTATCATCATATTTTTCCTTTAATCAACAAAACTTGCGTAAGCGTTATATCCAACCAGGATGATTTTAGACAATTGGTGTCCTCATTGGAGCTCTCATCGATTACTGTTAGTGGTATCTTGATAGGCATTCTTATCTTTGCATTTAAAGTCAGCCTTGGCTGTGGCATGGCCTGCCTCAGCCGTCGTGAAACTCTGTTAATAGCTCTCAGCTATATGGCACTGGCCAGCCTGATGGGTGTCATCATTGGATTCATACCGAATTCGGTCTTCTTTTGGCTGCTGAACGCTGGGGTGGCCATGCATGCCGTCATCGCCTTGCTACTGGTCACCTTGGGCGTGATTACTGCTAGGGAATGGAACCGTGAAGGCCATGATATCTCTCGTCGCACCTTCTGGGCCCTGTCCTTTCCCTGTCCGGCCTGCATGGCCGCAACTTTCCTATCCTGTAGCTTTCTTGTAGGCGTTTTAAATGTTGCCTCTTGGATGATAGGCCTTGCCGTGGGAGCGGTCTTTCTCGTATCCATCATCGGGCTATCTGAGCTGTTTCGAAAGAGTCACAGGACGCCATCTGATATGGGCAATGCCATGATATTTCTAGGGCTTTTTTATATTTTATCAATGCTGGTCATCCCTGCTTACCTCGGCTCTAAAATAGCTTCAACGCCTTCGGAGATGCCCTCAGTAAATGCTGTCTACATTTATGGATTTCTTTTTGGAATGGTGCTTCTGGGATACCTGAGCAGGAGGATGGGGGTCGCCAAATGATGGGCATCTACGATACATGCGAATACATGCTCTATGTATTCTCAGATGCCATGCTTTATCCAGATATGATCGGGCTGATCCTCCTATTTGGCTGGTCTCTAACCCTGGTAGGATCGATGGTTCATGATTTCACCACCCGTAATAGAGATCTCGAGAAGATTGAGGAGATATGTTTTCAGGCGGCGGGTCTTGTGCGATCTGGCCGGACGGATCAGGCTGCAGCAAAGCTCGGCAGCTATGGGTCCAAGACGCTTGTCTCCCGGGTTTTAAAGGAGATGGGAGATGCCATTTTGGTTGGGACCTTCCACCTGAAGTTCGAGAAGATTTTGCAGGATGCAGAGATCAGCATAGACAAATCACTTGAGCTCATTCGGATCGGTGTCAGGATAGGACCAATGCTGGGGCTGATGGGAACACTGATACCCCTGGGACCAGCACTTCTTGGCCTGGCTCAAGGCAATATCAAGCAGCTTTCAGACAGCCTGGTGATAGCTTTCACCACCACTGTGGTGGGCATAGTGGTGGGAGGGATATGCTACTGTGTTGCGACAATAAGGACGCGATGGTACCGTCAGGACTTGAGCGATCTGGAGTATGCAGTCGACATCCTCAGGAGCGAGATTGATGAGGGGGCGTAGGTATTTCAGCGAGGCTGCTCCATGGAATGAGGACCCCATGAGCGGGCTGTCTAATATCTTCGACGCTGCCATGGTCTTTGCTCTTGGGTTCTTGCTGGCGCTAGCAGTCTCGTACAGCATCCAAGAGATGCTCGATCCTCAAAGCACAGTGACTTTGGTCAAGAATCCAGGAGATCCCGATATGCAGATAATCATCAAGGACATGGATAAAATTCAGGTGCTGAACATGACCGACAAGATTGCTGGAGGACAGGGCACAAAGATGGGAACAGCCTATCGCCTGGAGAACGGGCAGGTGGTCTATGTGCCGGAGAACGCCACTTCGCCCTCAGTTCAGAGTTAGGGCAGCCCCATTGATAATTTCTCATTTAGTTCCTGATCATCGGCATATTTCACCTTGTTTTTGGTGCTATTTGGGTTATTAAATGATCAAAAGATGCTAATTTTAATCTTAGTCCAAAAAGTTTAAATAAAATCATTATAACTTGATCTACTTGATTTGTATTAACAAAAATTAATTTGAGGTAGAGAGGGATGAAACATTTGGCTTTGGCGCTATTTTGCGTTTTTTTACTTACACTCACAACAGCATCGGCAGAGGTAACGGCTCAAATAACTGTTTTTTGTAATGGAGGTGTAGTCTACGACAATGCTGTGACGGTTACTGGTTCGAATCCCACTGCCTGGGACGCCATTCGGGCAAGTGATGTGGGCTATGATTATACCGACTATGGTGGATGGATTTTTATAAATAGCATTGCAGGATGCGGCGGAAGCTGGGGCCCCGCATTTTATGTAAATGGAGCCGAGTCCGATGTAGGCGTCAACAGTTACTACATAGAAGATGGCGATCATCTTCAGTTCATTGGGCCGAACAATGGCGGACCGACAGCAGGCATCCTGTATCTTGCTGTGCTTCCGGATGTTGTAGCCAAAGGCGAAGGCTTCAGGGTCAAAGTAATGGAAAAATCTGCATACTCATATGGGGGCTATGATCGCCCATCAGCAGGCGCAACAGTCACCATAGGCAATGAGACCTTCGATACAGGCAGCGACGGCTACACAGACGAGATCGTCCTCGACTATGACGCCTATTATTGCGTAGCCGCAGAGAAGGGCGGATATGTGGCCACATATTACTTTTATGGCCTTCCGTATATTCAGTGTGGAGTTGGAGGGCCCTACATTTGTAGCGTTACTGGCGAAGGGTCGAAGAGAGGAAATATAAAGTACGACGAAGACTCATCGGTCAGCGGCGAAGGGTTCTGTTCGTGCCGATCCTACTTTGAAAATTATGGCGGAAAATATCCAGCACGCTCGACAAAGGCTTACCAAAAGGGATCTGGAAGCTACGACGCTGAGAGAATTATCAAGCAGAGGCCGAGTGGAATCGACCTCAGCGAATCAACGGAGATGAATTATCGTCCGACCACAGTTGAGGCTTATAGCCGGGATCTTAACTACAAATCCAATTACGAGGACAGCATATACCAGAAGAATTATCGTGGAGCCACAGAATCCTCCGAGAGATATCGCCAACTGAATTCCCTTACGAAGACGAGCTATTATAACAATAGCCGAGGAATCAATTACTCTTTCACGGCGAACTTTCAGGGAATAGCTGAACTGTCTGCACGCACCCTTGAGGACGAGGCCTTCTTGGACTGGAGAGAAAAGGCTCGGCCTAAGGAAGAGTCTATTGAGACTTACATCGGCAACTTCCAAATTTCCCGAAGAGGTTTTCTCCCGATGGGTGGGAACGATGAAACGGATTGCGAAGAGGACTGCAAATGGAATTGTAAAAAGCATTGCATGGAGGACGAGGGATATAGCGAGGAGTACTGCGAAGAGCATTGCGGTGAGTATTGCGAAGATTATTGCGAGAACGAATCTACCTATGAGGATTATGAGCTTTTACCATGCTGTAGCGGTGGATGGTTCAATATGACAAAGGCAGATCAGATTGGACATTCTGCCAAAGGCATCTTCGATTGCTCCTGCAAAATTACTGCGGCTCCAGTATTGATCGGCAAGAAGGCCAGTTCGAAGGCATAAAATGAGGGATGACATGATTAAATTGTTTGGTGCAGTCCTTGCCTCAGTCGTGTTTCTTGGCATAGCAACAGGAACTATCGACGGTTCCGGAGAGAAGAATCCGGTGGTCACCAATGATTCTTTGGAATTGGGACTTCTTTCGATGTCTGATGGGCCGATAGTTTCTGCAATAAATTATCTATCGTCCTGCCAGAATGAGGATGGGGGCTTTGGACCCGATCCAGAATCTGAGAGCAACATTAAAGATACAGCCATAGTTACAATTGCCTTTGCGTCTGCAGGCAAAAATATGTCGGATTTTGCCAAGGGTGGGAAGAACTCCCTTGATTATTTAATTGAGAGGCAGGCAGAACTCGACAATTTAAGCAATGTCGAAGCCCAGGTAGGGCGATACGTGACTGCCCTCGCATCAGCTGGCTTGGATCCAAGGGATATCAAAGGCAAAAACTACGTGCAAATCTTGAAAAGCTACTGTCGACCCGACGGTGAGGTGGGCAAAGAGTTCTACATCTGGGATGATGCATGGATCGTGATCGCCCTTGCCGCATGCAATGAGTCTCATTCAAATGAGGTGAAAAGTGCGCTCGAGCATCTGAAGAGCATACAGACAGCCAAGGGAGGTTGGGCCTGGAACGGAGGCACTAGCGGCGAGGACCCAGACACTGCAAGCATAATTTTATGTGCACTGATATGTGGAGGTGAAGATGCGGACTCCGATGCGGTCAAGAGAGGTTTGCAGTATCTTTCATCAGAGCAAAATGCAGATGGAGGGTTCTCATCCGTTGGATCCAACGCTGCTACCGATGGCTGGGCTATCATGGCCCTCAATGCTGCAGGCCAAAATCCCAGATCATGGAAGAAGGGATCCTCCGATCCTATCGGCCATCTGCTAAGCCTCCAGCAGGATGACGGCTCTATATGGTGGAAAAAGGATAGCAAGGGTTTTTCCTTTGAGTGGACTGCCAATGGGATAATAGCCTTGACCGGAGGGCGAATGCCTCCGTGATCGCTCTCCTGGCACCTATCCATAAGTCCATTTCGCCACCTTTTTACAGAGGAATAGCATATCTTCGATGATGAAGCGCATTTACATGGACCACTCCGCCACCACACCCGTAGCTCCTGAGGTCATGGAGGCGATGCTTCCATACTTTTCCGAGAAGTTCGGCAACGCCTCCAGCCTGCACAGCTTCGGCCTAGAGGCTCGGCAGGCCCTGGAAGCCTCCAGAGAAAAGGTGGCGAAGCTTTTGGGAGCAAACCCGGAAGAGATCATCTTTACATCAGGCGGAACGGAATCCGATAACCTGGCACTGAAAGGCATAGCCTACAGGAACCGTGAGATTGGGTCGCATATCATCACCTCCTGCATAGAGCATCCGGCAATTCTGGAGACATGTAGAATGCTCGAAAAAGATGGATTCGATGTGACCTACCTTCCGGTTACAAACGAGGGGTTCGTTGATCTGGCAGCACTTGAGTCGGCCATTCGCAAGGACACCATCCTCATCTCAATCATGCATGCCAACAACGAGATCGGGACGATCCAGCCTCTGGAGGAGATCGGCAGTCTGGCAGCCGAGAAGGATATCTACTTTCATACCGATGCAGTGCAAAGCGTAGGCAAAGTTCCCACTGACGTTGACGCCCTCGGATTAGACCTGCTCTCCCTATCGGCACACAAGCTCTATGGGCCCAAAGGGGTGGGCGCGCTATACATTCGCAAGGGCACAAGGCTTAATAGCATCATGCAGGGCGGCGGCCATGAGCGCGGCCTTCGATCTGGAACTGAAAACGTGGCAGGCGTTGTCGGACTTGCCAGAGCGGCAGATCTGGCCAGGGAGACCATGATCCAGGAAGCGGAAAGGCTCGCTGAGCTTCGCGATCGACTGGCGAGGCTGGTCTTGGCGAAGGTGAAGGATGCCTGGATCAACGGCTCCATGAAAAAAAGGCTCCCCGGCAACCTGAACTTCGGCTTCAGATACGTCGAAGGAGAGTCGCTCCTCCTGTTCCTTGACTCAAAAGGCATCGGCGTGTCCACAGGCTCTGCCTGCTCATCCAAGAAGCTGGAGCCAAGCCATGTCCTGCTATCCCTGGGCCTCAAACCGGAAGAATGCCACGGCTCATTGAGGATCTCCATGGGAAGGTCGAACACGCAAGATGAGGTGGACTTTGTTGCTGAGTGCATCGTCGAAGCAGTAGAGAGGTTCAGGAGCATCTCAGCGCTGGGACGGTGACTATTAATATCAGTGGTCAGCAGCCTTCCTGGTTTGAACCGCAAGCCCTCTCTTGATTTGTAGCATCTCCTCAGGAGAGAGCACCGCTGTTCCCGTGGCCAGCAGCGAGTCAGAAGAGTCCACGACAAGCACCTCCTCGCCAGCGCGAATCTCCAAGTCCACATCTAAGACATGCTTTGCAAAGAGGTTTCCGCCCTTGGCCACAAATGGTGCTGCATCATCCGACGCCACGACTCTGAGCCTGGGAGACGCAAAGGCTGCATGCAGTCGCATCGCCCCGAGCATGCTCAGTGTCAAGAGATTGTCGCCGGCTCTAACGGTCGCGATCCTCTCCCTGCCAGAGTACAGGTACCTCAGCCTGCCAGTCTTGGAGAGGCTGAAGGTCGTATCATCCAAAAAGAGTGAAGCGCCTGCGCCCCGGCCAAACTGGTAGTCTGCAATGGTCCTGGCGCGCTTTAACATCCTTTAATCATTCGCGCTCAGGACTAAAAAAGAGTTGTGGTTTGTGGCGTTTGGATCTGGAGCATAAGCCTGGCTCCCGTTAACCCTTATCACCATAATCTATTTTGCTCTCCTCAATACATCTTGACCATCTCGCTAGTGATACCGGTGATTTGATTGAATTCCTTGAGCGTTGAAGATCCCGAAATCGCAGCCGCTATCCATTCCGAGCTGGAGCGGCAGCGAAACAATATCATATTGATCGCATCCGAGAACTACGCAAGTAGAGCGGTCATGGAGGCCCAGGGCTGCATCATGACCAACAAATATGCGGAAGGCTATCCAGGCAAACGCTATTATCGTGGCACTGCCTGCGTGGACGCTGCCGAGGATCTGGCCCGCGAGCGCTGCAAGAAGCTCTTTGGTGCAGAGCACGTGAATGTGCAACCGCACAGCGGAACCCAGGCGAATATGGCTGCGTACTTCGCTGTGCTAAAGCCGGGCGATACCATCATGGGGATGAATCTCGCCCACGGCGGCCATCTCTCTCACGGAAGTCCCGTCAATTTCTCAGGCAGGATGTACAAGATCGTTCCCTACAGCGTTCGCAGGGATACTGAGATGCTGGACTACAGCGAGATGGCTGACATAGCAGCAAAGAGCAAGCCACAACTGATAGTGGTAGGTGCATCCAGCTACCCCCGAATAATTGATTTCAAGGCAGTCCGTGAGATTGCAGACGATGTAGGAGCCTTGGTGATGGCAGACATCGCCCACATTGCGGGCCTATGTGCTGTGGGCGCACATCCATCGCCCATTCCCTACGCGGACATAGTCACCACAACCACCCATAAGACCCTGCGCGGGCCCAGGGGTGCTCTGATAATGTGCAGAGAGGAGCTGGCATCATCAATAGACAGGTCAGTCTTCCCAGGCACTCAAGGCGGGCCATTCATGAATTCAATAGCTGCAAAAGCTGTGGCTTTCAAGGAAGCTCTGGCCCCTGAGTTCAAGGAGTATCAGTTCCAGATCGTTCGGAACGCGCGCGCTCTTGCCGAAGGGCTTCTGAGAAATAAATTTGATCTGGTCTCTGGTGGCACCGACAACCACCTCATGATGGTCAAACTACTCAAAGAGGGCATCACAGGCAAGGTAGCTGATGAGGCGCTTGAGAGAGCTGGCATCACCCTCAACAAGAACATGATTCCATTCGACCCGGCCACGCCCTTTGTCACCAGTGGCATTCGGATAGGCACTCCATGCGTTACCACCAGGGGCATGAAGGAAAAGCAGATGATGCAGATAGCAGACATGATCACTGCAGTGCTGCGCGACATAAAGAACGAAGAGACCATAAAGGCTGTGCGCTCTCAGGTCAAAGAGCTCTGCGACCAATTCCCTCTGTACCCTGATCTGACATGTTGATCGAAGGAAAGCTCCTGGCCTTGGACGTGGAGGCAGAGACGAGGAAGAAGGTAGAGAGGCTGGCAGAGCAAGGCGTTTTGCCGGGCCTCGCTACTGTGCTGGTAGGCGAGAATCCTGCCTCGCAAATGTACATCCGCCTGAAGCATTCGGCGTGCGAGCGCGTGGGCATTCATTCTGAGAACGTGGTGCTTGCAGAGAACACCACTGAGGAGCAGCTCATCGGCAAGATCCTGGAGCTGAATGAGCGCCCGGATATACACGGCATCCTCTTGCAGTTGCCACTGCCAAAAGGCCTCAGTCCCAAGAAGGCCATGATGACGATCAAGCCGGAAAAAGATGTTGATGGATTTCATCCCGAGAACATGGGCTCGCTGCTTTTGGGCGCAGAGCGCCTTGTGCCCTGCACGCCACTGGGGATAATCTATGCGCTTGAGCGCCTGGGAAAGAAGCTGGAGGGTGCAGAGGTTGTGATCGTGGGCCACAGCAATGTCGTTGGCAAGCCTCTGGCAGCAATGATGCTCAACCGCAATGCAACAGTCCAGGTCTGCCACGTCTTCACCAAAGACCTGGCGAAGCACACTCGAGACGCTGAGATCCTAGTAGTGGCTGCGGGCGTTCCAGGTCTTATCAAGAGGGATATGGTCAAGCCCGGGGCCTTTGTCTTCGACGTGGGCATCAACCGCGTAGGGAACAAGACCGTTGGCGATGTGGACTTCGAGGCTGTCAAGGACGTGGCCGCGGCCATTACGCCGGTTCCAGGAGGCGTCGGGCCGCTGACTGTGTCCATGCTGCTTTGCCAGACTGTGCAGGCTGCAGAGAGCCAGCAGCGAAAACTCGAAAAAAGAGACTAGAGGAGGCACGATAACTGTCGCTGGTCATCGCCCTGGCGAAGAGCCGTGAGGCCGTAATCGGAGGCGATAGGCGGACCATCGCCTTTTGGGGCGCAGCTCCACGTCTTGAGGAGGAGCTTTACTCCGGCCAGATTAAAGATGACCAGGAGCTCAAGAAGAGAGCTGAGGAGCTTGGTGCCTCACTGCAGGTCTCAGACGGCAAGGAGAAGGTCTGGAGACGCGGAGAGCTGCTGGTAGGCGAGGTCACTGAGCTCTCGGCAGGCCTTTTGAGGCGCAGGCGGATTTATCTGACCCCGGGTGCATATCTCATAGCCGACATCGTCGGCAATATGACCAGAATAAATCGTCAGGGAGGGGTCGAATGCGTTGTTTTGGGAAATCAATACACTCAGAGGCTTGCCCGCAGCAGAGTCCTTATGGCTGGAGGGAGAGTGAGCGCAGCTCTGATCGAGAGCATCCTGAAAGAAGCTGCAGAATCGACGGCCTCGGTAAGCCACGAGCACATCATCTTGAAGAGCGATGTCCTGCAGGCGGACCCTGTTGAAGCGCTCGGCATGGCGCTGCAGGAGGACTGCCAGAGGAACGGCTGGAGGCAATGCAGGCCTTGAGCCTCAAGGGCACAAGACCTGGCCGCTCTGCAGTGATCCTGGCAGGCGGCAACAGTAGCCGCATGGGTGAAGACAAGGCCTTGCTGAGGTTTGAGGGAAGGCCGCTTCTTTGCTGGACTGTTGAGAAGCTTGCACTGTCCGCAGGAGAGGTCGTAGTAGTTGCCAAGGACGAGCAGCATGCAAAACAGCTTTTGAACCTGACCTGCTCCGCAGGGGATGGCTTTGGCGACCATTCGAGAGAGCTAGAGGAGCAGGACCACAGGGTAGTTTTCACCTGGGACAGCATAAGTGGTTATGGTCCAGTGGCAGGTCTATGTGCAGGCCTTTGTAAGGCAAGTGGCGTGTATGTTTTTGCCACTGGATGCGACCTTCCATTTCTGAAGCCCAAGGTAGTTGACAGGATCTTTGAGATGGCTGATGGGCACCAGGGCTTCGATGCAGTGGTTCCAGTGCAGAACAACGGATTTTATGAGCCGCTCCATTCCGTCTATCGCCGCGATAAGATGCTCGCCGCCTGCCGGAGGGCTCTGGAAAACAAAGAGCGACGGATCTATGCTCCCCTTCAGGAGCTGCAGGTTTATCGCGTGCTTATGGAACACTTCAGGTCCATCGATCCAGAGCTTATGACTTTTTTTAACCTGAACACGCAAAAGGATCTGGAGACTGCAAGGGCCCTGTGGTCTGTTCATGGGCTAAGCTGCCAGCAGTAACAATGGCAATTTAAGTGTAATGTTTCAATATCAGATATATTGCGTAGACTATCACTACGAAGAGCATGAGCCGAACAAGCCACCAGAAGGTGTTCCAGAGAACGAGGGCCACCAGGATGGCCAGGAGTATCAGCACCAGATTCTTTTCGCGGCTAAGTGCAGGTTGTCGCAAGCCGTATCTCCGCCATTGCATGTTCAGCCATACATTTCAGATGGTATTAATGTTTTTTCCTGGGGGCTTTGGTCGCACAGAACCAAAAGCATTATACATCCACATTCCCCTTGAGGCGTGGTGACTCTCCTTTGGATAAGTTTGAGCTGGTGACGAGGAATGTGGAAGAGATTGTGACTGCGGATGAACTTTTGGGCCTCTTGGAGCAAAAGCTGCGGCCGCGCGCTTATGTAGGCTACGAGACGAGCGGCAAGGTGCATTTAGGTCACATGCTGACCGCCAACAAGCTGCTCGACCTGCAGAAGGCTGGCTTTGACGTTGTAGTGCTGCTGGCAGACCTGCATGCCTTCTTGAACGAGAAGGGCTCATTGGAGGAGGTGCGCAGGATTGCAGACTACAACAGGGACTGCTTCATGGCCCTGGGCCTCGATCCTGAGAGGACGCAGTTCGTCTACGGCACAGACTACCAGCTCAAGCCAGACTACATGCTCAAGATACTGCAGATGGCTCGCAACACCACGCTCAACCGTGCCCGCAGGAGCATGGATGAGGTCTCACGCAATGCTGAGAATCCAATGGTCTCGCAGATGATCTACCCGCTGATGCAGGCTATCGATATCGCCGACCTCAAGATCGATCTGGCAGTGGGCGGCATAGATCAGCGCAAGATCCACATGCTGGCTCGCGAGGAGCTGCCGCGCCTGGGCCTGCCAGCTCCTGTGTGCATGCACACGCCTCTCATCCCCGGCCTGAATGGAGAGAAGATGTCTTCTTCGAAGGGCAACAACATCGCAGTGGACGAGAGCGCTGAGGAGATCGAAAGAAAGATAAAGAGCGCATTTTGCCCTGCCAAGGTCGTGGAGAACAATCCAGTGCTGGCGATATGCAAGTACCATATCTTCCCGAGAATTGAGGCAGGCATGACGGTGAGGCGTCCCGCGAAGTTCGGAGGGGATGTACACTATGAGCGCTATGAGGCCTTGGAGTCTGATTTCGTATCAGGGGCGATGCACCCGATGGATCTCAAGATAGCATGCGCTGAGTACATGATCGAGATACTTGAGCCTGTGAGAAGGAAGATAGGGGGTGAATCACTTTATCTTTGATTCCACCATCTCTTCCCTGAGTCTGCAAAGGTTCTCGGCACCTCGGACATAGAACCAGTAGTGAACAACTATTAGAAGCCCCCACCCCACAGGCGAATAATATATGGCCCAAGACGGCTCTATCTTTATTGACCCCATCATATTCAATGCTAGCCAAATGATGTTCACCACCAGATAGATGGCTACATGAAGCTGAAATAGCTTCATTTGGTCCGAGACTGTCGCCTCTCTGAAAAGCCTCTTGTATTCATCCAGTGCTCCAGCCATAATCTTTCACCTATCATTATTATTAGCACCTTCACAAGATTTATAGTTTCTGCACCTCCAGAGCACAAGCGCCAGGATCATATAAAAAGAGCCCGAAAAGGCCTGATATTAGAGCGTTCAGTCTCAATTGAGATGTTGAGGAAGTGGCTATGACAAAATCGATATTTATTCTTGTCTCTTTCGCATTCATCGTGGCTGTGGCGAGCTTAGCTGCCACGGCTTATGCTGGATGTTCTGCATGTCAAGGAGAGCAGAATTGGAGTGCAAGTGCAATCAGCTTTCTGGAAGGAAAGGCTGTGGACGAGACGCAACCACTGTGGGGTCCAAAGGCAGAGCGGATGCGTAACCCTCAGCTCAATTCAAATGCCGATAATGCCCAAAAGACAGAGGGAGTTGCATCTGATTCATCCAAAGGTGCAGCTAATGCGCAAGCCGCCCGAATCGATCTCATAAATGTGAGCGTTGAGCCAAATCCCGTGAGCTCTGGCAGCTACGCAAAGATCATTGCAGTATTCAAAGAGAGCACCTTGGACTCTTCCGCAGATCAGCCTGGAAAAGAGACGCTGATGACGGCAGTTGCAACCATTACAGACTCAGCAAATAGAGTGGTTGGGAAATTGAGCCTTCTGCGATCCACTGATAATGAGTATTCAGGTATATGGAATGCCAATGTTGCAGCAGGCATCTATAATGCAACCATCGTAGCATCTTCGATGCAGGCATCAGGGACATTCAAGGATGCATTGCAAATTGAGGTAATTGGCACAGGAAATGCTGCCGATAGTGCAACTGTAAAAGCTACTGCATGAGATCTCAAAGAAGGTCCGAGAGCATCTGTCTGCGCGGACCTTCTTTATTCTTAAGGATGAACCTGTGTCGAATCCTTCCGTGCGCTTTGATTCTCGTGTAGGCCAGTGCTTTCTCTCTTTGCTCTTTCATCTCTGCCAGGAGCTCATTCAGATCCGCAAGTTCTGCCTCTGAGAGCTCAATTTCGCACTCAAGGCCGCGGGACCAATCGAAGACACGAACGATGTAGAGTGTCTTGATGTGTATCCAAGAGCCCCTGCATCCGTCCTCCTCAGAAAGTTTACGGCATGCATAATCCACCGGCCCGCGGAATTCTTGGCATAGCTCATCTGGCTGGCAAAGCCCAAGGCTCCCAACGCCGAGATCCGGGTAGCCTTTGCTCTCCTTCTTCAAGGTTTCGCACTTCGGACAATGCATCCTTTGGAACCACTCCGAAAATATTCTATCCTCGACGTCTGTCGCTTCCAACCAGAGCCTTCTTGCTTCCTGCTCGCTATAGCCCGTCTGTCCCAAAAATGCCGCAAGGATCGCGGCCATCCTGTGCTTGCCCTCGGAGCTTGCACCTCTCTGGAGGATGTTTTTGATGCAGGGAGGAAAGTTCTCTCGCAATGCTGGATCTGAGGCGATCCACAACATCTCCTCTCGCCGATCTACTCCCAAGACGGATATGGGGATCTCCGATCCTTCGACAGGCCTGAGGTTGTATCTTCTTGCAGCCATTCTCAGGATCTGTTATGCCCTCCTACGAAATAAGCCTGTGTATCTTTATCTGGCCTCGCTGCCTGGGGCACGGGAGCAGATCCCTTGCAGGCCTCGTACTCCATTCTTGTCCTCAGGATGCACTTGCTGCCTCGCAGGCCGCCCAGTGGATTTTTTGGCGTGCCCATGGAGTTCATGCAGCGAGCCATCACAGCTGCACCGCGTGCCAGGCCGTCATCCACGAAGACGACGTTCATCTCCGGCTGATCGAAAAGCTTTAGCTTCTCTATCTCCTCCAGTATCAAACTGGGCTTATTTCCGCTAATTCCCGCCCGGCCCGTGACGCCAATGGCAGTATTCTTGGTGACGATCCCCTCCTCCACGCCGACTTCCACCAGCCGACGTGCCATGCGGGCGCATGCAATGTCCAAAGTTCCAAAGAGGGTCTTCAATCCCTTGCTTTTGTAAAGATCTGCACCGATCTCGGATAACTTGCCAAGGTCGCTTCCATTCACCCCAGCATCGCAGCCAATGAGAACTACGCTGTTTTGCTCTGCTGCCTTTGGGTTGACTGGGACAAGTCCGTACTTTGTGCGGCTCATGGGGACCTTCTCTATTTTCACGATCTCATCTATCTGATCTGCAAATTCCGTGGCATCTCTGCCCAACTCAGGCTTCATCTTGGGGTCGAAGATATCCAAGGTGGCTCCTGTCATTCTGTCCACAAGGCCTGTGCCCTGAACCACAGCATCTGGGATTGCTCCTGCCAGGCCGAGCAAATTTCCAATTGTGTGCGCATAAGGCAGCTCTTCGCTGGTCACTCTTCCATCCAAGGTCGTCCCGAAGTCCATGGAGAGGCAAGGGTTTCGAAAGTCCACGTCTGTCCAGCGGCTGCCTTCTTTTATGCCTGCAGTGGCCAGCTCGCCCTCCATCTCATTTGCCACGACTTCAACGCCCGTTGAACCCTGCGGCGGGAAGCACGAGGCCACTGCGCCCATGAAGATCACTTTGTCGATCAACGTGTAGTTTCTGAACTTGTCGATGATGTTATGGATGCTCATAGCAGGTGTCATGAGCCTTGGGGGGACGCCAGCCATGAGGCAGCCCTGTGCCAGAGCCTGAATGAATGCACCGACTTGATCTGGCGAGTCCAGCTCTGCCACGACGCCCGTCGATCGCACAACGAAGTGCAGATCTGTCCTGATGTCCAGCCTGGCTCTTTCATGACTTTCCACGAGTGTGTCCCTCACCAGCTCAGCTACGGACTCCCTGGTGAGTGCTGTGCCATTGATGGTGTGGGCAAATATCTCTTCTCCGGCTTTAGGAGCTCGCACGTCTCTTGTCATCTTAACAGTTTTATTGACAATATACGTCCTGCCGGCGTTCATGTCCGTAGCAGTGAGGATGCTTTTGGTAGTAGTATTGCCGACCTCCACCGACGCCACGATGTAATAGGGCTTGGTCTTGAGATCGAGATAATTTGCAGGAGGACTTTGTGCAATGCGTGGTTTTGGCTTGGACTTTAATAGGCCGCAAAGGTTCATGATGCGCTGTGAAGAACTCTTGAGCGTTAAAGCCTTCGGGTCGAAACTGGACTGTCTCTGTCAGGCGATCAAAGCCATTTCACTTCTGCGTGGCAGGGGAGGTCAACATCGGATGCCCGGATCTTCTTTTTGGCCTCTTGATTTTGCAGACCCTGGAATCGTAGACTGCCCAGAGGATGACCATTTGGCGAGCATATCTGCCAGTTCTCTTTTAATGATTGGTTTGGCAATAAAATCGTTCATTCCGGCCTGAACACACCTCTCTCTATCTTCTTTCATGGCGGAAGCCGTCAGGGCGATGATGGGAATGCGTGGATTGAGTGCTCTTGAATCATCCCGGCGAATTGTGCGGGTGGCCTCGAAACCATCCATCTCAGGCATATGACAGTCCATCAAGACCAGGTCGTAAGGAATGGTCTGCAGCGCACTGACAGCCTCCAGACCATTGGCCACAGCATCCGCTTGGTAGCCCATGTTTCGCATCATCGCCAACGCCACTTTCTGGTTTACTGGATTGTCCTCTGCCAGAAGGATGCGTATTTTCCGATTGACTGGGCCTTGTTGACTTGGCAGGGTAGTGGAACGCTCTGCAGGCTCCTTTAGCCTGACTTTGGAAAAAGTCGCATGCTCAGATGAGAGGCTTGCAGAGGGCTTTTTAAAAACAGCAATAAACCAGAAGGTGGACCCTTCACCTTCACGGCTCTCCACACCAATCTCTCCTCCCATCAATTCGACCAACTGCTTGGAGATGGCCAGGCCCAGACCAGTCCCGCCATATTTGCGCATTGTGGAGCCATCCACCTGGGTGAAGGGCGAGAAGAGGACATCTTTTCTATTTGCTGGAATGCCGATGCCTGTATCGCTGACTTGGAAGCGAAGGGCGACAGTCCTCTCATCAGAGCTCTGCAGGCAAACGCGAATCGATATCCTGCCCTCTTCTGTAAACTTCACTGCATTGCTCCCCAGGTTGACCAAAATCTGGCGCAGCCTTCCTGGATCGCCTCTCAGATGAGTTGGGACCTCAGGATCGACCTGACATATCAGCTCAAGCCCTTTCTCATGAGCACCGATGGCCAAAAAATCGATGATATCCTTGAGCACAGAGTGCAGGTCGAAGTCCAGGACCTCCAGCTCCATTTTGTTGGCTGCGATCTTGGAATAGTCAAGGATCTGGTTTACAAGAGAGAGCAAGTTCTCGCCACTGATATGTGCGAGCTGTGCATATTCACGCTGTTCGGCATTCAGGTCCGTGTCCATCAGCAATCCGATCATGCCGATGATGCCGTTCAAAGGGGTTCGGATCTCATGGCTGATGTTGGCCAGGAACTCGCTCTTCGCAGCATTTGCCCTCATGGCCTCCTCAGCCATCTGTTCAGCATGCCAAGTAGCCTCCTCAAGTCGCAGATTCGCTTTCTTCAGCTCGTTTTCTGTCTGCTTGTACCTTGTGATATCGCGGATGGACTCAATTGCTCCCACGACAGAACCGCTGCTATCGTACAGCAGGGATGCGATGCACCAGATGAATACATTTCTCCTGCCGTTCAGGTTGGAAATTTCAGTCTCTGCGATCAGCTGATTGCCCTTCCTGGAAATAAAGTAATATCTCTTATCGATCTTAGCCTGGTCCATAAAGAGGTAGTCGATGAGGATCGGCCGGCGTTCGCCATAGAATGGGATTGCGTAAACATAATTGCCCTTACCCATCACCTCTGTCTTCTGCACGCCGGTCATCTCTTCGATGGCACGGTTCCATGCAATGACCCTCCCTTCTCGATCCACAGCGAATGTGGCATCGGGCAGGAAATCGATGATATCGGACATGCGCCTCTCAGACTCGCGCAGAGCATCCATTGCGTGCCTATAGCCGGTGATATCAGAGATAGTTCCAAGTAAGCCTATGAACTCTCCATTTAAACCCACCATCCTTCGCCCACTTAAATATCCCCAGAAATCGCCTCCATCCCCGCGAAGGTAATGTCTCTGTGTATAGATAACATCGAGCCTATCTTCCAGCATCGCTCTCAGGGTATTTGCTCCCTCCTCGCGTTCATCAGGATGAACAAAGGCGGTATACGGAGTGCCGATCATGGCCTCCAATGGGCATGCGAACAGCTCAGCCATCCGCCGGTTAGCTTGGACGACCCGTCCTTTCGTGTCGACTATGATTATTCCAGCGCTGGAGGTCTCAAAAATAGTCCTTAACCTCAGCTCGCTCCTTCGCAGAGCTTCGTTGATCTCCTTCTGCTTGGTGATGTTGCTTGTCGTGCCAAAGACAGTAACCTGGCCATCTCGGTGGGAATGGGCAGAAGCCGTGGTGCGAGCCCAAATCATAGTGCCGTCTGACTTTCGCAGACGATACTCTACGCTTTTGTCCCTTCCCTGGCATTCGTATTGCGTCTGAAAGCGCATCCTGGACGGCTGGCAGGTCATCGGGATGAACATAGGATAAAAATTTGTCGAAGCTATCTTCGATGGTGCCATCAGGCAAACCCAGCATCCTGTCAGCGACATGTGAGATATATGAGTCGACGCTCTCTCCATTGAGGCCGAGATCATAGCGCCAGAGGATATCGGATGTCATCAAGACCACTTGCTCATATTGGGATTTTCGGTCATCTGCTGCTCGCTCAGCATCCCACAAGCTCTCTTTGACTTGAGTGCGACGATCGAATTTCATGATCATCCTTAAAGAATTGTTTTTTGTTGATACATCTTTCGGACCGTCTGTCAGCATTCGATCTCACTGTCTCTCTTCTTTTTTTGAACCTTGATCAGCTCTGCTCCGAAGAGGAATATCTGGGCAGAGTAGTAGATCCAGAAGAGGAAGACCACCAGGCTGCCTGCTGCTCCATAGGCAGAGCCAAGATCGATCAGGCTCACATAGATCTCAATGACGAAATTGCCGGCTGCAAGCAGCAGAGCAGTTACGGCTGAGCCTGTCAGCACATCCATCCAACCCAACGCCACATCAGAGAGCGTCTTGTAGGTCATGGCGAAGAGGAGTGTGATGAAGAGGAAGGATATCAGGAATGTGATTCCTCGCAGAAGTCCGAGATGGACCGGAAGCTGCTCCTCGATCTGCTTGCCAACGGGCAGCAGAACTGCGGTGACAAACGAAGAGAGGAGGAGCATGAAGGCCACGAATGCTATCAGCAAAAATGATTTCACATAGGATCGGACAGTTCCTGTCACAAAAGGTTTGTCTTCCTGGATTGCCCATATGATATGAAATGCTCTCTTGGTCTGCACGAAGAGACCAGCAGCTGCCAGGAGCAGTATGATTATGCTCAAGAGCGTGAACCGAAATGATGCAGCCTGCTCCCTGGCCCGATATATGAGCTCATCAGATCCCGGGGCCCGCTGGCCTGCAAGCTCCTGGGCCAGTCCAGCAACATCAGCAGCTAGGATTTCATGGCCTATTAGAGAATTTATAAGTATTAATAATAATATTAGCAGTGGAACCAGGGAGAAGATCCCATAGTAGGCCAGGGCAGCGGCCAGAAGAGATGCATCGTCTTTTTGCCATTCTGAGAAAGCCTCCTGAAGAGATCGCAAAAATTCCTTCAGGTGCATAAAATATACCTTAGCGCAAGATTGGAGATGAAAAGGGAATCCGGTCAGCTCCCTTTCAAATCCTCTCTTTGGGTGATGTTCTTTATCTCTTGCTTCAGGTCCTCTGGCAGCCCCTTGATCTCCACATCCAAAAAGCCCCTGACGATTACGCTCGTTGCCTCCTCGGATGTCAGCCCTCGGGCCATGAGGTACTCCAGCTCCTCCTCGGATATTCGGCCGACGGCTGCCTCGTGGGACATGTCCAGATCGCGGCTCTGGCCATCCAGCTCAGGAATGGAGTAGATCCTGCCTTTATCGGATAGCAGCAGCCCCACGCATTCCAGGTGCGCCCTTGCACCCGGAACTCTGCCGGTCATCCTGCCCCGTGCGATGACTTCTCCGCCCACTGAAACTACCCGTGAGATGGACTCAGCGGACGTTTCGGGTGCATCGAGAATCACATTGCTGCCGATATCTATGTTGCCCATGGTGGAATAGACCACTGTGTTGAAGCTGGCAACAGCTCCGCGGCCTGCGAGTGTGGCTGAGGGGAAGGTCTGAATGGTCTTCACAGGGCGCAGCAATATGTAGTTGTTTGAGAGAGAACCTCCTTCTGCGATTGCGATTCCTGTTCTAGGCCGGACCTCCACCTCCTTGCCCCAGCTATGCACCATCGTGAAGCTCACGCGCGCATTCTTCTGGATGAAGAACTCCGAGACGCCGATGTGCAGTCCGCGCTGCACATGCGCTGGCGTTGTGCAGCCAGTTATGACGTGCAGCTCCGACCCTTCCTCTGCGACGATGACATTGTGCACGCGCTGGTTGAGGTTTGTCGATCCGAGGTACAGACAGCTCTTGACTGGGAAGACAGTCTTCATGCCGCTCTTGGCGCGAATAAAATAGCCAGCGGGCGGAGAGGTCGCAACATCGGCTGTGTATTTGTCTGCATCTGGTGCCACCAGCTTCCACCAGTAGTCCTGAAGATAGTCGTACTTCTTCAGGGCGCTGGCAATATCCATGATCTCCACGCCTTCATAAAGCGATTTGGCCACAACGGGCGTCTGGTCCATCTGCACATAAGCTCCGGACGACTCGGCATCGAGCTTCACGCCTACATCCAGAGCTGCCTTCTTGACTATGCCCGGAAGCTCCTCTGCCTTCTCAACGATGTTTTGTGGCTTTGCATCAGACTCGTAGCTTTGCAGGTCAACGTCTGTGCCATAGAGGGCCCTCTTCTCCCGCGCTCTGCGGGCTTTCTCTTCTATGTCTGACACATGCATCCTGCACACCCCTCATATCCGTTTCTTTTGATCTGCGCCAGGATCTCGCTCGGATTGCCGCTGCAGACTATTGACCCGCCGAGCATTACATGAGCCCTGTCGGCCTTCATGTACTCCAGGATGTGGCCGAAGTGCGTGATAATTATCCCAGACTTGGTTCTGGAGCTAGGACGCCTGTCCTTTTGCGTCAGGGAGTTGATGGCATCTCCTATGAGCTTGATGTTCTCCAGGTCCACTCCAGAGTCAGGTTCGTCGAGCATGACGAAGTCCGGTTGCTGGGCCAGAAGCTGGACCATCTCCGAGCGCTTAACCTCGCCTCCGGAAAATCCGCGATTGACATCGCGCTCGGCGAAGGCTGCAAAATCCATCTTATTCAGAATGGCCAAGACATCGGCTTTGGGATTGATGATCCTGATGAGGTCCTTGAGCCTCAGGCCGCGGATAGCTGGAGGACGCTGGAAGGCCATGCCAATGCCAAGCCTTGCCCGCTCGTCCATTGACATATTTGTGATATCCTTGCCTTTGAAGACGATTCGTCCTCCATCAACTTTGTACCTGGGAATTCCAGCGATAACATTTAAGAGGGTGGTTTTGCCTGTTCCATTTGGCCCAAAGAGAGCATGGGTCTCGCCGGACCCTATTTTAAGGTTGAAGTTCTTCAGAACCTGCTTATTGCCGATGCTGGCCGACAGATCAACAATCTCCAGCAGCCACATCACCTCCAATGATCTAACTTAGATGACCTTGGAATATAATATCCTTTTCAGCGGAAAAACCAAATACTGAATAGATATGATGTCACATCATGATCAAGGGCAAGTCTTGGGTCTTCGGCGACGACGTGGATACGGATGTGATCATACCCGGCAAGTACCTCAGGACCAAGGACACAAAGCTCTGGGCAGAGCATGTCATGGAGGGTCTGGACCCGCATTTTGCCTCAAGGGTCCAGAAGGGAGACATCATTGTGGCGGGCCGAAACTTCGGCAGCGGCTCCTCTCGGGAGCAGGCTCCAAGAGCCCTGAAGGAGGCTGGAGTTGCCGCGGTGGTGGCCAAGTCCTTTGCCCGCATATTTTACAGGAACGCCATCAATGTCGGGCTGCCTTTGGTGGAGGCAGATGTGGATTGCAAAGAGGGCGACGAGGTAGAAGTTGACCTTGCCTTGGGAACCGTTCGCGTGGGCGACAGAGTTATCCAGGGAAGCAGGCTTCCTGACTTTTTATTGGAGATCCTGCAGGCTGGAGGCCTTGTGGCCCATCGCAGACAGCAAAAGAAAGTGGCCTGATCTACATGATATTTCCTGAGGACTATAAATCTGTGGGCATAAAGGATCAAGAGCGCCTGGGCGAGCCCATCTACTTTGCCACAGAATACCTCATCAACCGGGATGGTCCGAGGCTTTACCGCGTGCAAAGCAGAGGCAAGGGTTTCATGAGGCAACTGGAGAGCCTGGAACTGATTGCTTCAGGCACTGAGATTGTGTTTTATCCTGGGAAGGTCGACACTCGCAACAGGGCAAAGATGATAGATCTGGCGGCAGATGTATGCCGCAGCAGAGGCGCGAACACAGTCGTCTTTAAGGGACCTGATGAGCACGTTACATTCGTCAAAGACCCTGATCCTGCAGCAGTCCTGGCCATCGAGGTCTTGGATGTCTCTCCGCCAGATCCTCCGTGGCTCGTGTATGTGCTGGAGAGGCTGGAGCGCTGCGGAGTGCTGGGCGATCTGACGGTTCGATTTTTGCCCCGCGTTTTGGATCTGCGCAAGTTCGATTGCGACTGTGTCTATTATCCCTGCAGGGCCTCTGGCCTGGGCAGGTCACTTGACTGTGATCGCGTCACTCATGAAAAGCCCAGGATCGTAGGCTGTGAGGTCTCACGGGAGATATTCTTGGCTAAAAATGCAGGCAAGGAATATGAGTTCGTCAACATATGTCCGGTCAAGAGCGAGGAGCACGTCTTTGACCCAGCAGGACCTTTCATCACCCGCTGCTGTAAATCCGAGCGCAGAGGTTTGACTCGCTTGAACGGCCAGACGGGCATCATAGTGCACTGGGGAGACGGCCCCTGGAAGATAGCTGAGGCAGTGAGATGTCTGGCGAAGGAGCTTGGAAGGTAGCAGTCGTTCCAGGAGATGGCATCGGCCCTGAGGTTGTAAGATCAGCGCTGGCGGTCCTGGATGCTGCAGGAGCCAAGTTCGAGCAGGTTGTCGTGGAGATTGGCTTTGGCCGCTGGAAGCGTCTGGGCCTGGCAATGGCAGATGAGGATCTTGAGACCATCAAGCAGTGCGACTGCGTCCTTCTGGGAGCAATCACCACGCCACCGGATCCAGGCTACAGGAGCATTCTATTGCGGCTGCGAAAGGAGCTTGACCTTTACGCCAATATCAGGCCTTTTCGCTCCAAAGCCATCGATCTAATCATAGTGCGTGAGAACACCGAGGGGCTTTATTCCGGACTTGAGGAGGTCGGGGCAGAGGAGGCCCGGACACTGCGGGTCGTCACTCGAAGGGGCTCAGAGAGGATTGCAGAGAAGGCCTGTGAGATAGCTGCCAAAAAAAAGAGGCTAACCATAGTTCATAAGTCCAATGTCCTGCAAAGCGATCGTCTGTTCCTCAAGACCTGCCAGGCGGTGGCTATGCGGCGCGGGATCCAAGCTGAGGAGATGCTTGTGGACAGCGCTGCCTACAACCTTGTGGTCAATCCCCAGAGGTTTGATGTCATCGTTACTACGAACATGTTCGGGGACATTCTGAGCGATGAGGCAGCAGGCGTCGTGGGCTCTCTGGGGCTTTGCGCAAGCGCAAACGTTGGCATGAATAGCGCTCTGTTCGAGCCCATTCACGGCAGCGCTCCAGACATCGCAGGAAAGGGCATTGCCAATCCGCTAGGGGCCATTCGCAGTGCTGCGATGATGATGGAGTGGATGGGCGAGACGGAAAAGGCGACGAGGATAGAAGCTGCTGTGCAGTGGGCGCTTGATAATGATATTAAGACGCCCGACCTTGGCGGAGGATGCAGCACAGAGGATGTCACAAATGCCGTGGCTGACTACCTGGAAAGATCTTGAAGCTATTTTTTCTTTTTCCATATATTTGCAAACCAGCGAGAAAGGCTCCAGGGCAAGCTGTTCATAAGCCGTTTTCTGATGAGGCCTTGATCGTCCTTTCTCTTCACTGTCTGCTTCCTCATAAATCTCCCAAGAATTTAGTTGGGGCTTTTTATGGCTTAATACTTGATGGTCCTGGAGGTGCCATGCTGATCGAAAGGTTTTTTATTCTTAAATTCGTTCCACCATGGGAATGAGCGAGGGAATTAGCGAGGCAGAGAATAAGAGCTCTCTGAAGAAGAAGCTCGATCTAAAGAGCAAGCTGGATATCAAAGAAAAGCTCGATCTTGATGAGATGGTTGGAGACATCGGCGTCTCCATGCCTTCCACGGACGTTCATGAATACATCCGGGTCCTGAAGCTGGCCAGAAAGCCAAGCCGCGAGGAGTTCAACATGATCGCCAAGGTCTCTTTAGCGGGCATCGGAATCATAGGCACCATTGGCTTTGTAATATACGCGCTGCTGACGGAACTTCCAAAAGCTATTTGAAAAAATTTTTCCATGGTTCGCCTTATCTCGCTTTGTTCAGAGCCCTTAGTGTGGCTCCGAACTCAGATTCTACGAGAGAGGTCACGCCCATGGTCTTGGGGTGCAGGTCCAGCTCTACAGTAACGTGCTGGTGGCCCAGATCGCGCAGCGGCCTGACCTGGCGCGGACCATTGGTTATTGAGAATATCTCCAGGCCTTGCAGGACAGATGCTGGCAGTGCATGGGGCACTCCTGAGATCACAGCAAAGTCGTAGTCTCCATCCTTCATCAGCCTGGATACGGCCTCGCCCGTTACTGGATACTCGTCAAGCCCACCGATTAGCTTGAAGTCCACACCTCTCGAATGCAGGTCTCGGGCGATGTTTGCGGCGTCTCTCCTAACTTTGGGCAGGCCCACACTGTCATCGAGATTTGCCAAGGTCTCGACCTGCCCGCCAGCCACTTCGAAGACCGCTGCGGTTATGTCAGCGAACATGTAGGCGGTCTCTTTCTTTGCATTGAGGATGTTCAGGCCCCTTTTGCCATCGTGGATGAGCTGCAGCAGTCGTGATGCTGCCTCAAACTTGAGGTCGCCGTGTTCCGGTGCTAGGTACTCCTTGCTGGCGGCTCCATGAAGCCTCTCGACCTCCGTGGCTTTCTCAAGCAAAAACTTCTGCCGACAAAACTCCTGCTCATCGATGATCCCCTTGTCTTTGGCGGCTTCCAGTGTGAGGATCACCCCTCTGGTGTTATCCCTGTACCCGGCATGCACCTCTACCTCCAGGACAGGTATGTCGAGGTTCGCCTCGAGGACTGCCTGGTGCAGATCCTCTCCTATGATCATGCTGCTACAAGTTCCTGATACTGCCATGAGCTTGGGGTTGAACAATTCCCTGGCCCTCTTGAGAAGATTTGTCAAGGGTTTTTGGCCACCGAAGACGAAGCCCGCCTCGTCCAATGCAGTCGTCAACACGCGCACACCGTCCTCTTCCAATAGCCGGGCATGCTTGAAGCAGCATCCGCTCGGGCCGTGGAGGATGACGACATCTGCTCCCAGGTCGCGCAGGGTATAGAGAGCCGCAACGATTGAACTGGGCCTGGGATGAATTATCTGCAAATTCTGCACTTCGCTTGCCATTTTCTTGTCACCTGAAACATTTAACGCACAAAAGCAGCCTCTCCACTGGGCATGACATGGCCTGCTCCTGGCCAGCAGCCAGGTCCCGAGCATGCATTGCTCCAAGCCCATCTGCCCAGGGTGCGAGCCTCTCTCCCACGAGAACCAAAAGGTCCAGCTCCGCACGGCGTTGGCGGAGAAGGTCCAGCAGGGCGGGAATATCCATGCCCTCGCATACAGTCTCCGACTCCTCTCCCACGACGAGGCCTAATTTGGGCCCACTGGCCAGATCCAAGGCACGGTTCACATCTCCTACCTTAAGCCCGGAGTTGGAGCTGTCGTAGATCTTGAGGCCAGGCTGGCGCAGGACCTTCATTCGGCCGCTGAAGCCGTCAAAGTCCTGCAAAGCTCGGGCGATCTCGTCCAGAGGAATTCCGCTAGCGTGCGCCGTTGCTGCGGCTGCTGCTAGGGCTGTAGCATAGCCTGGAAAGTCCAGATCTTCACCGAGGGACAGGGGCAATTCTTGGCGTCCGAAGATCAGCTTATCAGGCTTTGCCTGCACATGTCCGTCCATGCCGAAGGAGAGATCTGCACAGACCCGAACGTCTGTGTTAGCCACCAGCCTGGCGCCCCTCTTTGCCAAAGAGAGCATCTGCAGCTTGGCGGTGCTTGCCCATTTTGTGCCCTTTGCAACACGATAGTCCCCAGAAAAACTCGTCAATACCCCCCAGTCTGCAAGGCCCGTGCCGCCCAGAGAGATCTCGCAGATGAGCGCGTCCGCCCCTCGGGCTTTCGCAGCGTCCGCCGCAGGGATCACATTTCCAGGCGTGATGCTCAGGCCCGTTTGCAGGACGCTAGCCTTTCCGCTGTTCCAGATCTCCAGACCACGAGTGGTATGGGATATCACCTTTTTTTGGCCAGAGAGCATTCTGGCCAGCAGTAGAGCTGTGGAGGTTTTGCTGTGAGTTCCCGTGACCTCGAATACCTCTAGATCCTCCTGTATGGTAGGACCCAGCAGTTCGCCCACTGCCTGGTGGTGAGTGATGACGCTCTTCTTTTGCCTTCTTGCTTCGACTAGAACGGGATTTGTGGGCGGAAGGTGCACCGGAGATACAATTAGGTCGTAGTCGAAGATGCTGGGCTCATGGTGGTAGACCTCCAGGGCCTCCGCCTCAATGCCCGAATCGACCATCCTTTGAGCGATCGTCTTTGCTCCGTGGATGGTGTCCAGCACGGCTACCTTATGGCCTCTTCCGCTCGCTTGCATGCTAATGCCGCAATGCATTCATCCACGCCCAGTGGTTCTGCGCACACGACCTCTACCTCGTCGCCTCCAATCAAAACACGTCCTCTGCGCTTCTGCTCATCCACGCCCAATTCCTTCGGTATGTCCTGACGAGTATGAACGCCATGAGCTAAAAAGAGCGGCAAGGCAACGACCTTATTGACCTTTGTGCCTGCAAAGCTCTCCAGCCCCTCCTGAATGTTTGGGTGGTTCATATTGAGATATGCTGTTCTGACAGGGCCAGGGTGGTTCTTGCTGATCATTTTGGCTAGAGATTCCACAAGCTCTCGGTTATAGGGCAGGCTTGATCCATGCCCAAGCACAAGTATGCCTACGTCCTTCATAGAAACACCAGTATTACTTTTTGCGAATCCTGTGTTAAAAGGACGATGGACCCATAAGTACTAAATCCTTTCGAAAGGGAGCATGGTTCACCTGGATTGCAAAAGAACAGCATCATCTTGAGAAATGCTTCTCGAAGACGGCTGGTATCTCCTGGGGCGTCTCGATGACGAAGACGTCCTCCATCTTGCGCAGCCTTTGCACATGTTCGGCATCCTCCTTTCTAATGCGCAGCTTCATCTCGCTTCCGTCTGGCAGGATGGTGGAAATGATCCCGGGTTTATAGTCGCAGGGCATGATGTAGCTGGGCACAAAGGCCTTTTGGGACATGATGGCTGCGTTGGATAATAGGGAATCTGCTAGGCCCAGTGCGATTTTGGCCACAGTATTCGATGTCGTTGGCGCAAGCAGCAAAAACTCGTAGCGCTTTACTTGAAGCTGGCCTGCCAGAAAAGGGGAGTTGGCATTGATCTCCACCCAGACCTTGTCGAAGTGCTTCTCGAGGGTGTTGAAGAGCTTGTAGTACTTGATGACCTGCTCTCCAGCCTTTGAGACGAATACGCGCACATCTACTACATCGTCATACTGCTTTTGCAGCTCAGTCAAGATCTCGACAGTCTCCACAATGCGGTCTCCGCTGCCGGTAATGCCCCAGGCAATCCTCTTCTTCCCATTCGCCATAGCCTTTTACTTTGCGCTATCAGGATAATTATTTTTCCTTCGGGCCCCTCGATCGCAGCCAGGCCAGGGTCTCGGCAAACTTGCGCACAGTCTTGCGAAGCGACCTGAAGCCCTCTTCGTCCGAGATGGCACCCTCCAGGGTGTCGCGAGACCAGAAGGTCGCGCCCAGGTTGGCGCCGAAGAATCCGCCGCTCACGGGCAACATGCCGTTGAGGACGTAGAATGTATGGATCTGCTGCAGGGCCAGCTCCTGTCCACCCATGCGGTCTCCTCCTATGGCTATTGCCATTCCTGGCTTGTGGCGCAAGGCCTTTGGGTCGGCTGCAAGGGTGGCTCGCGTCCGGTCGATCACAATTTTCGTCTGGGCGCTCATGCTGCCGTTGTAAACTGGCGTGGCGAGCACATAGCCTTCAGCCTCCCTGATGAGCGGATAGAGCTGATACATGTCGTCCTTGACGATGCATTCCTTGTTCTTCAGGCAAAAGTCGCAGTGCCTACAGGGGCCGATGCTCTTGGCGCGCACTGTGAACAGCTCAGTCTGAAAGCCCCTCTCTTCCAGCATCTTCAGGGCCTCTTTTAGGATATGCTCCGTCGCCATCTTCCTGGGACTGCCGGATATGCCGAGTATCATGATACACTATTTTTGAGGTGTAATTATTTCAGATTTGCCAAACGAGGTTTTTCCACCGCTTCCAAGGCCGATCTCTCCACCTCATCAATCGCCCTGCAAATCCTCGTGTAGCTCTGCACAATTTTGCCCGCAACAGAACTGCCGCACTCAAGAATCTCGCACAGAGCCAAATCGAACTCCTCCAGATCCATGCCCCTTCTTCGCAGGTATTCGTGGCCCCATGGTCCTGCCACCAGCCACTTGTCCAGCGGATCGGACGAAGAGATGTAGTGCTGCAACATCGCCTTGCCGGGCGTTGCAGATCTGTCAAAGGCCCTCTTTAAGGCTGCAGCCTTCCGAGATTCATCTGTCTTGGTTGGGTTCTTGGGCCTCCAGACAAGGGTCTGGAGCGCCTGCACCAGGGCTGCATCCAGATTGATTCGAGCAAAGTGCAGCGAGTTTTTCAGAGATGCTCTAAAGCCCGATGCCATTGCATCTTTGCTGTCCTCTGCACCTCTTTGCCCCAGAGTCTGCATAGCTTTGCAGCATGCATCCCAGCTCTTTGCCACAGACTGCACGTAAATCGAAACTTTTCCTATCTTCTCAGAGAACTCGCCCAGCCTCAGGGGCTGCAAAATGCTCTGCACAGCCTCAATGGCTCTCTCAAGCTCTGGGTCGCTCATTCTTCTCACTACCACATCAGCCTTGATGGAATATTCTGTCCTGCCAAGAGAGCGCTCGCATCCTCTGCACGGCGGGTCACTTCTGCCCTGTCTCCAGAGACGAGCACCTCAGCGGGCCTGGGCTGGCCGTTGTACTGAGATGCCATGGAGAATCCATAGGCTCCTGCATCCAGGAATGCCAGTACGTCGCCCCTCTCCAAAGCTGGCAGCCTTCTATCCTTGGCCAGCACATCGCCGGTCTCGCAGATCGGCCCGACCACAGTGTAGGTCTCTTTGGCAGGCTGATCGGCCTTGTTGGCCACAACGACGTGGTGATACGAATCGTAGATCATGGGACGGGCCAAGGCGTTGAAGCCGGCATCTACGGCCGCGAAGTTCACATGCGCCCTTTTGATGACATTCACGCCTGCAAGCATGACAGTTGTATCAGCCACTATGCTCCTGCCCGGCTCTAAGATGAGCCTGGGAGAGATCCCAATCTCTTGACACCTGTCCCGGAATATCGGCAGGATGGCTGCTGCCAGGTCTGCGGGCGATGGCGCTGGCGCATCGGGATTGTACTGGATGCCCAGACCCCCGCCAAGGTCGATCATCTTGACATCTCCGCCTGCTCTCACCACTGCCTCGGCAATGTCCATCATCTTATTTGCCGCCTCTGCGAATGGGGATGTATCCAGGATCTGGGAGCCGATGTGGCAGTGCAAGCCCACAGGAAGGACGCCCGGCAAGTCCCCAGCTCGTTGATAGGTCGCTGCCACCTGATCTGCAGGGATGCCGAACTTGGAGGAGCGAAGTCCAGTGGCGATCTTCGGGTGTGTTTTGGGCGAAACATCAGGATTGACCCTGAAGAGTATCTCAGCTTCCCTGTCCAGGGCCTGAGCTCTCCTCGCAAGCACCTCCAGCTCCTCACGTGAGTCCACCGACATGCGCACTCTCGCCTGCAGGGCCATTTCATGGTCTTTTTCGCTCTTGGAGTTGCCGTTGTAGAGGATCTTCTCGCGAGGAAAGCCGGCCATGCGGGCCACGAAGATCTCGCCTGACGAGAAGACGTCCGCGCCCATGCCCTCCTGTACGGCGATGCGCAGGATGGCTAAGTTGCCGTTGGCCTTCATCGCGAAATACAGATCTGCATCTGGAAAAGCGCTGCGGTAGGCGCGAATATTCTCGCGCAGTCTTCTTTCTGAGGTTACATAAAGTGGCGTGCCCAGATTGCGCGCAAGCGCAAAGCAGTCCACCTCATCAATGTAAAGATGATCATCGCGAGCGGTGAGGTGCGATTTTGGTCCGAACATGCCCACAACTCCATCAGAGCCTTACAAAATCTTTTCCTTCATCCTCTGAACCTCGATCCCAGCCTGCTCCAGGAATTCGAGGGCGGTCCCGTCCGGATAGCTCTGCCGGTAGACGACCTTACGGATCCTTGCGTTGATCATCATCTTGGCGCAGAGGATACAGGGCTGATGGGTGCAGTAAAGCGTAGCTCCCTCGATGCTGATGCCGTGCAAGGCTGCCTGAATGATTGCGTTCTGCTCTGCGTGAACTGCCCGGCAGAGCTCATGGTGTGTTCCTGATGCCATGCCATCGCGGGCGCAGCCCAAAACGTCGCAGTGCGGCAGGCCGGCTGGAGCGCCATTGTAGCCCGTGCTGAGGATCCGCTTATGCTTCACGAAGAGGGCTCCAACTTTGTTTCTAAGGCAGGTGGAGCGCTTGGCCACCACAGAGGCGATCTCCATGAAGTATTCGTCTGCTGAAGGACGCTCGATCTGTTTCATTCCAAAACCATAACGATCCTCAGATTAAAAAGCTCTCGCAGATCAGGGCAAGATTAATATTTGTTTCCCTACGCGATTAATGGCCATGTCTATTCATTGGGCCGATGTCATCGCCGAGAAGCTTGAGAAGAGCGGCCCTCACACGATTGCCACGGGAATTACCCCCTCCGGGCCCGTGCACATAGGAAACATGCGCGAGGTCATGACCGCTGAGGCGGTCTACCGTGCGCTGCTGGACAGAGGCGTCGAGGCGCGTCTGATCTACATCGCAGACACCTACGACCGCCTGCGCAGGCTCTACCCATTCTTGCCGGAGAGCTTTTCAGAGCACATCGGCAAGCCCCTCTCCGAGATCCCGTGTCCCAAGGGCTGCTGTGGTAGCTATGCAGAACACTTCTTAAATCCCTTCCTGAAGAGCATGGAGAGGCTGGGAATCAGGCCAGAGGTCTATCGTGCTGATGTCCTCTACAAGGAGGGAAAGTATGTAGACGCCATCAAGACGGCACTGCAGCGGAGGGATGACCTGGCACGCATCCTGCTGGAGGTATCAGGGCGTGCAGTCCCTGAAAGCTGGAGCCCCTTTGATGCCATCTGCTCGGTCTGCGGCCGCACGAACACCACCACAGTCACTGGGTTCGACCTCGACGAGGAGACAGTCGACTACGAGTGCTCCTGTGGTGCCAGAGGCACTGTCTCCATGCGCGGCGGAGGGAAACTTGTCTGGCGAGTGGACTGGCCCGCCCGCTGGCCAATCTTCCACGTCACAGTAGAACCATTTGGCAAGGATCATGCCACCGCAGGGGGCTCATATGATACCGGCAAGAGGATCAGCGAGGAGATCTATGGCTATCCCGCGCCGTTCCCCATGGTCTATGAGTGGATCCACCTCAAGGGCGTCGGTGCTATGCACAGCTCCACGGGAATTGTTGTAACCATTCAGGAGATGCTGGATGTTGTCCCTCCCGAGGTCCTGCGCTACCTGATAATACGCAACAAACCCGAAAAGCACATCGAGTTCGATCCGGCGCTGCCCTTGCTCTCTCTGGTTGATGAATACGACCAGAGAAAGGGTGATGCGCGCGCAATTGAGCTCTCCAACATCAACAAAAGCGGGCCCTTCGAGATCCCATTCCGGCACATGGTCACAGCAGTGCAGATAGCTCGCGGCGATGAGGAGAGCCTCTTCAAGGCCCTTACAAGATCCGGCTACGACACAGTATCAAGGCGCGAAGAGATCCTGGCCAGGGCGCGCAATGTGCAGGTCTGGCTCGACAAGTATGCTCCAGCCTATGTGAAGTTCCAGGTGCAAGAGACTCTTCCAGCCTCCGTGAAAAACCTCACCTCAGGGGAGAGGCGCGGCCTTGGCATCCTGGCAGAGCAGATCGACAGCAAGACCGCAGCCCAGATTCACGACCAGGTCTATGCCGTGGCCAAAGAGCTTGGTTTGGATTCCAAGAAGTTCTTCCAGGCCATCTACCTGGCATTCCTAGGCGACCGGCAGGGCCCCAAAGTTGGGTGGTTCCTGGCAAGCCTGGACAGGGAGTTTGTGAAGGCCAGGCTGAAAGAAGCTGCAGCAGTCTCCTAAATGAACTGGGAGCCATGGAGCATAAGATCTACCTCTCAGGCCCCCTCTTTTCCCAGGGAGAGATTGCCTGGGCCAGGACCGTCTTGGAACGGCTAAAACAACGGCTGGATTGCAAGGTAATATGGCCTCATGAGATCGCCTCAGGCTCGATGGAGCAGATCTTTCGAGCTAACCTGAATGCATTGGATGAGTGCGACATCATGGTGGCCATTCTTGACGGGTCGCAGGTGGATGATGGCACTGCCTGGGAGGTCGGCTATTTCTTCTCACAAGGCAAAAAGATCCTGGGGATAAGAACGGACCTGCGTCGTGCAGGCGAATTTGAAAAGTCCAAGGTAAACCTCATGGTGGAATGCTCTTGCATGTGCGTGGCAGCCGACCTGGATCAGCTCTGCCTGGAGCTGGAGATGCACCTGGATTGATAGCGCCCGTCTTCGATGCCCCTCTGCTCTTGGTTGAGGGAGAGCAGCGGGTTCTGGTGGCAGCAGACCTTCACCTGGGCCTGGAGTACGAGATGTGGCTGGGGGGCATCTGCATTCCCAGTCAGACAGAGAAGATCCTGGATCGGCTGCTGGGGCATCTGGCCAGGATAAAACCCGATCGGCTGCTGCTCCTGGGAGACATAAAGCACAATGTTCCAAGGACGAGCTGGCAGGAGAGAAAAGAGGTCCCCAACTTTCTGCGTAGGCTCTCCCAAGAGGTCAGGGTGGAGATCGTGCCAGGAAATCATGACAGCAACCTCGCTGACATGGCACCATCTGGTACATGTGTGCGGTCAGCTTCGGGTTTCGTCTTGGACAGAGTGGGTTACTTTCACGGTCATACCTGGCCAGGCGAGAATGTCATGCGCGCAGGACTGCTGGTCGCAGGACACCTGCACCCTGCAATCAAGCTGAAAGATCCTCTGGGCTCCGCTCAAACTCATCACGTCTGGGCGAGAGCGCCCCTTTTATCCGATGCTGTTGAAAGGCAATACGGCTTTCATAGAGAAGGTGAGATCGTAATCGTGCCTGCTTTCAATGACCTTTGCGGCGGCCTGCCCCTGAACGAGCCGTCCGATGAGCTACGTGGTCCTCTGCTCAATTTAGCCGATCTTGTGGGCACGCGCATTTATCTTCTGGACGGCACTGATGTTGGTTTGCTTCCGGAGATAACTAAAAGCTCAAAGAAGGAAGGGCAGAGGTAAGATTATAAACTTGATGCGAAAGCTCTCAATTGAGAGGGCGATGATTGAAGTGAATGATAAAGAGAGGCTTTTGGAGCTGCTGGTGAGCAAAGCCCTGGAGATGAGACGGGTCACCCTATCGTCTGGCAGGACGAGCGACTATTACATGGATTGCAAGCGCGTAACGCTCAGTGCTGAGGGCGCTTACCTGACGGCCAAGCTGATGCTGGACATGATCGGCTCGGATGTTTCGGCTGTAGGAGGACTTACCCTTGGGGCAGACCCCATTGTCTCATCTATTGCAGTTTTAAGCCATTTGCAGGGCAGAAACCTCGCCGCTCTGATCGTTAGAAAAGAGGCAAAGAAGCATGGCACCATGAGCTATGTGGAGGGGCCTGCCTTGGAAAAAGGCGCAAAGGTTGCAGTGGTCGAAGAC
>MVQH01000078.1 GCA_002067755.1 Methanosaeta sp. PtaB.Bin018
TGAGGTGATATTGCCACGCCTGAAGACAGACTTTTACCAGCTTTCCCAGGCCATTTGGGACAGGGAACTTGAGGCAGTCGAGCTGGAGTGGTCGCAGGAATTCTGTCTGGGAATTTGTGCGATCTCGGGAAGGGCCATCAAGCCACTCTCGTCAGGAGGCGAGGAGCGGCCAGGCTATCCAGGAGAGCATTACACCAACATGCCAATCAGCGGCCTGGAGAAGATCGACCCAGATGTGCTGGTCTACCACAATGGCACCGCCTTTGGAGCAGACGCCACTGGCAAACACAGGCTTTTCACAACCGGTGGCCGAGTGCTGACGCTGGTGGCCCGGGGAGATACCCTTGGCGAGGCCAGGAGCAAGGCATATGAGAACATCAAGAGGATACATTTCAATGGAATGCGCTACAGAAGGGACATCGGCCTCGGTTATGTTTAAGATCCATCCAGCATCAGCATAAATAGGGGCTAAAATTCCGATGATAGTATTTGGTTTGGAAGGGACCGCCTGGAACCTGAGCGCAGCCCTGGTGGACGAAAATGGCGTGATTTGCGAGAAGAGCGCAACTTATGTTCCTGCCAGGGGCGGCATCCATCCACGTGAGGCTTCACAGCATCATGCAGACCACATGGCAGAAGTGGTGGGCGGTGTACTGGCTGAAGCTCGCGAGCAGAGCCTGAAGATAGACGCCATCGCCTTCTCTCAGGGTCCTGGCCTGGGACCGTGCCTTCGCACCGTCGCCACTGCTGCACGCGTGCTATCGCTGCGCTTTGGAGTCCCGCTGGTAGGCGTCAACCACTGCGTGGCCCACATAGAGGTTGGAAAGTGGCAGTCGGGCGCGAAGGACCCTGCCATCATCTATGTCAGTGGAGCCAACTCTCAGGTCCTTGCCCTGCGCCGTGGCCGGTATAGGATATTTGGAGAGACCCTGGACATCAGCATCGGAAATGCAATCGACAAATTCGCGCGCTCTGTGGGGCTGCCACACCCTGGCGGTCCCAAGGTCGAGGCGCTGGCGAGAGATGCCAAGCATTACATCCCGCTGCCCTATACGGTAAAGGGCATGGACCTCTCCTTCTCAGGACTGTCCACGGCTGCGACCGAGGCTGCCAAAAGACACGACCTGGCCGATGTCTGCTATAGCCTGCAGGAGACTGCCTTTGCAATGCTTGTGGAGGTGACGGAGCGCGCCATGGCCCATGCAGAGAAGAAGGAGGCGATGCTTGTCGGGGGCGTGGGAGCAAACAAGAGATTGGGCGAGATGCTGAACACCATGTGCCTGGAGAGGGGAGCTAGGTTCTTCCTTCCGCCAAAGAAGTTCATGGGCGACAACGGCTCTATGATCGCGTACACTGGATTGATCATGCTTAAAAGCGGCTCCACGACCCCACTGGAGGAGTCCAAGGTTCGCCCCGGTTACAGGACGGACGACGTGGCGGTGACGTGGGCCTCGAGCTGAATTTCAAACTGAATGATAGCTTAGACTGACCGTCGGGTCGGTCAGGTCGAACCCCTGAACATCCAGCACCAAAGTTCCGTTGTATGTGGAGGAGAGGAACTCTAGACCTGGGGTGCAATTGATCTGGCTGAACTCATAATTGCCAGGAATGTAGAAGACTGCATGATACTCATCATAATGGCCGTTTGCAGGAAAGTTCAGCACCCAACCTTGAGCATCGTCTTTTAGGAGAGACTCGCAAACAGCATAAAGCTGCCCGTTCTCTTCGTAGATGCGCTCAGAGGAGGTGTTCATAAATGGCAGTCCGGACACGTCATCGACATTGCCAACTATTAGCGTCTTTTTGTTGCTTGTATCATCTACGTATACGTTTAAAAATAGCTGCTTGCCCTCGCTAACGCCAGCGGAGGAGATCATGAGCAGCAGTGCAATGAGCAAGCCTGCAGGCCTGACGGTGATCGGCATTTGCGCCTCGATTGAGGTTGGAGTCGTGGCGTAAGCCTAGTGGCTCCGATCTCCAGCATTATTCTTCTCGTATCTGTGCATTGGGGGGTGCATATCCAGCAAAACAGCGTATCTCTCCGCCCTCTCTGTGCGATTCAGCTCTAGCTGGCCCCTGCCAACTATGCCGCCATCTGAGGATGAGATGACAAGTGTGATGCGGCCTGCGTTGACAGGCTCCTCGCTTACAAGTTCCGGGCTCGAGGCAAGCACATCAGCCCAGAGAGTAGTTGAGTTGTTGCCTGAGGGTGATATTGATATGTTGACGAGCGGATAGATGCTCCTGTCCAGCATCAAACTCCCTCGATAGGTAGTATTATAGGTAGTATTACATCTTTTTGTTCTGATGTCATCTCTTATCTCGTCCAGGCTCTTGTTTGAGGCCATTAGGTTTCTGACCTGCATAGGTTCGAGAGGACATAGGGCCTCCACATTAAGCCTCATGATATGAGACTCATTGCCCAATAGAGCAAATCCGTGACCACTCTCGAGTACCTCAATTGGCACACCCATGGGATGGCCGACCATTTGCTGGCCCATCATTTGATCGGGCTGTGCAAGGCACATGCCAAAAAGGCATACGACAAATAAACCCGCCAGCCACATGCATGAGAGCCTTCTACAAACATCCATCATTTTGAGCCCCGTCATCAAATGAATTCCCAAACTTAAAAGATTAATCGCCCAATAAGATAAGTGCTCTATTTGATGATGAATCCCAAAAAAACACCCATGACCCAAGGTCACCCATGTGGATGAAAATGGACCTTTGCGAGAACCATTTTCATACCAAGAGGATGAGTTAGGTCCTGCTATATCTCGAAGCAGACTTGACCTACTCACCCATCTTCTGGTTAGGAGGGGATAAATCATCACCAACGATCGGGTCTCAGGAGGTTGGGCCCACCATCGCGTTCACATCCAATAAACCTGGCCATTTCACGCAGTTGCAGCCTCTCTTTTTTCAGCTCGCCCAAGGTCATATTCTCTCTCGCTTGTATCCTCTTTTGCATCATGTCATCGATCTGAGCCTGTGTCATATTGTTCAGTTCGTCCATCTTCTCTCTCTTCAGCTCCTTGATCTGAGCCAAAGTCATATTGTTAAGATCTTCCGCAGCCAGACCATCCATCATCAGCAGGAGCATCGGAGGCTCGCATCCCATCATGCAGCCTTCATGCCTCATATTTCGTAGCTCTCCCAGGGTCATGTTCTCCATCTCTTCCTGGGTCAGATTATTCATCGAGAGCACCATACCATTATGCATTGCCCTGTGCGCGCCTCCATCGACAGGCCTCGATAATGCTGGTGCCGCGAGAAGGCAGACCATGACCAATGCAATTGCAGCGTTCTTCTGTTTCATCTAAGATCGTACCTCACACTTGACTTGAATTTCAGCTCACTCCCTACCCGCTTACGGACGGCCCTACATATTTTGCCGCCCTGTGAACATGCCTGTGGTGCGAACGATACAAAAGGCTAGAGCAGAACGAACGATCTGGTATGCTAGCTTGGTCAATTTAAAAAAAGGTTCAAGAACGTTCTTTTCCAGACAAAAACCAATCAGAAAGTTCAATTATATTGGTCCTGCCATATTCCTTCTTGGTTACGAGCTTTCTCCTCTCAAGAGAGATCAAAATGCCAGTGAGGGACGATTTTGGTGTGCCAGTCTCATATCTGATCTCCGCTTGGGTCATTCTGCCACCATGATCGATCAGAGTCTTCAGCACTGCGCGCTCCCTTGCAGTTAGAGTCTGCATAACTGCTTCCATCTCGCTGCTGACCACAATCTCCCTCTTCACAGCCTCTCCATGAGTCCCTGCTGCCTCATGGGCTGAGGGCTCTGGTTTCAATTGCATATCCTCAGGGGGCTGATCCGAGGGGAGATATGGTTCCTGCTCCTGTGCAAAGTAGACTCCGTCATCGACCTGATCTGTTTCAACAACCCCGTTTCCTTCCTCTGGAGGCGATGACGCTGCTGTTATGGCGTCTGCTACTTCAATAGCACTTTTACGAGACGCACTCTCGCGATGGGCCATGAAGACGATGAGAGCTGCACCCGCAAATAGGAGCGATGCGGCTGCTAAAATTAAAGCTAAATTGAGATAGTTACCTACGAACCCAGGTGGTGGTGGAAGCGGCATTGAGCCTTGATTTGTGAGGGGGTGCTGATATTCTACGGTGATGTTCGGGTCGTGTACCTCATACCCCTGCACATCAGCCAGCAGAGATTCGTTGGACGCAGAGAGCAGATAGCTCAAGCCATTCGATGCATTTATCTTTCCAAGCCGCATGTCGCTCGGGAGGATGAAGGTGGTGCGAAAGTCTCCAAAAAAACCACGGGCATCGAACCTCAATGTCCAGAGGTCTCCCTCCTTAGTGGTTAAACTATCGGTGAGGGCGTAGAGCTGGTTTGTCTCATTTTCGTAACGATATTGGGAGGAGTTTAGAAAAGACAGGCTGCTGATGTTCTCAGCATAGCCAGTTATCAGGGCCTTGCCAGCATTGTCCAGGTAGACATTCAATATTAGCCTTTGCCCAAATGCTGTGTCCTGCTCCTGGGCAGAGGCAGATGCGACTGCAAGTGCAAAAACCAATGAGACCAAGATTTGCCAATGCAGCATCCTTCTCGTGTGAGTCCACCCCATACTTAATAGCACGTCTTAATGACTTAATCTATTTAAACAACACTCAAAATTACCATTGCTACCAGGCCCGACTGGCGATGGGCATCCTCCAGCCACTCCCAAAGGCACGATCTGTTACCTTTAATCCCGGAGCTGCTTGTTTTCTCTTGAACTCTGAATTTCTGACAAGGCTCAGCACGCGGCTCACAGTCTGTTGGTCGAATCCCAGCTGCACGATCTCCTTCATGGATCGATGATGCTCGATATAATTCTCAAGAATCGCATCCAGCACATCATAGGGAGGCAAGCTGTCCTGGTCTGTCTGGCATGGGCGAAGTTCCGCCGAAGGGGCCTTGACCATGACCGCTGTGGGGATGACATCCCGCCCGCGCGAGGCATTCAACCATTTTGCCAAGCGGTACACAATGGTCTTGGGAACATCGGAGATCACAGCAAGTCCGCCTGACATGTCGCCGTAAATTGTGCAGTACCCCACAGCCAGCTCGGATTTGTTTCCAGTGGTCAGAAGGATGGAGCCGTACTTATTGGACAGAGCCATAAGCAGGTTGCCACGAATGCGCGCCTGGATGTTCTCCTCAGTTACATCCTTCTCCCTGCCCCTAAAGGCTTCCTTGAGGCCGAGATCAAAAGACTTCATGATCTCTGTGATGGAGATCAAGATCGTCTTTATGCCGAGGTTTTGCGCCACGGCCTTTGCATCCTCAATGCTCCCCGGGCTTGAGTAGGGCGAGGGCATGAGCACCCCCAGGACGTTCTCCGGGCCCAGGGCATCGGCTGCCACTGCTGCCACAATGGATGAGTCGATGCCCCCGGAGAGCCCCAGAAGCACACTAGAGAAACCGCACTTGTGGACGTAATCCCTGGTACCGAGTACCAGAGCGCGCCAAATCTCCGACTCAGGCCCAAAATCGTCTTTTGCTATTGTTCCTGTGAGGGAGGCCAGATCTGCGATAACCAGGTCCTCTTCAAATCCACGCCCACGGGCCACGAGACGTCCTCTTCCATCGAAGAAGCTGCTTCTGCCATCGAAGACTAGGTCGTCGTTGCCGCCAACCTGATTGACGTACAGGAAGGGAACATCGTACTTGCGGGCCATGGCGCTCAGCATGGCCTCGCGATGCATCTGCTTTCCAACAGTGAATGGCGACGCAGATAAGTTGATGACAGCCCTGGCTCCCGCCTCGACCATCTCCTCGATGGGATCTGTATGGTAACGCCTGCGCCTCCACAGGTCGCGATCATTCCAGATGTCCTCGCAGATGGAGACGCCGAGCTTCATGCCCTTCAGCTCCAGAATTTGAGGCTTTTTCTCTGGTTCAAAGTAGCGGTCCTCGTCGAAGACATCATACGTGGGCAGCAGCGTCTTGTGAAAGGTCTTCTCGACCGCCCCTGCCCTGAGCAGCGCTGCTGAATTGAACAGAGGACGGCCTACCTCACTGGAATTGACCTCTGCCACGCCCACAAGAAGAGGAGGCGAGTCTGCGAGATCCTTGGCGAGCTTGTGCAAAATCTCCCAGCTACGCTGCACAAAATCCGCATTGAGGAGAAGGTCGCGAGGAGGATAACCCAAGAGCGCCAGCTCCGAGGTGACAGCCAAATCAGCTTTTGCCTGGCGGACAGCTCTGGCAATTCGATCTGCATTGCCTTCGAGATCCCCAACTGTGGGATTGAGCTGTAAGAGCGCTAATTTCATCTTATTGCGAGGAGATTGGAATTTAAGCATTAAGCTCTTTCGTATGCCCGGCGCGATGATGATCTGGCCTGACTGATCTGTGATGAAGATATTGAGTTCTGAGCGCCTCAAAGATCCTTGCCAGGTGCAAGATCGCAGCCAGTGCAACGATAGCACCCAGTCAGGGCAAGATCGCCCCTGAGATCATTTCTATCGAGCGCCGATTTCAGATAACGAGCCAATCCCAGGAGGCGCTCAGCCGAAGGCCGTGCCATCTTTGCATCTCCCAACCTGAGGGGATGGGGATATACGGCCCGCAAAACAGGCAGAATGCCACTCTCAGCTAGCTCGTCAATGCCCCTGCAAAGCGTTTTATTGGACTCGCCCAGCCCCACGAGGATATTGGTGAAGACCCTATTTTTGCCGAAGATGCCCACTGCCTCCTGCAAGGCATCCATGATCGCCTGGAAGCTGATCCCAGGACAGACCACCTCGAATAGGTCGCGATCCACTGTCTCAAGGTTGTACTTCACCTCATCGACTCCAGCCTCTTTGAGCAGCCGATTGACGCCAGGATAAGGGCTCACCGATACGCCCACAGGAACATGGAAACGCCTCAAGTGCCTGGCGATCTCAGCAATCCTCTCAGCCTCACTTTGTGGCGAGACCTCCACGCCGCTTGTCAGGGATATTGCCCGGAGATGGCCTGTCTTTTTCGCCCTATCCACCATCATCCGAACCACTTGCATGGACTTCACGCTCCCCTTTAACTTTGGCACTGCGCAGAACTTGCAGTCATAGATGCAACGCTCTGAGACTGTGATGTACGCCTGCTCTGGACAGTGCAAGAGCGGCTCGACAAGCTGTCCACTGGCAACCTCCCTGTTGTCCAAAAGGATGGCACAGCCTTCAGTCCTCTCCTCCAACCGCAGGCGCGAGCTTTCAACCACACTCAGCCGCACCATTCGCTCACCAGAACGAAAGAAAATCGACTGCCCGCCAGCGCCAGGTCCCGCTGTGGAGACCTGGTTGCATTCCACGTGAAGGGGAGACTGCACAGTTCCAAATGAGAGGAGGAGCGCTTTGGTCTCGAGGTCCATATCTGATGGTATTAGGCCTCCTCGGGTTTAAAGAGATTATGCCCAAGTGTTGATGCCAGGAAGGCCTCATTAACCCCTTCTGCTAAATAACCTAGATGCAATGATCCTGCTCATCCTTCATGACCGGCGCTCTCTTGCAAATGTCGCCAGCATTAAAGGAGCTATCGAAGAATGCTATGGGCACTATGGACTGATGGTTCAGGAGAGCGGCTACCTCTACGTTCCTCTGGAAGGGCAAAAGCTGAACGCAGCCTTGCTTTTGAAGTATCTTGGACGAGAGTTCAGTACAAAAAGAGTGCTCTGGTTAGTTGATCGTGAGCTGCTTTATCCAAAGATCGGCCCTGTTGTGGGCTGCACCTCAGATAAAGCTGCTCTTCTTTATGCTGGCATTGAGCCTGAGGTGCTCATCAAAGAGGCTTTGCACGAGGTCGGCCACCTCATGGGCTTGGATCACTGTCTTCAGGACTGCGTCATGCAGCTATCCAGAACAGAAAAAAATGCCTGGGAGAAGCCTTCCAGGCTTTGCCCGACCTGTACAACTCGCTTGAATCAGAGGGCCCAATTGAGATCAGGATCTCCCTAGCTCACAGTCACTACATTGCTCTGGGCCAAGAGCTGATAAGCCCCTTGATTGATATCGGTGATGTCAGAGTAGAACATCCTGAAGTCATATTGCCCGGCAGCAGAGGGGAGCCGCCAGGTCATGCTGCCACAGCTCTTGCTACCAATCGATCTCTTCTCCACTGGGAACTTGTCGGGCCTGTTCATACCATACATGCCGATCATGCCAGTCCCTGACGAGGGCGCACCCCAGTATGTTACTGTGACAGTGCCGCCAGGGGAAACGCGCGTTGGCTCTGCAATTACCTTGTAGCCTGATCTGGACTTGACCTCAACCGCATTGCTAGTAACCACCGGCGCAGAGGCCCCGGCCGCGAACAACTTGAACTCAAAGCTCCCTGCCTCTGAACTGGAGAATGTGATATTGCCATCTTCGTGGCCCTTCAAGTATTGCCGCGAGATGAAATCCGATGAACCTACGCGAGACATGCCAATCCAGTCGTTGTTCTGGCCGAAGGCCCCTGAGTAGGCCACGAAGATCTTTTCGCATGTGTTCACAGAGGATGGAGATGCAGAGATGCTTGGCACTGTTACATTAAACGGCAACGAGATGACCTCAGTGCCATTTTGGTCGTACATGCGTAACCTATAGGAGCCCTCTTTATCGGGTGCTGTGAGAACTGCATTGCCTGTGGTATTCCTGCCCAGGTAAAGGTCGTTCTGACTTGCATTGCCTGTATTTATGCCTGCCCACACCTCGATATTTGCAGGCGATGTGTAATTCAACCTCATCTTGCCCCCAGGAACGAAGCTGGTCTGGAAGATCCGGAGGATGGCTCCGTACGGGCCAGTATAAAGTCCTGGGACCTTTAGCGGAGCTGCCTGTGGATACTCATCGACGCTTGGGCCTCCGGGAATTCTGTATTCGGAGCTGCAGATCTTCTTTCCTGTGCAGCCCTCTGAGACCTCATTAAAATCGCTGTAGTTGTTGCCAATTTGGCCGAAATCCCAGTGGTCAAGGGCATCATCATAGGCATTATCCTTGTTGGAGAGGTTGTTTTGATAAATTGTATTATTAGTGGAGGCTGATCCCTCAGAGGGCATGCTGTTGTAGGAGATGACAACACCCTTTCCCTTTGATTGGACCTCATTGCTCGTATCAAGATATGAGATCGAGATGCCAAATTCGTTCTCAACAAAATCGTTCTTCCGGACGATATTGTCTCGACAGGTATCCATGACCAGCCCGCCTTCGTTCTCGCTAGCATAGTTTCCTTCGATCATATTTCTCTGGCAGTCCTGCAGGTAAATTGCATCGAATTTATTTCCACTTATGGTATTTCCCACGATCTCATTGCTGTAAGATGACTGCATTCGAATGCCATATTTGTTGTTTTTAACCTGGTTTCCCTCCAAGAGGTTCCGGCTGCAGTTCTTCAGGAATATGCCTTCGTTGCCATTCCCTTGGGCCACATTTCCATAGAGAGTGTTGTTGGTGCACTCCTGTAAGATCATCCCTGCATTTCCATTGCCGCTTGCCATGTTATTGCGAAGAACGTTGTCGTTCGAGAGTACCAGGATCCCCGCATCACCCGTCCAGCCGCTTGTGCTCTTGGCCCAGATGCCCTCTAAGACGATGCCGTTCGCCTTCAATGTTATGGCAGGGCCTCTCTCTGTTTGCACAATGGCAAGGCCACTTCCTGAATCGATGCCTCTTATGATGAGCTGCTTGTCGACTACCAGGCCTTCATTGTAGGTGCCACTGTAAACTTCAATGATCTCGCCTGGCCGGGCAGCATCAATCGCCGCCTGAATTCGATCTCCCTGCTTGACTGCAATGGATGCACTCGCAACTCCCGCAGCCAGGAGGAACATCCCTGCAATCACCACCACTAACATCTCTGGCATGGCCTTCATACGAGCTAGACGTAACGGACCTTACAATATAAAATGCCATTCCTCGCACTCCCCCCCTTGCAAAACACCTGACCGATTGGCAGTTTACTTATAAAATGGTGGTGTAGTCACATCAAGCGGCTTGGAATCCGACCACTTGGGCGGCGATGTTGGGATCTTTGAGGCTATTACGATTGTGCCGCCTTTTAATTGATAAGCTGGCACCTCATCGTCCGCCAGCTCGTATGTGGCATATTTTTTGACATCGTCCTTTAGCGTAGCATAATCAATGCTGGCATTGCGACAAAATGCGATCATTGGACGATGGTCGTAGGACTTTGAGTCCTGGCCGCGCAGAGCATACGGCTGGTCGCCGATGCCGTCTCCATCCTCGTCTTTGCCATGATAATCATCGTAATAGTTTCCTCGGGTGGTGTTCCAGATATTCTGGCTGGCGTTTTCATAGGCATTGATGTTGTTGTCATAAAAGTTGTTGCCGAAGATGAGGTTGTTCCTGTTCTCATTGAGCCTTATTCCATGGCTGTTGTCCGATACATCGTTTCCATAAACCACATTGAACTTGCAGCCTCTGGACACCTCCAGGCCATTGAAGTTGCCCTTTGCCGTATTTCTGGTCACGATATTATAACTGCTGTTCTCCTCAAGGCTGATGCCGATGCCAAAGCCGGCTATGATCTCGCCTCTGCTGTTATCTTCGGCCAGGTTGTCTGTTATCGTATTGTTGTTCGAGCTGTCTGTTATCAGAATCCCATAGTAATTGTGATCTGCTCTGTTCCTTGCAACCTGGCTGAGGGTGGATCTCCAGAGGGAGAGCCCGAAGGCATTCCCGGAGAAGACATTATCTTGAATCTCGCATACCTCAGATTCCTTGAAGAGAGCGCCACTGCCCGAAGTATTTACAATGCGGTTGGAATTAAATTCGATGCCTTGGCACTCTTCTGCGTCCAGGCCATATTTTTTGCAGTTGGAGAAGCTACAGCCCGCCACTTTGCTGGAGCGGCACTGCAGAAGAGCTACGCCCGACTCGCAACTTTCCAGGGTGGTATTCTGGATGCTCAGATTTCCAACGTTTTCGGCCTTAACGCCCACCTGGGCCCCAAAGATGCTTATATTTTCAAGAATTACATCGCTTGAACTGATGACTACGGCTGCATTGGGCATGTCAAGTCGTTTGCCCGCTGCTGCCGCAGGATTATTCATGAAGTAATTGAACTTGGCAGTTGAGTCCTTGCCCACTCCAATGATCTTGAAGCCCGAGATCTTGACGCCATCAGATGAGACCTGTATGGCTGGCTTCTGAATTGCTGCGTGAAGTACAGATCCTTCCTGCCCCGCGATGGTCAGAGCCCTATCCACCTCGAAGGCGTTGTGCTCTCCAGGCCCTACCAGAATGATGTCACCAGCCCTTGCTGAGTTGATGGCAGCCTGAATGTCCTGGCCCGATTGTATGGTACTGGCCTGGGCGCATGTGAGAAGGGCCAAGGCTATTAGTGCTGCAAATATCATTCGACGCAATTCAATGACGGAAGTGGCGCATGCCGGTGAAGACCATGGCCATGCCGTGCTCATCTGCTGCATCAATCACCTCAGCATCCCGGATGGATCCGCCAGGATGAATTACGGCGGTAGCCCCAGCCTTAAATGCTTCATCCAGTCCATCGCGGAAGGGGAAGAACGAATCTGTGGCGGCCACTGTGCCTAAAGTGCATAGGCCGTGCTCTTCCGCCTTCTCTGCACCAAAACGAGCAGAGTCCACGCGGCTCACCTGGCCGGATCCGATGCCCACTGTCTGGCATTCGCTGGTATAGACCAATGCATTGGATTTCACATACTTTGCGACCTTCCATGCAAATCTCAAAGCCCTGGTCTCATAATCCGTCGGCGAACGTTTTGTGACGACCTTCCACTCAGAGATGTCGCCAGTGTCGTAGTCCTGCAACATCATGCCACCAAAGATGCTTCGCAGATAGTGGCCACGGTATAGCTCCTCTCTTCTCTGCAGCAGATCTCCAATATCCAGGATCCTGCGATTGGGCTTCTTCTCCGTGAGCAGCTTCAAAGCCTTTGGATCGAAACCTGGTGCCAGCAGCACCTCCACGAAGCTGTCACCGATGGCGCGAGCGGTATTTTCGTCCACCGGACGGTTGAAGCCGATGACGCCACCAAATGCAGACTTGGGATCAGTGGCAAACGAGAGGCGGTAAGCCTCTTGCAGAGTGTTCCCGTAGGCCACACCACACGGATTGGCGTGCTTCACAATCACAGAGAGGGGCTTCTCGACCCTGACGCCGTCGTAATGCGACAGGTCCATGAGCATCTCCAGCACAGTCTCAGCATCCACCATGTTGTTGTAGGACATCTCTCTGCCATTGAGCTTCTTTGCCCTGTGCAGCCCCAAACCATCCTTTTTCCGGTAAAGCGCTGCTTTTTGATGCCAGTTTTCGCCATAACGCAGATCCTGCACCTTTTCAAAAGCCGTCACCACGTAGCGAGGCATCTCGGATTTATTGCCCTGAAGAGCAGCAAGCAGCTGCGCATCGCTCTGCAAGCATTTGTAGAGGGCCCAAGCTGCCAGCTCATCTCTTGTCTCCTTGCACAAGCAGCCCGTCCGCTTTATCTCTTCAACTACAGACGAGCACCTCTGTGGATCGAGAACTATCGGACATCCACAGCTTAAGGCCTGATGTATGAGCGCTGAGCCTGATGGCGTTTCCTCAAAGCCCTCACCGCATATCAAAAGGAGGTCCAATCCGCTGCCGTCGGAGGGAAATCTGTCGCATATTTGCAGGCCAAGCTGCTCCAAGCCAGATGGAATAAAACTCGGCCCTTTTGCTGGATCGGCCAGGACGACGACTTGCTTTATCCTCATCGAACCTCGTTCCTTTCGTCGCTTGCGCTATTTTAACCTTTTGTAGATAAGGTTTAAACTCCCAGGCAACTCTTAAGATAGATCATGGACCTTCATGAGGCAGTAAAGCCACATCCCCAGGGATGCACAATCCGATTTGAGGTCGCTCCATGTTCATCCAGGCTGGTCGTGCCATCGGGATTCAATCCATGGAGGAGAGCCCTGGAGGCCAGGCTGACTGAGGAGCCACAGAGGGGAAGGGCCAACCAGCAGCTGGCCGAGGAGCTGGCTTTCGCCCTGGGAGTTTCGAGCTCAGATGTGGATGTGTTGAGCGGACATAAGAGTTCACGAAAGGTTCTGCTCGTCAGAGGTGTAGGCGCAATGAACGCTATCACAATTCTCTGTCAGAGAATAAAAAGCGAGCTCTGCATTCGATGAAGTGCCAAAAAGCGCAGCAGGATGTCCGGCAGAGGGGAACATACGACCTGGAGGCGCTCGAGGAGCTGATCGCCTCTCTCCATGAAGCATCTTGCGAAGGCGCAGCGATCATCGTTGAGGGAAGGCGCGATGAGATGGCACTGCGCTCTCTGGGCTTGCCAGGACCTGTGATCATGGCTTCACGCCGATCAGCTCTGGACCTGGCAGAGGATGCTGCCAGAAACTTTCCAAGGATCGTGCTGCTCACCGACTGGGACGAGAAGGGTGATGAGATGGCCAAGAAGATCGAGATGCATCTGCGCTCAGCAGGCCTCAAGCCCGACATTGAGATTCGCAGCAGGATAGCGAAGCTTGTCAGAAAGGAGATAAAAGACGTCCAGAGCTTAAGCCAATACGCGGAGAGGATGAGGGCACAATACGGCAATTAGAATTGCATGTGGATGAAGTAGGACCTGATGGACGTCCAAAATCGCATTCCATATGACATTCTCACAATTGCTCTCAATAAAATTGATATGTCGATGGAGCATAAGGTTGATCTGCCCTTGCTGTGGGGGCACTACTTGGGCAGGAAGCCCGCATCCATCATGTTACCACCTGAGGGCTTCTTGCTTCATAATTTATTGAGAATTTCAATCCAATCCTAGATCTTTCGCCCTCTGGGTGGCCTCATCAGCCTCAGCCTCTCGGCGTTGAGACCTCAGAGCAAGCCCAAGGTTCTTCCAGGCAGTGGCATAAGACGGCTCGATCTGTATTGCCTTCTGGAAGCTTCGGGCGGCATCTTCATACCTCCCCAAGGTCGCCAGTGCCACGCCTCTGTTATTCCAGGCATAGATATCGAAAGGATCGATCATGATCGCTTCATCATAGCTCTCGATGGCTTCCTCGTGCCTGTGCAAGTTATCCAGTGCTGCACCTCGATTATTCCATGCCCTTCGTCCATCGGCGCCTAACGGATTTAGTTCAATGGCCCTGGCATAGCTCTCTACAGCTGCCTCATACTGGCCCAAACAGTGCAGAGCAAAGCCTCTCACAATCCATGTCCTGGAGCTGGATGGATCGATGGCTATTGCCTTTTCGCAGGACGAAACTGCTTCCGCATTCCTGTTCAGTTGGTTCAGGGCCACGGCACGGTTCCTCCATGCATCTGCATTCTTCGATTCAAGCTCAAGGGACCTATCAAAGGCCTGCACAGCCTCTTCGTATCGCTCAAGCTTTCGAAGGGCAATGCCTCGTTTGTGCCACTGCACAGCATCCAGAGACATTGTCTTTTCGGCCGCAAGCCAGGCTGACAGCGCTCCCTCGAAGTCCCCTTGTACATATAGGCGTTCTGCCAGCTCATTCAAATCCAAAGACATAAATGTACCTTTATCACAGGCGAGCCTGATGGTCAACGGTTGAATGGGTATCAACACGAATATAGATATAGTTGATCTAAGCGGCACGAATGGTGCGGCGTGTCTGTGCATTCGAGCAGTAGCCCATCAGACTACTACCACTTTAGGACGAACTCAGGGCTAATCCCCGCCAATTCATCGGAAGGAGGAGGCACTGAGATGAGGATGCAGTGAAAGCAGATCGACTTGTTGGCAACGAATCATATAGTAAGGTTTATATTATAGAGAAACTATTAGCAAATATAAATGGGGTAGTCCCGGAGGGGTGTGATGAAACCACAACGGTCCGAGATACTGAGCCGGATGGTCAGGTTCCTTAATCTGGACACTGATGGTCTGAGGCGATCTGTTTTAGAGTCGATGGTAGAGGCTCGAGAGTTCACAGTAGCCTCCCTTCATGAGAGCGTTAAAGGGAGGTTTAATGTCTCCAGGAGGGTGGTGGCCTCAATGATAGGCTATATCTGTTCACGCCTGGGGATATTGCATGTAAACAAGAAGTCGTATCGTGCACCCACGACCTATGTCTTAAGAGATGAGTATGCAGATATAGCCAGAGCGGTGCTGACTGCCTTATGACAAATGTTAAAAAAGCTCCAAGGACTGCCACAACTCTCAAGGTTCGTTCCAAATCTGAGTTTGCTATCAGCCGCTCTCGCGATCCATACCACGAGCTCATGCTTCGACTTTTTCAAGAGGAGACAACTGCTCTGCGAGGCCGCAAATTTCTGTCCATGGTGGAGGAGCGGCAGAGGAGAGGAGATCCTCTGAAGACACGGGAATGGAGACAGCTGTTAGATGAGCTGGAGATCAGCCGTTCAGCCTTTTACGCTATGAGAAACAAACTGCTTGGCGCAGGCCTGATCTCCAACAAAGGAGGAGAATACAGGCTCTCAGGAATGTTCAGTCGCGACCTGGTGGATATGGCTCGCTGGTGGTGGACTGCGATCCTGAACAACAACCTAGAGAACCTGTAAAGCCCTGATTTGCTCACAGGCAGGCTTTGAGATCTTCTATCTGTTTTTCTATGGCCTCAACGACCTTTGCATTCTCCATGTATTCCAGGCTGCCCTGGCAGAAGGGACAGACAAAATTTGCCTCGCTTGCCTCATCGAAGACGAATCTGGCACAACCCTCGGTGCAGGCATAAAATATATTCTCCTTCTCATAGGCCAGCCGCTCATCCAGTTTTCGCAGCAACCTCTTAGCCTCGGACTCCAGAGCCTTGTCGAAATTCTCGGGACAAAGCTGCCATAGGTATGTAAGCCATCCAGAGTCCGGATCTCGTTTGCGCCGATATATGGCCAGCCTGTGCTCGTAAAGAAGATACAGTGTACGCCTCACTGTGTTCAAGCTGATGCCCGTCAGTTCAGCCAGCCGCTCATCAGTGATCTCTTCGCCTGGTATGCATTCTACTATTCGCAAACCCTCTTCTCCCACGAGCTTGTTGAGATATGCCCTATGAATTACTTCATCGATAACCGTCAATGAATCACTACCCAATGCAATATTCGATTAAATCATACAACGGGAACAAATCGACACTTACATTCTTCATTATTGAAGACCGATCTGATGAGTTGTCTTTTTTCAGCAAAGCTTGAGGTCGCTTCTGTGATTTGATTTGGCCTTGTCCATATTTCATCTCAAATTAATCTTACGCCTTCCTTCTATATATCCCCATCGTGAAAACGTTTTTTGGGTAGTTGATACGGATGAATGGATCTATATTAAAATCGCTGATGATACAAGCGACTTTTGACACTTGAAAAGCAATAAAACTTAAAATAAATGTAAAAAATTGAATGACAATTACGTACTCAGCTAGACCCTGTCTCCGCAAGGAGGCTCTTCAATTTTTGAATGGACGCCATGGCCCGGTTCGCCTCGTTCAGCTTCTCCTGCTCATAGTAATGGAGGATCTCCTCGATGGGCGCCTTGAGACGATAGATCTTCATAGGCCTGCCGGTGCCATCGCTTCTGCCTATCTTCTCCTCGATCCAATTGTTCTTTCGCAGCGTTCGCAGGGCGATGCTCACCTCTGGCTGACGGAGGTCGGAACCCCTCTCGATCTCGCGGGAGGTGGCCTCTGTGCCGCTGGCGAGATAGGCGATCATGTTGGAGACCTTTCTTGGAACTCCCAGGCTCTTCAGAGTCTCAACGACTTCGATATCCTTCTCATCAAATCTCATTACGAAAGATTCCTTCATTGTTATCTTCTCCCTTTTTTGTCCCCTTGGGTTAAATGAGGTACGTTATGATATAAATAGTTTATTTATGTTAATTAAATTTTTACTATTATTACTACAATGCGCAAAGTCGCAAAAATAAATATCTTTGTAAAAATTTGAGTCAATTTCCCTTTATTCTCTTTATAAATCGTCTCTTCTTTTCTACAGCATTCCTGGCTGCCAGGTCAACCAAACGGGTCATCTCAGCGACGTTGCGTTGCGCATCCTGGCCAATGGCCTTTTTTATGGGCGTGTAAGCAGCTTCCCTGAACCTCGGCTCAAAGTCGACGAAACGCCCATCCATATGCAGCTGCGCTCCTGTGCCCTCCTCGACGTAACCTATCTCGTCAACTGCCACCCCGGCACCACTAATTGTCTTGGAGATCTTTTGCGCCTCGTCTGGCGGGGCGATGATGAGCAGAGCATCGATGGAGACGCCCAGATAATCTATTTGCAGGCCTTCGAGCATCTCAAGGACTCGCGAATTTACCAGACGCCGCATGCGCTCCTCCTCGAAGACGAGCTTTACTTTGGCTGTGTAGGAGATCTCCTTGGCGTCGCCGCGAATGCCACCATTTGTCACATCGGTCATGGCATGGATTGCCAGATCCTCTTTTAACAGGGCTTCGCATGCCTCCAGGAATTTGATGTTGAGCGTCTCATCAACGAGTTCATGCATTCCATAGTAAAGAGCTGCAGCGCAGACCGTCCCGCCGCCCGCGCCCTCGGTCATCATGATGACATCCCCCGGCCTGGCTTCTTTCCGAGCTGCCAACCTCTGGGAGACGCCCACTGCACCAACGCAACCTGTGAGCCGATCGCCGATGACCATATCTCCGCCGATGCGCAGTGTGCTGCCTGTGATGAGCGGAACCTGGATGAGCTCCGAGACTGTGGCGATGCCCGCGAGGTGATCGAAGAGCTTGGCCACGTCACCGTCGTCCGCCAGGTGGATATCCGACAGCAATGCCACCGGCTTTGCGCCCATGACGTAGATGTCGCGAAGAGCTGCGCGGGTCACGTGAAATCCAGCCAGAAAGGGATAGTCGCTGAGCCTGGAGTGCATGCCGTCCACTGTCACAACTATGAATTTGTCGCCTGCCTTCACCACCCCAGAGTCGTCCAACTGGCGAGAGTCGACGACTGCACTCGTCTGGCCGATGACCTCTGCAATCTTTTTGTGAGTGTAAAAGTCGCCCGAGCCACGCGAGCCAATCCCAAAGTCGCCCATGCTGACCCCAACTGGATCCAGCTGGAAGACATCTCCCCTGGGATGAAGCGTCGCCACTGCCTCTTGCATGACTGCCCGAGCCAATGGCTCTGCCCGCTCGCGAGGGAGGCCTTTTACCTCTCTGATGAGCATGGCGAGCTTAGATTCGACCTCGGGATCGTTCCTCTTCAGGCCTCTCTTGGCAAAACCTTCCAGATCCATGGCAGGCAATTATCCTGCCTGTAGAAAAGTTCATCTCCTGGCGAAGAGTCGCTCCAACTGATTCTGGTCAATTGTCACTGCCACCGGCCTTCCGTGAGGGCATGTGAGGGGGTTTTGGCATTCGTAGAGCTCCTCCAGCAGCCTTTGCATCTCAGCCATGCCCAGCTCCTTTCCAGATTTTATGGAGCCTTTGCAGGCCAGGAGCCTGAGGATCTCATCGCGGTTTATGGAGCCCTGGCCGACCTTGCCGACTGCGAAGAGGTCTGAGAGGATGTCGTGAATCGCCTCAGCGCTCTCAAGCCATTTGCCAAGAGCCGGAACAGACCTGACGCTGATTGTGTCTCCTCCAAACGGCGCAATCTCAAAGCCAATTTCGCTGAGCTTCTCATTCCAGGACTCCATCAGGATTCTCTCGCTAGGAGAGAGGTCTATGGTGATAGGCACTGCAAGCTCCTGTCTGATCTTTCGGTTGATGTATCGCTCTTGCAGCCGCTCAAATCTGATCCTCTCAGCAGCTGCATGCTGATCGATGAGCATCAAACACTGCTCGCCCTCGGCCACGATGTACAAGTCCAAGATCTGACCCAGTATCTTAACCCGGGGCCTTCTCATTTCAGCCGCCCTTTCCTCTAAGCCGGATTTTTCATCCAGACCTAACTGCAATGGAAGAGTTACCTGCTCTGATCCTTGGGCAATCATCGCTCTGGACGGATGAAGGCTCACATGAGGACTCCGCTCGGGCGCTGCCTGCGAACCCTGGGCCCGTGCCGCAAGAGCCCCTGCCACTGCTTGCGAGAGTGCACTACAGATCTCCTCCTCTCGCAGCAGTCGGATCTCCCGTTTGGCAGGATGGACGTTCACATCAACCAGCTCGGGCTCAACCACCAGCGACAAAACTGCCACAGGGCTCTTTGCTTGCGGGATGATATTTCTGTAGGCGTCCCTCAGTGCTCCTGCCAGTGCCCTGGATGAGACTGCCCGGCCGTTAACGAAGATGAATATCCTATCAGAACTGCTCCTGGCGCTGAAGGGGTCTCCAGCAGTGCCAGTCAGACGCCACCCTCGGCCTTCTGCCTGCAGCGGTGCCATCGAGTTGAAGGTCTTCAGGCCGAAGATGCGCAGGAGGACGTCGTCCCAGCAGGAGGCTCTTGCAGACTTGAAGATCGTGCGACGTCCTGATAATAGCTCAAATGCGATTGTGTAGTTGATGATGGCCATCTCTGTAATCGTATTGGTGACGTGCACAAGCTCTGCCCCCCCGCCCTTGAGATGCTTTCGCCTGGCAGGCACATTGTAGAAGAGATCCCAGACTGTGATCGTGGTGCCCACTGCACAGCCCACGCCTTTTATCTCTGCTACCTTTCCAGCCTCCATTCGCATGTACGTGCCAGAAAGCGACCCTGGGATCCTGGTGCGAACTTCTACGCATCGTGAGACGCTGGCAATGCTGGCCAGCGCCTCGCCCCGAAAGCCTAGGGTCTTGATGCTCTCCAAATCCCTGGCATTGCTGATCTTGGAGGTAGCATGCTTCATGAAGGCCAGGGGCAGATCGTCTGGCTCTATGCCGCATCCGTCGTCCGTCACACGAATGAGGCTCGAGCCTCCATCATTGACCTCAACGATGATCCGTCTTGCTCTTGCATCGATGGAATTCTCTACAAGCTCCTTGACGGCTGAGGCTGGCCGCTCGATGACCTCGCCAGCTGCGATCTTGTTTATGGTGTCCTCGTCCAGGTGCTTAATTCTTGCCATCTCTTTCTCTCAGCTTCCTTTGGTATTTGGCCAAACTATTCAGGGCCTCGAGGGGCGTCATGTGATCCAAGTCGAGGCCCAGTATCTCCTCCAAAACAGGATCAAGTGTCTGGGGCTGCAATATTTTTTCGCTGCTTTCAGGAGCATCGAAGAATATGAGCTGAGTGTATCGAGACGATCTTTTCGTCTTCGCCTTCTTGGAGAGGGGCTCGATTATAGCCTCTCTTTCGATCTCCTTGAGGATCTCATCAGCCCTTCTCGTCACGGTATCTGGCACGCCTGCAAGCCTTGCCACATGCACTCCATAGCTCTTGTCTGTGGCTCCTGGCACCACTGTGCGCAAGAATGTGATGCTGCCCCCCTCCTCCAGCACAGCGATGCTGAAATTCCGAACACCAGGCAGCACTCCCTCAAGCTGCGTCAACTGGTGGTAGTGGGTGGCAAAGACTGCCTTGCATTTAATGCTGCTATGAAGGTATTCGGATATTGCCCATGCGAGAGACAGGCCGTCAAATGTGGACGTTCCACGACCCACCTCATCAAGAAGCACCAGACTGTCGCGCGTAGCAGAGGAAAGTATGCTGGCAATCTCCATCATCTCAACCATGAAGGTGCTCTGGCCTGCTGACAGGTCGTCATAAGCCCCCACGCGAGTGAATATGCGGTCCACGAGGCAGAGGGATGCGAATGAGGCTGGCACAAAAGACCCAGCTTGGGCCATGATCTGGCAGATGGCAATCTGCCTCATGAATGTGGACTTGCCTGCCATGTTTGGGCCGGTGAGTATGATAAGACGATTGCGATCGTTGTCGAGATGCACGTCGTTGGGCACAAAGCCTCCGCGCATGTCCCTGTCCAGAACGGGATGCTTGCAGCCCCGCAGAGAGATCCTGCCTTCCTGGTTGAACTCAGGCTTGACATATGAGTTCTCTGTGGCCACGACTGCCAGTGCTACGAGCACATCCAGCTCGCCCAGGCCTGCAGCCCTCTGCAAGATCTCTTTTGCATATGCAGCAACGCCCTGTCGAACTTTTCCGAAGATCTCTTGCTCAAGCGCAATGGCCCGCTCCTGGGCTGAGAGGACCTTGGCCTCCATCTCTTTGAGTTCCGGAGTGATGAAGCGTTCAGCGTTGGCGGTTGTTTGTTTGCGAATGTAATTTTCCGGGACCAGGTGCAGATTTGCTCGAGAGACCTCAATGTAGTAGCCAAAGACGTTATTGTAGGCGATCTTCAGGGACTTGATGCCTGTTCGTGCTCTCTCTGTTCCTTCCAGGCGCGATATCCAGCCCTTGCCATCCCGCAGCAGAGAGCGAAGGTCATCGAGCTCTTGGTTGTAGCCATCCCTGATCACGCCGCCATCACGTATATTGGCTGGCGGATCGTCAGCTATTGATCTTTCAATCAAAGCCACAACCTCGTCGAGCGGGCCAAGCTGACATTGCAGATCCTTGAGATAGCGCGCAGCAACGTCTTGAAGGACCTGGTATAACGCCGGAAGCCTTTGCAATGTGCTCTTCAGCACCACAAGTTCCTTGGGATTGACGATGGCGCATGAGACCCTGCTCATCAACCTCTCCAGATCTGATGCACATTTCAGCTCCTCGGCCAGCCTGGTCTGCAGCATGGCACTGTGGCAGAGCTCCTCCACAGCATCCAGCCTTCGCATGATCAACTCTTGAGAGAGAAGAGGCATCTGAATCCAACGGGCCATGGCCCGAGAGCCCATTGGCGTCGACGTCCTGCTCAGAAACTCGAGCAACGTTCCTCTGCGAGACCTGTCCCGGATGTTCCTCAGGATCTCAAGATTGCGCAAAGTGACATCATCGAGCCTCATGAACTCAGAGCCCGAGTAGATGACGATGTCCTTCAGGTGGCCCAGGGCATCGAAGTGAGATTTGTGCAGGTAAGAGAGGATCGCTCCACAGGCGCGAGCCGAAAGCACCTTGTCCTCCAGTCGTAGCCGCGCCTCCCATCCTGGACCAAACTGGCCCTCCAGGGCCAAAGCCGCATTTTCCCATGAGAAGTGAGCCTCTTCCAGAACCTGCTGGCGAGTCTCTTCCCAGTTGAGACGGACGGGCGAGATGCATTCGCTTGGCCGGAACTTGGCCAGCTCTGACGTCAGCCTTTCAGATGGAATTTCAGTGGTCAGGAATTCTCCTGTGGATACGTCCGCGAATGCCAGCCCGATCCTGCCTCCATCTTCTACCACAGCTGCCAGAAAATTGTTGGATGACTCGTCCAGCATCGAGGGCTCGATGACGGTGCCTGGCGTTACCACGCGAGTTATCCTTCGCTTTACCAAGCCCTTGGCAGCCTTCGGATCCTCCACCTGATCGCAGATGGCAACTTTATGTCCTGCCTTGATGAGCTTGGCAAGATAAGCTTCAAGCGCATGGTATGGCACGCCAGCCAGCGGGATCTTGTTGCCATCGTCGTCCTTCTGGCGCGAGGTCAGGGTGATGTTCAGATCCCGAGAGACGATGACAGCATCCTCGGCAAAGGTCTCGTAGAAGTCGCCCACTCTGAACAGCAGTATTGCATCCGGATATTGTCTCTTCTCTCTATAGTACTGCTCCATCAGTGGGGAGAGCTTAGTCGCTGACATCCTGGTCCATCATCCTTGTGTCTTCCTGATATTTTCCCTTTTTGAGGTCTCATTTCAAAAACTTCCAAAGTGGAGAAAGTGCTCATCTGATATCTGGGACCGATATCTGCTGCTGTTCATGCACAGCCAGCGTAAATAGCGTCACTGCAGCGGCTATTGCTACGAATGCCGCCAGTGAGCCACTCAGGCCGTATGCATCGGCCGTGAGGCCTGCTATCAGCGGACCTGCTACAACGCCCAACATTCGGGAGGTGTTGAAGATCCCATAGATCTCGCCCCGGCGGCTCTGACTCGTGATATCGGAGATAAGCGCCGCAGCTGCCGGGCTGCCGATCCCAAGGCCTGTGCCAAGGCCCGCATAAAGAGCTGCAATCTGAAGCAAGTCGCTTGCAGCCAAGAGCGCTGCGAAGGAGATGGCTCCTGCGAGACATCCAGCGAACATGAGTTGCTTTCTTCTTCCTCTGTCTGCCTGCCGGCCAAAGTAAATATTAGACAATGCCGTGCAGCCTCCGTAAGACAGGTAAATCAATCCAACATCTGTTGCTGAGAGCCCTAGCTGTGCAGCATAGCTTGGCAGCATGGTATAGTTGAAGCCTCCAACGATTCCAGCCCAGAGGACGACAGAACAACATGCGAGAAACGTGAGCTGATACCCTGGACCGATCAGCTGCTCCTTTGCCTTTTCGCTCTGGCAAGTGATCACGAGATTCTTCTTGTCCGGCTCTTGCACTTTAAGATAAACTATTACGACGGACACTACGCCGAGCAATGCCCAGAAATAAAAAGGCGCTTTCAGGCCGTATAGGTCATAGAGAGATCCTCCCAGAAATGGGCCGAAGGCCAGGGCAGAGAAGAACGAGGCATTATACCAGCCCATGGCTGCCCCTCTCTCCTGGGCCTCGGCCTGATCAATTATCAAGGCCATGGCCAGCGGCCAGACTGCTGAGGCTCCAACGCCCCCTAAGGCCCTGATGAAAAGGAGCATGTAGGCATTGCTGGCATTGATGTAGAGTAGCGGCAGAAATGTAAATGTGAGAAGCCCAAGCAGGAGGATATTCTTTCGTCCCAGCCGGTCTGATCTGCGGCCGATGGGAACCTGGCTGACCAGTTGCACTGCCCCATAAATCGAGACTATGATGCCTAGCACCGTGTAGGAAGCCCCAAGATCCATGGCGTAGCTTGGAAATATGGGCGCGACCAGTGAAAATCCCAAGACAGCTACGAAAACGCTGAGATATAATGGTGCCTGGCGACCGAAATCGTGCTTGGAAATCATCCATCCCAGCTTTAAAACTTCAGCTCCATGCCAAGGATAGTCTCAGTATAAGACACTCCATTGATCTTTCGAATGCTGAGCACAGCTCGATTTAGATCGGAGATGCTCTCCACATCGGCGATGGCGATGAAATCCCTCTCGCCATAGACAGGAACGACCTCACGAATTCCCCTGATTCGTTCCAGAGCATCGTGGACAGCCTTCTCAGCCCCAGGCTCGACGTTGATCATGATGAAACCTTTCAAATCTCGACCCCGCCAGAACATCAAGCTTTGATGATTGCAACTATAGTGTGTTTAGCACAGTATTATTCTTTCGCCTGGATCATCCCTTTCAGCACCTCGATCTCCCTCTCAAAGCGATCCAGATGCATTTTTTCATTTGCAAGCAACAGACAATGCATTGCTTCCTCCAATCTCCCCAGAGCAATGAGCACTACAGCCATGGATTCTAGATCAATCGCATCCCCGCCCTTCTGGAGCACAGTGTCGTATGCCTGCAGAGCCTCCTCCATCCTGCCAAGGCTGTGCAATGCTAAACCCTTGTTCCGAAAGGCATCCATATTTTCAGGGTCTAGGGCCAGTGATCGATCGTAGCACTCTATGGATTCTTCGGGGCGCCCCAGCCGATAGAGTGCTACACCTTTGTTATTCCAGGCCTCGGGAATATGCGGATTCATGTCTATTAAGCGCTCGAAGATCTCCAATGCCTCCTCATACTTCATGCGCTTGACCTTATCCATGCCCTTGTGAATCAGAACCTTCTCTTTGCTGTTCATCGAGCATCACATGTAGCCCTGGATCGATGCAGATTCGCTGGCTTTTACCTGACTGCCTTGCCCCTTGAGCGCCTCTCCCGGCCTCTTTATCTCGCCAAAGAGCTTCTCGTAGTCCTTGATGTGACCGCCCAGCCAGTTGTAAAGCTCCTTGGCTGCCAGGGGAGACAGGATGAGCTCAGTCTCTATCGTTCTCTCCATGACCGTCAGGCTCTTTCCTCCTTCCACCAAGGCCTTGGGTGAGTCGTTGTAGAATGCGATTCTGAAGTCGTAGGGGCTGTGGCCACCGATGGCACCGATTGCATAGATCTGCTTGAAGTCGGGATTGCGCCGGATCTCTACTGAAACTTCCATGGATGTTGAAGAGGGCTCATGCTTAAAAAAGATGATGTTAGATCTGGCTATCTCAGATGCCTGAGCGCAATTTCCAGCATCGAAATGTATTTAGGTGACTATTGCTTGTTGTGTTGCCGATACTATGATTGGGGTCTTAGGGTTAGAAGACGGAACGCTGGTGGAAGGTTCCGGTTTTGGCGCGCCCGGCATTGTCTCCGGGGAGCTGGTCTTCACCACAATCATGTCCGGCTACGAGGAGGCACTGACAGATCCCTCCTATCACGGACAGATGCTGATGTTCACATATCCTCTGCAGGGCAACTATGGAGTAAGCGGTGACGATTTTCAATCCGACAGGATGTGGCCAGTGGCCATGGTATGCAGGGAGTACTGGGATCGCCCCACGCATCACCGCTCAGTGAGGACTCTGAATAAATTTCTGCTCGACGAAGGAAAGCCGGGACTTTGCGGCGTTGACACCCGAATGCTCACTTTGAAAGTGAGGACGCAAGGCGTGATGAGGGCGACGATCGCTGTGGGCGCGAGAGATGAGATCTGCGACCTTGATGTTGTGAAGATGGCCAGATCTCAGCCGGATATCTCTGCACAGGATCTCTTGGGAGATGTAACTTGCAAGAGCTCATATCACATCAAGGGCAGTGGCCCCCGGATTGCGATGCTCGATCTTGGCATAAAGAGGAACATACTGAGGAGCCTGTCAGCTCGCGGGTTCGACATTCATGTTCTTCCTGCGCACGCCAGCATCTCCGACATCGAGGCTACAAGCCCAGAGGCCCTGTTCGTCTCCAATGGGCCGGGGGATCCACAGAGGGCTGTGGCAGCCATGGCTGCTGTGAAGCACTTCGCAGGCCAGATCCCAGTCTTTGGAATATGCCTCGGACACCAGATCATCGCCCTCGCACTGGGGGCAGATACTTTCAAGCTCAAGTTCGGTCACCACGGAGGCAACCAGCCCGTAAAAGACCTGGAGAAAAATATCGTCTACATCACCTCCCAAAATCATAACTTTGCCGTAGTCCCTGGCTCAGAGGAAGGCACTGGCCTTGAGATCGTCCAAGTCAACACCAATGACGGCACCGTGGAAGGAATAAAAAGCGACGAATTAGATATACTGGCGGTCCAGTACCACCCCGAGGCCCACCCGGGACCGCTCTGCACCGAAGACCCCTTCTTCGCCTCTGTCAAGCGAATGATGAAGCGCAAAGTTCCTGCGGCTGGCGGGGGGCGATGAGGATGCCCAAGCGAAATGACATTCACAAGGTCCTTCTCATAGGCTCTGGGCCCATACAGATTGGTCAGGCAGCCGAGTTTGATTTCTCTGGCTCTCAAGCCTGCAAATCGCTACGAGAGGAGGGAGTCGAGGTCGTCCTGGTCAACTCCAATCCAGCCACCATCATGACAGATCCAGATATGGCGGACAAAGTCTACATCGAGCCCCTGGTGCCGGAGATCGTGGCCAAGATCATCGAGAAGGAGAGGCCAGACGGCATAATAGCCGGGATCGGCGGCCAGACGGGGCTGAACATCACCAGCGAGCTGGCTGAGATGGGCATTCTGGAGAAATATGGTGTCGAGGTTCTGGGAACCTCAGTCAAGTCCATCCAGGAGGCTGAGGACCGCGACCTCTTCAAGAAGGCCATGCAACGGATTGGAGAGCCCGTCCCGAAGAGCAAGGCAGTGGGATCATTGGAAGAGGCCCTGCAGGTCATGGATGAGCTTGGCCTGCCCCTGGTGGTCAGGCCTGCATACACCCTTGGCGGCTCAGGCGGCGGCATCGCCAAGACGCGCGAAGATCTCCTGAGGATATGTGAGATGGGGCTTAAGAGATCCCGCATTCATCAGGTTCTTCTTGAGGAGAGCGTTGGCGGATGGATCGAGCTGGAGTATGAGGTGATGAGGGACTCGAACGACACTTGTATCACCATCTGTAACATGGAGAACATGGACCCCATGGGCATCCACACAGGCGAGTCCATAGTGGTAACTCCAATCCAGACGCTAGCAGATCACGAGATTCAGATGCTCAGAAGCGCAGCCATCAATATAATTCGCGCCCTGGGAATTGAGGGAGGCTGCAACATCCAGTTCGCCGTCAAGAGTGGCGAGTATCGCGTCATCGAGGTCAATCCGCGAGTATCCAGGTCATCTGCTCTGGCGTCAAAGGCCACGGGCTATCCAATTGCCCGCGTCACAGCCAAGATCGCCATTGGCATGACCCTGGACGAGATAAGAAATGATGTGACGAAGGAGACCCCCGCATCCTTCGAGCCTACCGTCGATTATGTGGTGACAAAGATTCCACGCTGGCCCTTTGACAAGTTCGTCAAGGCGGACAAGACCCTGACCACAGCCATGAAGTCCACAGGAGAGGTCATGGCCATCGGCAGAAGTTATGAGGAGTCTTTGATGAAGGCTGTGCGCTCGCTGGACATCGACAAAGAGTTTGGGTATGCCGGCAAGTACACCACATGGACGGATGACGATATCAGAGATATTTTGCAGAGACCAACGGACGATCGGCTCTTCGCCATCTATCAGGCCTTGAAAAGAAAGATGTCGCCCGAGGAGATCTCCAAGATAACGGGCATCGAGCCCTACTTCCTCCACAGGATCGAGAACATCATAGCCGTGGAGGATGAGATCTGCAGGGAGCTGAACCCCGAGACCCTCAGGAAGGCCAAGCGCACAGGCTTTACTGACGAGCAAATAGCCCGCCTGGTCAAAAAGACTCGGGAAGAGATAACAGACTTGCGTATCTCTTTGGGCATAGTTCCCACTTACAAGATGGTGGACACATGTGCTGCAGAATTCGCGGCTGCAACACCCTATTATTACTCTTCATACGATACCGAATGCGAACTCAAACCCTCTGACCGCAAGAAGGTCCTGATACTTGGATCTGGGCCGATAAGGATCGGCCAGGGCATCGAGTTCGATTACTGTACAGTCCATGCGGTGATGGCGCTGCGCGAGCAGGGCATCGAGGCTCACATCGTCAACAACAATCCAGAGACTGTATCGACCGATTATGATACATCGGACAAGCTATTCTTCGAGCCCGTGACCCTGGAAGATGTCATGAACATCATCGAGAAGGAACGCCCATATGGGGTGATGGTTCAGTTCGGAGGCCAGACTGCCATTAACCTGGCCATACCTTTGGAAAAAGAGATTGCCAGGCGCGGCCTGAATACGCGGATACTGGGGACGTCTCCTGATAGCATTGACCTCGCCGAGGACAGAGAGAGGTTCAACGCATTGATGAAAGAGCTGAACATTCCTCAGCCCAACGCAGGAATTGCATTCTCTCCGGCTGAGGCAAAGGCAGTCGCCGCCAGGATCGGCTATCCTGTTCTGGTCAGGCCGTCTTATGTTCTTGGAGGCCGGGCCATGGAGATCGTCTACGATGAGGCGGGGCTGGATGTCTACATGCGTGAGGCTGTGAGGGTATCGCATGAGCATCCTGTGCTCATAGACGATTTCCTGCAAGATGCCGTGGAGATCGACGTAGATGCAGTCTGTGACGGCAAGGATGTCCTCATTGGTGCCATCATGGAGCACATCGAGGAGGCCGGTATTCACTCAGGCGACAGTGCCTGCATGATTCCGCCCCAGACGCTGCCAGGCGTGGTCTTGGAGGTTGTGCGGGACTACGTGAAGAGGATCGCCCTTGCCCTGAAGGTCAAAGGAATTGTAAACCTGCAGATGGCCTACAAGGACGGAACAGTCTATGTGCTAGAGGCAAATCCCCGTTCCAGCCGGACCATACCGTTTGTCTCCAAAGCGGTTGGCCTGCCATTGGCCAAGATCGCAGCCAATGTGATGATAGGAAAATCTTTGCGCGAGCAGGGCTATACCAAGGAGCCGAAAACGCCATACGTTTCTGTCAAGGAAGTTCTCTTGCCGTTTGACAAACTGCCGGGCGCAGATGTTCTGCTGGGACCGGAGATGAGGTCTACAGGAGAGGTCATGGGAATAGACTACAACCTGGGCCTGGCGTTCTTCAAGGCAGAGCTCTCTGCGGACAACTCGCTGCCACTGGATGGTTTGGTCTTCATATCTGTCAAGGATGACGATAAAGCGGCTGCGGCAGTGGCTGCCAAGAAACTCTCGGAGGCTGGTTTGAAGATCATCGCCACTGACAACACTGCTGAGTATCTGAAGAGATCTGGCATTAGCGTTGAGCGGGTGAACAAGATCTTCAATGGCAGCCCAAATGTCTTGGATTATATGAAACGCGGAGAGGTACGGCTCATCATCAATACGCCTACTACGAAGCAGTCCGTGAAAGACGGCTACCAGATCAGGCGTAGCGCAGTGGACTACCACGTTCCCTACATCACCACCATTCAGGCAGCGCAGGCATCTGCGGATGCCATTTGCAAGGCCAAGAAGGATCAGGTAACCATCAAGGCGTTGGATGAGTATCACAAAGAGGTATTCTACAAGTGACGGCTCCAAAAAAATCCAAGAGGAGGCCTCGCAGGAGGGGGGGCAAATGGGCAAGGGACAGACCGAAGCCTTTATCTGCGAGAAGGCGAGAGGAAATCTGCTTTCGGGCCCGTGGTCTAGCTGGTTATGACGTCGCCTTGACATGGCGGAGGTCATGCGTTCGAATCGCGTCGGGCCCACTTTGGCCCAAGTAGCTCAGTTGGGAGAGCGTCAGACTGAAGATCTGAATGTCCCCGGTTCGAGTCCGGGTTTGGGCATATTTTTTACCTGTATATTTTGGACGCCTAAATTGCGAATTTGGCTCTTATCATCGAGCGTCACGCAACCAGGATTCGGAGATTTAGGAACTTTTTCATATGCATTTCTTTTATTTTATCTCCTTTGGAGACCGGACTGTAAAGTCCAGACCGCTAATGCGAAATATTAGATAGACGATCATCGTTTTTGATTTAGGATGACAGTCCCTCCCGAATTCCGTCCAGAATTCATAGAATCGCAGCCGGAATGGAGGTCCGCACTTCAAGAGATAGAGCAATTCGGGATCTGCGGTCTGAACCTGTTGGCAACCGGGCCGGACCCATTGAGCCATGAGGTCGGGCTTGTTTTGCTGGCTCTACCAGACACAGAATACGTCGCCAATTGCTTTGAGCTGGGACATGACATCCTGAGAGATCTTGCATGGCTCCTGGAGAATAAAAAGATCAGAAAGGTCCTGTATGATGCCAAATTCTGCATCTCCTTTGTGAGGGCCTCGGAGAGTCGCAAGCTTTATGCAGAAAATATCTTCGACCTGCTACTGGCCTCGCAGATCTGCTGGTCAGGATACTACGAACTGTCGCCCTCCAGCTCTCCAAAGAATCCCTGGAAGAAAAGGGCTCCAGATCACAGCCTTGCAGCCCTGGCCGAGAGGCACCTGGGGATCCGTTTGAACGATGTATTGGGCAAGAGCCTCTTGGAACTGTGCTCGGATGAGAGAATTGATGATCTATCATCAGAATCTATCAAATCTGCAGCCATGCAGACTGCGGTTCTGCTGCCCATCCATAGCATCCTTGAGCAGCTGATTGATAAAAACTGCCTGCAAAAGATTGCGGATCTGGAGTTCAAAGCGATCTCCTCGCTGGCTGAGATGGAGATCTCGGGGATTTATCTGGACCCTCGGGGGGCCAGCACAATCCTTGGTCAAAGGGAGAATGAGCTATGCGATCTGGTATGGACGATGCAGGATGAAGCGCAAAGGAAGGGCTTTGTGAGGGTCTCTCATGATGGCAAGAGGCTCTGCTATTATCTGAATCCGGACAGACAGGAGGATGTCATGGCTTTTTTGAGAAGGCGGGGATTTGCTGTGACCAGCACCAAGGCAGAAGTCCTGAGAGGGCTCGCGGCTGCAGGCTGCGGCTTTGCCGAGGCAGTTTTGCGCTACAGGCATGTCTGCCAAACTCTCTCATTTCTGAAGAACTGGATGGAACGAGTCCATGCGAAGGATGGCCGGGTTCATCCTCAATACTTTCAGATATCCCACATCTACCGGCAGGATCAGCTCTCGAAGGCCCAATGCCCAGCAGATCCCAAGGACAGGAGAAGACGCGCCTGCCATAAGGAGGCTTTTTATGCCTCAGGCCAAAAGGAGGTTTGTCAAGGCTGATTTCTCAACCATTGAGCTACGCATCATGGCACGTCTTTCAGGGGACAAGGCTATGGAGGACGCATTTCGGGACGGAGTGGATCTGCACCGTCTGACTGCCTCCAAGATCGGAGGAGGGCCTCCAGAAGATGTGACTGATTCACAGAGGCAGGCGGCGAAGATCATGAACTTCCTGCTCATCTATGGAGGATCTGCCAAATCATTGCAGTGGCGAATCCTTTCAGACTATGGAGTCTTCATCTCTTCAGATGAGGCAGAGGAGGCAAAAGAGAGATTTTTCCAGACCTATGAAGGAGTGAGAGAATGGCAGAAGCAGCAGCTGTCCATGATGAGCTGTACAGTACAGCACCACTTTCACAACTGTGTGCAGGGATTCTTTGAACTGCCGCTCACCTGCACGAAGACCATCCTTGGCAGGAGGCGGGTCTGGCCGCGGTTTGGGACAGGGATCACTGCATCGAAGTTTCAGATGTACAATACTCCCTGTCAGGGGACTGGCGCAGATCTGATCAAGCTGGTGCTATCAGAGGTCTATGAGAAGATATCAAGCGAGGATGCCAGGATAATCGGATGCATTCATGATGAGATCATCCTGGAGGTCCCGGAGGAGAGAGCTTCTGAGTATGCCTGCCAGCTGCAAGAGATCATGGAGAGGATTGGATCGCAGCTGCTCTATCCCGTGCCAGTGAAGGCAGAGGCTGTGGTGCTGGCAACGCTAGCTGATTGAACTGAGCTTCAATGGGGCCACGTCCTTTCAGACATGGAAATTTCAACAGTCCTGGACCAGAGCATTGCCTGGATCATCCGACTCTGATCCTGTCTATCCGTCTGACCTTGTCCTGGAAGGAAGACCTGTGACCAGAGATTGGGCTGATATGGCTTATACAAGATAGTTTAATCTGCAGAAAACCACTCTTCTCGACTAATCCCGCCATCTCTTAGAATCTTAGACAAAAGATCTACGCCAATCTCGTCGCCGTGATGAGGATTGGGGATTATGATTGTATCGATCCCTCTGACCATGTACTGATGTCTCTTGCCTTGAAAGGGCCCTACAGCGCCTAAGCCTCTCAGCTTCCTGATTAGTTCTCTTCTTGATACCGGCGAGAGCTTATGCAACAGGTATCGGCTCCTTGGAAGAGGTAGCTATAGTGTGGCCTCCTATGGGCGGTATGGGCTGTCCCCATTGAAGCTTTGCTACAATCCATTCTTCAATGACCTCTACAAGCTCCTTGCGGCATTCTTCGATGGTCTTGCCAGTTGCCCAAACACCAACCAAGCCGGGCACATGGGCATAATACGGCTCAAGGTTATCTATTACCTCGTACTCGGCTTTTTCCAGGGCGGCCTGAATGTATTCTGCAAACATGTCATTGATTGTTAGCATGCATAAAGAGAAAAAGATAACGCTGCTGATACAAAGGCCACGTCCTTTCAGACATGGATAGGGCACATGTGACAGCCTCGTGGAGGAGCCCATCGTGGCTGATACAAAGGCCACGTCCTTTCAGACATGGATAGAGCGGCAATTTTTAAGCCTTCACAGATGTCGAAAAAATGGCGATTTTCACGCACCTCTTCGACTTCTGTATAGAAGTTTAGGATGTCAGCCCTCCTTTGAGGGCACTTTCGATAATCGTTGGCATTTCACGCACCTCCCGGGTTTTTGGGCAAAAATTAGGTGCGTGAAAAATGGGGCGTTCTCCGTCACTTAGCCCATCCGTCTGGTCGGATGGCCCCCATAAGGGAGGGGGCCTGCTCGCCAGATCCAACGCTTGTGCAATTATTGCTCGAGGTTTATATCGATTGCGCTTCAGATGCTGTGTTGAATAAAACCTTGAGTCTCCCAAGCGATCGTCTTGGCGGCCACCTTTTTTCCACCTTAATGTATCCACAGGTTATAAAAGGCAAACTTCAGAACTACTTCTGCCCGGTCAATATGCTTCCATCTGATACATGCTCATCCATGACTTCGATTGCAACTATCTCTTTGTTTTTGACATCCACCGCTAGATGGACCTTTATCCAGCTTCGATGGACCTTCCATTACTCTAGCATCCATTCGCCACAGTTGGTTACCTCGATACCCGTAGAGTCTACAGCTATCACGACAGGCTCATCGCTTCTTGATGTCGTTTCTGAAAGGCTGAGCTTCAGTTGAGTACCGCGTCTCCAAATATTGGTGTAATCCGTAGGCTTGATATCAGGCATCAGCTCCGAGAGCTATCTCAAGAAGCCCTCTAGCCGCCGGTATGGCAGATGAAAGATGGCGTGAATCAGCATCATTAGCTCGATAAAGGCCCAGGTATATGCAAACATTCGTCCTAGCTTGCCACGATTAAGCTCCTCTAGATCCTTTTCCCAGCTATCCAGAAACCTGAATGTCAAATACATCTCGCCACGCTTGACGAGATACTCATTATGCTCTTGCCAATTACGTGCTTTAGGCTCGCCGCGTCCCTTCATCGCTAATATCCCCACTTAATAATAGTATCTATGGGATTTAAATTTTATTCAACACAACACTTCTTTTGGCTTCCTAAAGATCCGCAGAGAAGCACAGCCGCCAGGGATCACGGGTTTCGAATGAATAGCATCAGACGCGTTCTTATGTAATCGGATCGATCTCCTCTTGTGAATCCGTTACGTAAGAAGGCCGAAAAGCTAACTAATCCAAAGATTAAGAAGGAGTCATTATTAAATAGGATATAATTGCGCCAATTGCTGCCGCCACTATTGCGATTATTCCATATATTGCATATTGTTTCATTTCTTTTTGCTGTTCCTCCCTTTTCATACGATTTTCGTAATCTACCAAAGAGGGCATCCTTTCGTTAATTTTTGCAAAATGTGTCTTGGTACCCTCGATTATCTCAACATAACCTTTGACACTTTCCAAATTCGGATTGCCGATATCTTTCTCACTCTTGTATCTGGGAATTTTTTGCATCGCGCTTTCTATTTCAGGCACGATCGTGTTATAATATTCGGGAAAGACCTTTACCAAGGTCTCTCTGGAGAAATCCTTGACTGATTCATAAATACGTTCTTTTTGCAGAAATCGTATGAAATCCAATAGATCAAAAGTTGCTCGATATAAATGCCGAAAAGTCGCATCAAGGTTATCATTGACATAATTTGAATCTCGCTCTCTCAATCCAAACTTAACAGAAAATACCCTCATCAGATGATCAAAAGCATCTTTGATCTCATTTATCGCCGGAATGAAAGATTCATCAGCCAATTCTTCGGCGTAAATCATTAAGCCCTTTTCATAATTATAGAGCTTCGCAATCTTCTCCAGCGTCTCGGCCTCCTCTGCATCAAAATGATCCATCGAATCACCGGAAGATGGGGGAACTAAAATGTTTTAGGGAAGCCGAAGTTCCAGAATTCTTTTCCTATCCTTTTCGAATTCCTCTCGCGTTCGCCCGCGTCCAAGCGCGAGTTTCACATTCCCCATGCGATACTTCTGTGCCTGCTGTTTTGTGGATTCCCTATTAAATTTTATCTGAGGAAGATCTATATCCCAAACATCCTTCTTCTTTGTCATGGGCCCACCTCCTTGCCAGCTGGATGCCATGCAACAACATCAACACGAGCATAGAATACAGCTTCTTATACGTCGTTTATTAAACTCATATATAACATTACGCTCTATTTTAATAGATAACATGAGTTATATAAAGAGCTATGTCTAACCGTTTTCCGCTTCAACGAGAACATGTAATAATATCTAGTCATAATCACCAACGAGATAGCACACTCAGACGTTTAGCTATGCGGTATATGAACTAATCCCACGTAGCAATGGTAGTTTTGCGCGAATATCATTCTCTTGACCAACTGACTAGATTCCAAGCTGCGGTATGCACGCCAGATAGATCCTGCGAACGTCTTCTGGATTGAGATGTAGGTATCCGTCAAACGCGCTCAACGGCGCATCGCCCCGCAGCCACATGATGTGCTCCCGGCTCATCCCAGCCCGGAATAGGTGAGTACAGAACCAATGACGACAGGCATGCGCTGAGAACCGCTCGTCCATCTTCTCCGACTCAGGATCTGTGAGTCCCACCCTCTCGGCGGCTTTCGCTACCACGATCCAGACGCCGCCGCCATGCAGGCGTGAGCCTCCCTTCTCGGTGAAGAGAGCGTTTCAATGGGGCCACTTCTTTTCAGAAATGGATAGAGGATAGACTGCCCAGATTGCGGAAAAGTGTTCCGGTCGTTTCAATGGGGCCACTTCTTTTCAGAAATGGATAGATGCTGCTATCCGCAGGATTGTCTTTGGGAGATACTGTTTCAATGGGGCCACTTCTTTTCAGAAATGGATAGGTATCGCGAGTGCAGATGCATTAGTCAACCCGAACGAGTTTCAATGGGGCCACTTCTTTTCAGAAATGGATAGGTTTCTTTAACTGCCGAAAGCACAGACCGCATGACATACGTTTCAATGGGGCCACTTCTTTTCAGAAATGGATAGTCTTTGTTCAGTCCTTCGGTGAAGGTATGGACGAGGGTTTCAATGGGGCCACTTCTTTTCAGAAATGGATAGTTTGCGCTTGCTGATCATAATAGCGCAGATAAGGCAGTTTCAATGGGGCCACTTCTTTTCAGAAATGGATAGTTGTTCTGCAGGGCAAGATCAGTATGCACCTCTTCCGTTTCAATGGGGCCACTTCTTTTCAGAAATGGATAGGGCAGACGTTTTTTGGCCGTTGCCGCCATCGAAAAAAACCGGATTTGCGCGGATCGACCGAACTGCCGAACAAATTTTAAATTCAAACCAAATAATATAACCAAAACCAGTACGCGTATATTCAGCGCGGACCTACGATACTCTCTATATTTTTTATTGGTGTGCGTATGTCATCTCGGGAGTATTCGTAACACCGGCTCTAAGGCCTTATGACTCCCGGAACCACTTTAGTTTGGTGAGCTATCATTCTATAATAAATTTCCGCTCCATATGCTGTGTTGAATAATGTTTAAATATTCCCACTACTATTTATTAAGTGGGGATAGCAGCATGGAGGGATATGCGGTAACCAAAAAACGCAATTGGCAAGAATATAACGAGGCTCTTGTCAAGCGTGG
>MVQH01000079.1 GCA_002067755.1 Methanosaeta sp. PtaB.Bin018
TGGCGCATCTCCTCGGGAATCTCAAAAGTGCTCTCTACAGTAATCTGCTCCTTGACGGTCCTGTAAAAATCCATTGTCTTCTCATTATCAAGATCGTCTCCCTCCTCCAGGCGTTTGATGAAATTATTGAGCATCTGGCGCTCCAGGTTCTCGTCGGCGAGATCCTGAAGGGCCCGGCGTGCAATAGCGCAGATCTCTTCGCTGGCATTCAGGCTCAGATCTGAAACCATCAACTCCTTCTGTCGCTCGAAGTCCTCGTACCATTTGGCTTTGCTCGACTCAACTCGATCGCGCGCTTCCTTCATCAAAGCTTTTTGATAAAGCTGTACTTCATTCTCAACTTTTATTCTCATCTCCTGTCTTTTTTTCTCTATTTCCTGTAATATTTTGCTATGCAATTCGGCATCTTTCTCAGCCTCTTTCCTCTTTTGCTCTGCCTCTTTCAGCCTGGTGCTTATCCTTTGCTCTCGCTCATTCATCGATCTCAACAGAGGCTGGTACAAGAAGTGCCTCAAAAGGATGATCAATACTAGGAAGTTGATTATTTGGGCGATTGTGGTGAAATAGTCTATCTGCACACTATCCTCCTATTTTGCTACGTAGCTCCAGAACGGGTTGGCAAAGATCAGTATAATGGATATCACAAAGCAGTAAATAGCGATTGATTCCACCATGGCCAGGCCTACAAAGAGAGTTCGAGTTATGTCGTTTGCCTCATCCGGCTGCTGAGCGATGGCGCTCAATGCCCTGGACAGTGCCCAGCCTTCCCCGATTGCCGGCCCGATGGAGCCGATGGCCATGGTCAATCCCGCTATAACAATGGAAGCCATGCCAATGGTATCAATACTTGCTATTTCTGCGCCTGCCATTTTCAACTTCCTCCTTTAGATGCTTGTTCCTTTTTTCCTTCATTCGAACTTGCCGAAACGATATATACAGTGGCTAAAACTGCAAAGATATAGGCCTGCACCTGGCCGATAAGCAGCCCCAGCAATTCCATCAGCACAGGCAAAAATAATGGGGCTATGGTGAGCAAAATTGCGATCAACATGGTCTCACTCATCATATTCCCGAACAGCCTGATCGCCATGGCCAGTGTGCGAGAGAGCTCTCCTATGATATGGAAAGGAATCATCAATAAAGTAGGCTCAGCATAGTGTTTGAAATAGCCGAAAATCCCTCGTTGTGCGATTCCGTAGATGGGCACGGCAAAGAATACGCAGATAGCCAGAGCGGCAGTCGTGGAAAGGGAGCTGGTCGGTGTACGATAGCCAGGCACCACATCAAGCAGATTTGCAACAGATATAAACAAGAAAAGAGTTCCTGAGAATGGCAAATATGCATCAGGATTCATTTGCGATATTTCTCTTATTTGGCCTTGCATAGTGGTGACGATGGTTTCGAGCAGGTTCTGCCAGCGCGAGAGCGGCGGCTCCACGCGGAGACGGCGTGTGGATAGCCAGCCAAAAAGGACCAGCAACGCCATTATCATCCAAGTAAAAACTATGGTCTCATTGATCAAGAGAGGTCCCCATTGATAGAAGACAATATCATCTGGGCTCAACTCGACCACTTAAGCCCACCTCGTTTGAGAGCGAAGGCCCAGGCCATGGATCAGCGCTAGCTTGGATAAAACGAAGCCTGCCAGGCAGAAGATCAGCGCTTCTAGACCTTTTCCGGAGATGAGGTAAAGGCCAACTAGGCAAACCGCCGATCGCACCATAAAGCTGCTCACAGTCAAGAGAGCCGCCTGGCTTGAATTGTATAGATGCTTAATAGTCAGATATAGCCCGCCAAAGTAAAAAATTCCTAGCAAAATACCTGACACAAAGCTGGAGACAATAGTCATAATTTCATTCATCGCCCTGACTCGCCTCAATCTTTCCTCTCTCTCGCTCAACCCAATACCAAGCATTTGCACATCCGATCACTAAACCTATGGACAAGAATGTAAGAGTCCAGGAGATACGTCCAGGATATCGGATATCCATCCAGATTCCGATTGCCACGCCTATCAATGTGGGAACGGCCACTGACCATCCGACCATCCCCATCATTCCCAGTCCAAGCCATATGCCACGGCTTTTATCCCTCCTGGCCCTTATTTTGCGCGCTTCTTTGCTGCCTATCTTCTCCTGAAAACGATCACGATCCTCCCCGATTAATTTGGCCATCAGATCCGATCCCTCATCTTCATGAAGCGCTTTGTTAAATCCACTTCGAGCTTGGCTAGAATGGAGCGAGTCTTTTTCTCTCTCTCATCCATGGCCTTGAACTCATTTTCCACAGTCTGACTCAGCCTACCCAGATCCTTGCTGCTTGCTGCCTTTCTCGTGGAAATCATGACATTAGATGCACATTTGACCAAAATCCCCTCATCAATGGCCAAAAACTCCTCACCTCTGTCCGACTGAAAGGAGAGGATGCCTGGGACGAGAGCTGTTACGAAATCGATATGCTTTGGAAGTATGCCAAAAGAGCCATCCTCGGCCTCGGCAACGACCTTGGCGACTTCCTCGTCGATGAGGACTTTATGGGGAAGGATGACTTTCAACCTCATTTTATGGCCTCATCGATCTTTCCGATCATATAAAGCGATTTTTCAGGGTATTCTGAGAACTCATCATTGAGGATGCGCTCGCAGCCATCGAGTGCATCTTCCAGCTTAACCATCTTGCCCTCAAGGCCTGTGAAATGCTCCGTGGTGAAAAACGGCTGAGTTAGAAACCGCTCCAGCCTGCGAGCTCGATTAACGACCTTCTGGTCCTCCTGTGACAACTCCTCCAGCCCAAGCATGGCGATGATGTCTTTTAGCTCCTCATATTCCATCAGAGTCTTACGGATCATCTGAGCTATGCGATAGTGCCTATCTCCAACTACAAGAGGGCTCAGCATCTTTGATCGGGATTGCAGCGGGTCGATAGAAGGATATAACCCTTGGCTGGCCATCTTTCGGGATAGAACAATGGAAGATGATAGATGACCAAAGGCATGCACTACTGCAGGATCGGTGAAATCGTCTGCAGGGACATACACAGCCTGAACTGAGGTTATGGCTCCACTCCCGGTGCTGCATATTCGCTCCTCCAGCTCTGCCAGCTCAGTCGCTAGAGTGGGCTGGTATCCCACTCTCGATGGCAATTGTCCCATAAGTCCTGAGACCTCGGATCCGGCTTGAACGAAACGAAATACGTTGTCGATAAGCATCAGCACATCTTGCCTGACCTCATCCCGGAAATATTCCGCCATGGTAAGAGCGGCATGGCCGACTCTGAACCTTGCACCAGGCTGCTCATTCATCTGACCAAATACCATTATGGCCTTTTCCAGAACCCCAACCTCTTTTATCTCGCGGTAAAGCTCTTCACCCTCCCGGCAGCGCTCGCCGATCCCACAGAAGATGCTGATGCCTTCATATTTTCCTGCCATATTTTGGATCAGCTCCATGATCAGGACTGTTTTGCCGACCCCTGCGCCCCCCAAGAGCCCTGCCTTGCCGCCGCGCTCCATTGGCGCCAGGACATCTATAGCCTTTATTCCAGTCTCAAAGATCTCGGAGATATTGGTTTGCTGAGACAGAGCAATGGGCTCTCTGTAAATGGAGCGAAATTCTTTCGCCTCAACTTCTCCTTTGCGATCGATTGGTGAGCCGAATACATTGAATGCTCTGCCCAGCAGCTTCTCTCCGACTGGCACCATGATCGGCAGGCCAGTGTCTGTCACCGGAGAGCCTCTGGCTAGCCCTTGGGTAGGCGTGAGGGCTACCCCGCGCACCATTTCGGGATCCAGGTGTATCAATACCTCGATCATCGCCTTATCTGCTTTCAGAAGATTATGAATCTTTGGCAGCTGCTTTTTGAATCGTGCATCTATCACGCTGCCTCGAACCGAAATAATTTCGCCCTGGTTTAAATTGCTATCATTCATGTATGCAGAGGGACATATTTACATTATTTGATATTATATCTTTCGCAAGACCAATGACATCCAGGGCCACGCAGTATAATGCGAGAGATGTCAAATAATCAATTGTTAATTCCATATCGTTTTTTTGAGAACAAGATTGAGTTATTGTCGTGTCCTAATTTTTCAAAACCAAGATATAATGCGTAACCCTTATATCAGAATAAGTTGATTTATAGTATACTGGCGAGATAAGTTGATTTATAGTATACTGGCGAGATAAGTTGATTTATAGTATACTGGCGAGAATCATATGAATGATAGTGCAGGCTTTTGGCAGAAGTATAAGCTAATAATTATACTTCTAGCAATAATCGCGATATTGGCTGTATGGACCTATTATTCTGGTGGTGATGCACAGAGCGGCGCACCAGAGCTAACCCCCATGAGAGCGATTCTGCTGATTGTGGTCGGTTTTATTGCCGGCACACTGGGCGGATTGATTGGAACTGGCGGATGCAGCATAATGCTTCCGGCCATCCATTTCTGGATGGGATACTCGGCACCTTTAGCTATTGGAACTACCATTTTCGCAGTGATCTTTACTGCCATCTCCGGAGGCTATGGACATCTGGTACGCGGAAACCTGGACAAAAAAGCAGTTCTGTGGATAGGCGGGGCGGGCATCGTCGGCGTGATATTCGGCTCATGGCTGTTCACCCAGCTCGTCGAGCATATCAATCTCTTGGAGCTAATTCTAGGACTGGCCTTCCTTCTGCCTGCTATCAGAATGATATGGGAGGGCGCAGGGAGAGCTAAACCCCGGCAAGAGGGCAATACAATCCCCGGAAATAAGAGCTACTGGGCGGTCTTTGGTTTTTTGATAGGCATTCTCACAGGAATAGTTGGACTAGGGGGAGGATACGCCCTTGTCCCAGGCCTGATCTACCTCTTCGGCGCGCCGGTTTACATCACCATGGGGTCGTCCTTGGCAGTGATGATCCCCCTGGCAGCGGTCGCGGGCAGCATCAAGCTTTACCAGGGATTTGTGGCTTTGACCACTGCGCTTATCTTGGGAGCAGGCACCATCGTGGGAGCGCAGCTTGGCGCTGCGGTGATCAAGCGGTTCAAGCCTAATACGCTTAAGCTGATCTTTGGACTGTACTTCCTGTATGTTTCCGTAAAGTTCATAGCGGCATACTTCGGCATAGCTATCTGGTAGACAAATTAGCGGGAGCAGTCTTGCAGATGATCAGAAATTCAGCCTTGAAAGAGCAGGTGGCTCCGCATGCACCTTTAGAAAAGGTCGTGAAATCTCTTTGCCCGATCTGTCTTAAGGTCGTCTCGGCTCACATATTCCAGCAGGGCGAGGCGGTCATGATCGAGAAGCAATGCGAGGAGCATGGCGATTTCAGGGATACTTACTGGTCCGATGCAAGCCTTTACAGAAAGTTCGTTCGTTACTGGTCTGACGGATCCGGCCTGCAAAATCCAGCTCATCAGGGAAAAGAGTGTCCCTTCGACTGCGGCATCTGCAGCAACCACCTGACCGGCACTCTACTGGGGAATATAGACGTCACCAATCGGTGCAACCTCTCCTGCCCCGTCTGCTTCGCAGATGCGGGAGACAGCCTGAAGGAACCCACCTTGGATCAGATCAAGGCCATGATGGAGAACCTGCGAGCAGAAAGGCCGGTGCCCTGCCCTGCAGTTCAGTTCTCCGGCGGCGAGCCCACTTTGCGTGAAGACCTGCCCCAGATAGTGGCCCTAGCCAGGGAGCTAGGCTTTGCTCAGATCCATGTGGCCACCAACGGCCTGAAGCTGGCAAGCAGCTCTGATCTCTGCCGAGCCCTGGTTCAAAGCGGGCTCAGTAGCGTCTACCTGCAGTTCGACGGAGTGAAACCTGAGCCATATAAAGCCATGAGAGGTCGGGATCTGCTTTCTGTGAAGGAAAAGGCCATAGAGAACTTGAGAGGTGCAGGACAGAGCAGTACCGTGCTTGTCCCGACGCTGGCAAAAGAGGTAAACGATGATCATGTCGGGGATATCGTCAGGTTCGCCTCTGATAATTTGGATGTGGTTAAGGGCATCAACTTTCAGCCGGTCTCCTTCACGGGAAGGATAGACCAAGCGGAAAGGACACAGATGAGGATCACCATTCCCGACCTGCTCGCCCTTCTGGAGGAGCAGACCGATAACCAGATAACCAGAGAGGACTTCTACCCCATTCCTTTCGTGGTTCCGATATCTCATCTCATAGCGGTTATTACGGGATTTCCGAAGCCAGAATTTAGCGTACACCCCTGCTGCGGTGCTGGCACTTACGTCTATTGCTCTGGTGGCCGAATGACGCCCATCACAAGGTTCATGGACGTAGAAGGTCTGCTGGAGAAGACTGCAGAGGAGGTCCAGGGCTTTGACGGCACGCTTCAAGGCAGCCTTAAGATGAAAGGGATGATTCTCAAAGATCTGCCCAGGTTCATAGACCGGGCAAGAGCTCCGAGGGATCTAGACATCATCAAGTTGCTCATGAGGGTCTTCTTGAACGGCACCCGGGAGTCTCTAATCGAGTTTCATAACAACGCCCTATTTCTCGGGGCCATGCATTTCCAGGATCTATACAACATGGACCTGGAGAGGCTGCAGAGATGCGCAATACATTATGCTCTACCGGATGGAAGGATAATCCCCTTCTGCGCCTACAATACCGTGCATCGTTTCCAGGCTGCAGATCAGGAAAAGCAGAGATGTTTAGAAACCGTAGTTTCCAAGTTTGTATGAATTACACTCAAAATACTCCGAAAGAAGCTGTACAAAAGACTCGCCGAACCCTGTGGGCTAGGGATAGCTCGCTTTGCCAAGCAAAAGCCATTGAATTATGAACCAGTGAAGACGTGACAAAAGGAGCGGTAGTTGCGGGAAAAGATGATTACTGGACTGCCCAATCTGTTTTTGCGACCTATTCGAGCATGCTGAAAAAATATATAGAAAGATGGAAAGTAGATATTCTACAATAATTAACAAAAAGGATTGACGAAAATGAGACGAGTTGAGGGTAAAGTGGCGATCGTCACAGGATCGACCTACGGAATAGGCGAGGCCATAGCCAAGATTCTTGCAAGAGAGGGAGCTGTCTCCATAATCACAGGCCGAAGCCAGGAAGAAGGAAAGAAAGTAGTAGAGGAGATCACAAATGCTGGAGGCAAGGCTGAATACTATCCGCTGGATGTGACCGATGAGAAGAGGATAGAGGAAGTGGTCAAAGCCGTCTGGGAAAAATACGGCAAAATCGACATCCTTGTGAACAATGCGGGCGTAGCCGGTCCCAATAAGCCCACTCACGAGTATGCTCGCGTTGAATGGGAGTGGGTCTTTGACGTGAACGTCACAGGTGCCTTCCTCTGCACCAAGTATGTCGTGCCCTACATGCAAAAGCAAAAGTCGGGAAATATCGTCTACATCTCCTCCATCTACGGCATCATCGGCGCTCCTGATCTTCCCGCCTATCATGCCACCAAGGCTGCCAACAGGGTCATGGCCAAGATCGATGCCTTGCTGTACGCCAAAGACAACATCCGCGTCAACTCCGTTCATCCTGGATTCATCTGGACGCCCCTGGTGGAGAACTTCCTCAACGATCAGTGCGTGAAGTTGGGGCTGAGCTGCGAGGAGTTGAAGAAGCAACTGGACTCCAAGCATCCCATAGGACATATTGGCGAGCCGGACGATATCGCCTACGGCGTGCTTTACCTTGTATCGGACGAGGCCAAATTTGTGACAGGCAGCGAGCTGATCATCGATGGCGGTTATACAGCCACCTGAT
>MVQH01000080.1 GCA_002067755.1 Methanosaeta sp. PtaB.Bin018
ACAGGGTGAGAAGAATGCAACCAAAGCAGTTGATAGCATCTATGGTGCTTGGGATATGTATTTTTTTAACTGTAACCGCATCATCCCAACCCGTCCCGGATGGACAGTATCCTTCTGGTCCTGATTATTTAGTACCAAGCTATCCACCAGACATGAGCAATACAGGACCGAATTACCCTAACTATCAAGGGCCTCAAAACGGACCTGGAATGAACCCCTCGCCAGCGGACAGCGAAGGTGGACATCCGGCAATAGGTCCGGATAGCTTGCAACCTCTCTCTGCACCATCGGGCTCCAATACTGAGGCTCTCAGCTATGCTGAAGGGCAGTCATTGAGCCAGCAGGATGTGGCCCTTAGCGGAGGGCTTGGTGGCGGGCTTAGCGGCGGGTCTGGCAGCAGTGATATGGCCTTCATGATGGTTGCGGGCTTGCAGGTCTGGACAAGATACAACGGAATATGGACTGTGGATCCTGCCGCAGTGTTCTTCTGGCGAAGCACAAGCCTGCTCTCCTACAACGACCAAGCTCAGACAGTGTGGTCCTGGGAGAGGTATCCCAATGGGCAGCAAAACTGGCGAAACCTGGGTTACAGAATGCCCGGGTACTTCCATGGAAGGTTCATAGGGGATGCCCGTGGCTGGCACGAGTTGGCCATGTGGGGCAGCAGATCCGGTTGGAGCAATGTTGTTTGGATCTATGTATGGTGAAGATTCAGCAGCTTTTGCAAAAAATTCCCTGCTGAACTCGTGTGGGTGAGATCGGGCATAGGTAATCTCTTGTGCACCTCTGTGGTAGAGTTAGCGCATCGCGTCTCACTGCCAAAGGCACAGAGAATTTGAGATTCATATGGCAGGCAGCACCGGACAAGTAAATCGTTAAAAGGAGATGAGAATGACGGAGGACCTCAAAGCAGTCTACAGTGCAGCTCCTGTGATTTTCCAGAAGCTAAGAAGGGAGATCGATAAAGTCGTAGTAGGCCAGAACGTGGCCATAGAGCAGCTATTGGTCGCCATTCTATCCGGCGGCCACGCCCTCCTGGAGAGCAATCCGGGGCTCGCCAAAACGCTTCTGGTGAAGACGACGGCATCGTGCATGGGCCTCGGATACAGCAGGATTCAGTGCACGCCCGATCTGATGCCTGCAGACATCACTGGCACAACGATCATCGAAGAGGCGGACGGCAGCAAAAGATTCAGGTTCGAGCCAGGTCCTGTATTCTCCAACATCGTCCTGGCCGATGAGATCAACAGAGCCTCTCCAAAGACACAGAGCGCTCTTCTGGAGGCAATGCAGGAAAAGCAGGTAACCGTCGGAAATAAGACTTATTCCCTGGATAAGCCCTTCTTCATCCTGGCCACACAAAACCCAATAGAGATGGAGGGCACCTTCCCTCTGCCTGAAGCTCAACTGGACAGATTTTTGCTCAAGATATTCATGGAATATCCCACACTGGAAGAAGAATTAAAGATATTGGACAGATATTCAGGCCGTGAGGAGCCTGTGGTGGAGAAGGTGGTAAGCAAAGAGGAGGTCCTCTCGCTGCAAAAGCTCTGCCGCGACATACCAGTATCGGATGACTTGAAAAGAGCTGCGGTGAATCTCGTGCTGGCCACACGCAATTGGGAAGGTGTCCAGTACGGTGCAAGCCCAAGGGCATCCATCGGCCTCATCGTCTCTGCCAAGGCCAGGGCATTTTTGCAGGGAAAAAATTATGTATCCAAGGAGGACTTGCACGTCATGGCCTATCCAGTCCTGAGGCACAGGCTCATTTTGGGGTTCGAAGCGGAGCGCAAAGGCCTGACGCGCGATCAGGTGATAACTGATCTGCTGAGGAGCCAAAACCTCTGATGGATTTTAGTTATGGACACTGAGTTCTTCAAAGAGCTTGAGAGGTTCGCCCTTCTGGTAAAGAAGCGGGTCTCAACGGCTTACAGCGGTGGCAGGAAGTCGCTTCGCTTCGGCCACGGCATAAGCCCCGTCGGATACAGGGAGTACCGAAGAGGGGATGACTTCAAGCTAGTGGACTGGAAGGTCTACGGGCGAACTGAGAAGCTCTACATCAGGGAGCATGAGGAGGAGCGAAGCCTTGTGGTGCATGTTCTCCTTGATGGCAGCGGTAGCATGGGCTACGAAGGAAAGTTCACTTATGCATCTCGTCTGGCAGCGGGATTTGCATATCTTGCAACATTGGAGAACGAGAAGTATGCAATATCACTTTTCTGCAAGAAGCTTTACCCAGGCGAGCCGAAGCGTGGGCGAAGGCATCTATTTCAGTCCATCGATTATCTGGACAGCGTATCACCCCATGGCGGAACCAATCTCAAGTCGATCGCGGATCAGTTTGAATCATTGGTCACAACTACCAGCCTCGTGGTGCTCATATCCGACCTGCTGAGCGAGACAGAGGAGATAGTATCGAGCATTTACCGACTGTCCCGGCATGACCTGGTTGTGATCTCAGTCCTGGCGCCCGAGGAAGTAGATCTTCGTTTTGGCGGCGACGTGAAGTTCGTAGATTTGGAGACGAAAAAGCCTCTTGTCACACGCATAACCGAGGGAGAGCGCAAAGAATATCAAAGGAAGCTGCAAGAGCATAATTCCCGCATTGCTGCCACATGCAACCAGGTAGGAGCGGACTTTTTCCGCTTCAGCACCGACACGCCAATCTTCGAGGCATTCTCGGAGATGCTGACACGGGCATTGATCTGGAAGACATAATTAAAGACAGCCAGAGTGGCGAGAGCCAAGGGAGAGACAGAAAGGTGAATGTGAAGCTCGGCTATGGCAAAACTTTTCTAGAACTGCAGCTGGCAGACGGCATGGAGGTCGTGCTTCCAAAAGAGCTTCCAGCCGCAGGCCCCGGAGAGATTGAGAGGTCACTGAATCACCCCCTAGGCAAGAGCCTGGGAGAGTTCCAGGGATGCAGGTCAGCCTCAATACTTGTCAGCGACATCACCAGGCCATCTCCAACTCATCTCATGTTGCCGCCTCTGATCAATGTGCTAAAAGATATCGGCATCATGGATTTTATGGTAGTCTTTGCCCTGGGAACGCATCGCAAGATGTCGATTGACGAAGAAAAGTTCCTTTTGAAAAGCAGTGTGATCCTGCCTCATATTCAGCACAATCCCAAGGCCTGCGTTCCCTTGGGCTGCACTAAGCGAGGAACTCCTGTGGAGATCCTGGATCGCGTGGCCTCCTCAGACCTGATCGTAGCCACTGGCAACATCGAATATCATTACTATGCAGGCTACAGCGGTGGCGCAAAAGCTGTCTTGCCAGGCGTAAGCTCAGAGAGATCAGTGATCAAGAATCATGAGCTCATGAGGGACCCTGGAGCCGCCACAGGAAGGCTTGACAGCCCAGTTCGACAGGACATGGAGGATGCTGCAGAGATTGCTGGCCTTGATTTCATCTTGAATGTGGTCCAGAACAGCAAAAAAGACATAGTTCAATCAGTGGCAGGAGACTTTATCCAGGCTCACAGGGCAGGAGCGGCCACGGTTGATGCCATGTATCGCCGGGCCGTAAACCCGGCTGAGATAGTTGTGACGTGCGCTGGCGGCAGCCCCAAAGACCTTAACCTCTTCCAGGCTCAGAAGGCCCTGGACAATGCCAAACACGCTGTGCTGCCCGGTGGCACCATCATCCTTGTGGCGGAGTGCTGCGAGGGCCTGGGCAACAAGGTCTTCGAGCGCTGGGCCAGGCAGGCAACCTCTGCTGAAGACTGCTGGGAGCGCTTCGGAAGAGAGTACGAATTCGGAGGGCATAAGGCTGCATTCCTGGCCAGGGAGTCTATGAAACATCAAGTGATACTGGTCTCGTCTCTGCCTGCAAATGTGGCGAGGATGTGCTTCTTGCGGCCAGCCAGAACCCTCGCTGAGGCATTGGACCTGGCAAGGGAAAGACAGGGAAAGGACGCCCGAATTCTGGTCATGCCCTATGGGAATCTGACACTAGCCACACCAAAATAAAGATCACACAGTCAAACTACACACAGTCAAACTACAACAGAAACATATTTAATATGTTCGATCGTAATGCTCATCAAGAGATGTAACATTAAAAATGGAGGATACAAATGTTTCTCAGGTCGCTCTTGCATTTTATGTTAAGCATGATGATTCTCGTTGAAGTGACATGTGCTGCAGACCCAAGAGCTTTCGAGAACAAGATATCCGATCGTGTCGACATGAGCGGCATGAATCTAACAGGACTGGATATGAACAACATGCATATGAATCAGTCGGATTTGCGGAACACTGATTTGAAAAATTCTAATTTAAGTGGTACATTTCTGAGGTCTGCATGGCTCAACGGTGCCAACCTTTCGGGGGCGAGATTGGTAGATGCCGACCTGTCCGGGGCAGTTCTGAATGGCGCAGACCTGAGCTGGTCGGATTTAACTGGATCTACCTTAAAAAGAGCACAGATCACTAAAGCCAGGCTTAATAATGCCCATCTTGCAGGATCTGATCTAACTGATGCTGATCTGTCTGACTCGGACCTGTCGAACGCAGATCTAACCGATGCCAGGCTCTTTCGAACTGACCTTACTGGAGCTAAACTCAAGGATATCTATCTTTTCAGAGCCCAATTGATTGGAGCGCATATAAGCTGGGCAGATCTCAGTGGAGCTTTCCTGTCTCGTGCTCAGCTTTCAAGGGCTGAACTTTACAGCTCAAATCTCAGCGGTGCGGACCTGACCGACGCCGACTTTACCAGGGCATACCTCATGAGATCAAATCTGACCGATGCGAAATTGGACTCGGCTAGCATGGCATATGCCGATTTAACTGAAACAGATCTCAAAGGCGCCAGCATGGTTCGCACAGGGCTGCAGTATGCAGACCTGACAAGATCTGACCTATCCGGCGCTGATTGCTCAGACGCTAGCATGGACTCTGTGCGACTGATGGGCTCGAAGATGAGCAACATCAAGCTCGATCGCGTATTATTGCGCCAAATCGATCTGCGTGGTGTGGATCTCAGCGGTGCATCACTTAAAGCGGTTAGCATGGATATAGTATACTTGACAAATGCTAATTTGAGCAGTTCAGATCTGAATGGCGCAAAGTTAAGCCAGGTTGAACTGACCGGGGCGGACTTGCGGCATGCTAACCTGTTGGATATCAGCTACGACCAGTTCACCCTTTACTCTCTTGCGAGGGCGAACCTGGATGGAGCGATCATGTCGGATAAACTAAAATCAGATATCCAGGCTCTGGCCAGTGGGACACCAGTAGACAGTTGATTTCATCTTATCGTGAATTCTTCCAGGCTTCTTTGTACTGGCCCTGCTAGCAGCTTTGAGGCTGCACGCCACCGGCCAGCAGGCGTTTTTATTCTTTTTTCCATCTCAGACTGAGCCTCCCGCAGGCTGCTAAAGCGTGACGGACAAGACATCATGGCCCTTCGGGCCACCTCCCTGACCACCCAGACGCCCAGAGGAGCCCAGTAGGCATCTGATATCTCCCTCACAGCCAGGACACCTGCCTGACGTCCAAGCCCAGCCAAATGATCCAGGACCGCCAGGCGAGCTGCGTAGTATCCTCCAGAAAGCTGGCTGTACTCTTTCTTGGGCCGCCAGTCCTCTCGGTCGCTGCCGATAAAGCCATCTTCTGCCCAGATGGATCTTGGCATCCAGATCTCTATCAGCTCGAAGATGAAGGGGCGCGGGAGGAGAAGGATCTCGAAATGGTTTCCCAGAGCCTCCCCAGAAAATAGATAGTAGTCGTTTATCAGAGGCTGATTCAAAACAGTTTCCTTCAAGGCCTTGCCCACCATATCGTCCGAGGCGGTAATTGACCAGCGCGTCGGCACAAGCTTTCTCTTCTTGCCGAGCAGGCCCAAGGAGAGCATGCGGGAGATATGCTCGATGCCAATTCCTGAGGAGTAAAGCTCTCCTGCTGCGGCTGCCGCGCCCACATCAGTGTCATCGACGATCCTGTCAACCTTCCTTGGGATCTTTGGATTGGTGGTGATCTGCAGTCCTTTCAGCTCTCCCGAAGGGCCTGATGGCAATTGGATGCCATCAAACCACAGCTTTCCTTTGGGCGGCTTGATGAAGGAGATCTCTGTGCCTACGGGAGCTTGTGACAATGCTATCTGCTGGAAGGAAGCCAGCAGTTTTCCGGGAGATGCGGCCTCCTTTATGGCTATCTTCGTCTCGGAGCGGACCGTAGAAGAGCGCAGGGATATGATCTCACCTATGTCCATGCCAAGTGATGGTTGCTGAAACTCGCCCACTGGAACCATCGGGCCAGCTCGAACCAGAGGCCAGCCATGCCTGCCAACGAAAACCTCAGGAGGCGATATACCTTGCATGCGCTCGCCTAACTTTGGCAAAGCTGAGATCTCCTCCAGCCGGCGAAGCACGGGACAGTGGGGCCTGCCGCAAAGGCCGCGGCCCTTGCAGACCACGCAATTCATCCCTTTCAGCAAGAACCTTATAGGATATATCAGCTATCATCTCACTGATGACTGAGAGGTTGATGCCGGCCGTGGCCCAGGACTGGAAGACCGGTGAGGTGCTGATGCTGGCCTACATGAATGAGGAAGCGCTTGCCAAGACCAGGGAGACTGGCAAGGCTCACTACTGGTCCAGATCACGAAAAAAGCTCTGGCTAAAGGGCGAGTCTTCAGGGCACTTTCAGATTGTGAAGGAGATCCGGATCGACTGCGACGAGGATGCCATACTATTGCTGATAGAGCAGAAGGGCGGAGCATGCCACACAGGATACAGGTCATGCTTTTTTCGCACAATCGATGGTAAAATCGTAGGCGAGAAGGTCTTCAACCCAGAGGATGTCTATTGATGAAGGCAGCCGGCAGATCATACGCTCTCTACAAGAGCCCCTTTCTTCAGGCCAGCGCCTATTTGCAGGACGGACGGACAAAAATCGATGTTGCAGGACCGCTGTCCATGCTGCCACAAATAAAATTTGCGCTTCAGATGTTCGACGGACAGGTTCCAGCTCAGGCTGAAGAAAAACTATCTTTGTCCACCTGGATTCCACCAGTTCCGAGCCTGGCATTCGATCGACTGGCAAGCAGCCGCATCAAGGCCATGCTCGGCGTGCGCACGCCAGACCAGGTGACCATCTCCATCACAGAGGAGTGCCCCAACCGCTGCGCCCACTGCGCTCTGCCAAATTCTGGAAAAGGGCTGCAGCTTTCTCCACAAACCGTCAAAGATTTAATCAGCCAGATCCTGGATATGGGAACCACTCTAGTTATTTTCGACGGAGGTGAGCCGTCGATGTATCGCGAACTTCCAGAGCTGGTAAAGTTCGTGGACGATCGGGCCATCTCAACCATATTCACATCAGGGGCAGGCTTCACTGCAAAGCTAGCATCTCAGCTGAAAGATGCTGGCTTGTATGCCGTCAACATTAGCCTGGACAGCCCCCTTGAGGAGGAGCACGATCTCATGCGCGGTCGCAAGGGAGTTTTCCTGGATGCAATGCAGGCAATTGAAAATGCCCTTCGAGCGGGCCTGCTCGTAGACCTATACGTGGTCTTGCGCCGCGAGAACATGCACCATCTTCGAGAGTTCCATGAGCTGGCTCACTGTAGAGGCGCACATGAGCTGACGTTCTTCGAGGTGGTGCCCACAGGAAGATGGTCAGGCCGCAAGGAGGCTGCCCTCTCGCCAGAAGATCACGATCTGCTGGACAAGTTCGTCTCAAGCTCCGGGGCTCCAAGGATATTCTCAGTTCCCGAAGCATACAGACGCTTTGGTTGCTTCGCCGCGAGTAGCTGGATGCATATCACACCTGCAGGAGATGTATACCCCTGCGCCTGCTACCCTCAATCCTGGGGCAGCATATTCGAGGAGCCTGTGAGAAAAATCTGGGGACGTATGAGCAGCTTTCCGCATAAAGGACGCAAGAAATGCCCTATGCGCGAGAATTAAGTTTCTTTTCCATCTTCAAACAAAAATGCTAATCTTGATGCAGTCCAAACCAGTATCAGAATCAAACCAAAATTTTGTTTTTCCGTTGACGATCAATAAATCTATATAGGACATTAATCATGAACAATGCGATCGAATTATGGAACTAACACCAGTCCAAAGGGACATACTCACTGCACTGATAAACATTCATCGCGTCGAGGGGAGAGCAGTAAAAGGCGAGGAGATTGCAGAGCTGATAGACCGCAATCCTGGGACGATCAGGAACCAAATGCAATCTCTTAAGGCCTTGAACCTGGTAGAGGGCGTTCCAGGGCCGAAAGGTGGATACAAGGCCACAGGCGCAGCCTACGAGGCACTCAATATCGATGCCAGTGGGGATGTAGTAACAGTGCCAGTGATCAGGAATGGAGTACTGGTTGAGGGTGCAACCGCAAGCGAGATTGTCTTCAATAAGGTCATGCATTCCCAACAATGCGATGGCGTTGTGCGGGTTATTGGCAATATCAGAAACTTCGATATTGGTGATGAGATTGAGGTCGGGCCCACGCCCGTAAACAAGCTTTACATCCGAGGAACCGTCGTTGGCAGAGACGACACCATGAGCAGGCTCATTTTGCATATTGCTGAGATGATATCCGTGCCTAAAGTGCCCATCAAGAAGATAGCGCGCCGCGCTGTGCGCATTCAGCCCAACGTTTCTCTTCAGGAGGCTTCACGCATCCTTGTTCACAACGGCGTTCAGGAAGCTTTAGTGGATGACAGCTCGCCTGGATTGATCAATCTGGTCGACATCACCCGAGCCGTGGCGGACGGAAGTACTGCGCAGGAGGTGCGAGAGATCATGACGCGCGGCTTCCTCACCATCGACTCCGAGGAGCCAATC
>MVQH01000081.1 GCA_002067755.1 Methanosaeta sp. PtaB.Bin018
CTCTACAGGCGACTGGGGTTATCCTTCGCCATATGGCCATTACTCGAGGGGCCCTGGCTATATCAGAATGAGCCTGATCTTCGACACACTGATCTGGAAGGACCAGAGCGGCTTCGTTCCCGCCCTGGCTGAGACGTGGGAGTACCTGCCTGATGAAAAAGCCTACGTATTTCACCTTCGCAAGGGTGTAACCTGGAATGACAAAGAGCGTTTCAGTGCAAAGGATGTGGCCTTCACCTTCCAGTATATCCAGGAACATCCATATTCATGGGTGGATTCGAGCATCGTTAGCAAGGTCGAGGCTGTGAATGACGATACAGTCAAGATCACTTTAAAGAGAGATTATGTGCCTTTCCTTGACCAAGTGGCTGGAACGTTGCCCATTCTTCCCGAGCACATCTATGCAGACGTGGCAGATCCCGCGAACTTCAAGGATCCCAAAGCTCTCGTGGGCACAGGACCATTCAAGTTGGTGAACTACGACAAAGCTCAAGGAACATATCTTTATGAGGCCAACGAGAACTACTACCTTGGCTCGCCAAAGGTGAAACAGATCAAGTTCGTGAAGGTCAGCACAGAGATGTCAGCCGCTGCCTTGAAGAAAGGCGATGTCGACGCTGCAGGCGTTCCGGGCGAGACCGTTGAGGATCTGAAAAAGGCCGGATTTACTGTGATCAAAGGCTCTCATGACTGGGTCGGCAAGATCATGGTCAACTACCGGAAAGCGCCCTTCTCCGATGTTTTGTTCCGGCAAGCTCTCTATTATGCCATCGATCGCCAGGAGATCGTCGACACAGCCCTCAGAGGATTCGGGCTGGCAGGCAGCGCAGGCCTCTACGCGTCAGACAACCCCTGGTACAATCCAAACCAGGAGCAGTATGCCTATGATCCTGCCAAGGCAGGAGAGCTTCTAGAGGAGCTGGGATACGAGAAAAAAGAAGGAAGCCAGTATTACACGAAGGTCAGCAAGCCTGAAGAGATCGAACTGCTGGTCAGCGCTTCGAATGCGAACATCGGCGAGCTGATCAAAAAGCAGCTTGACAAGGCCGGGATCCGGATCACTTTGCGCAGCGTGGATGCAAAGACCCTGGACAGCCAGGTCAACGGTTGGAACTTCGATTTAGCTCTGAGCGGCCACGGCGGCTTGGGGGGCGATCCAGCTATCCTGAAGAGGACTGTCATTGGCACAGGATTCAACAGCGCAGGCTACAAGGAAGACTCTGAGCTGAATGAGCTGTTTGACAAGGCTGACGCTGAGACGGATCCTGAGAAGCGCAAAGAGCTGGTCTTCCAGATCCAGGAGGCTCTTGCACGCGACCTGCCAGCTCTGCCAATTTACTACACCGACTCCTTCTGGGCATCGAACGATAAGGTCAGCTTCTACTACACCTATGGAGGCGTGGGAAGCGGCGTGCCAATCGCTCTGAACAAAATGGCTTTCGTCTGAAGGGTATGTCCGTCACCGCAGCTATTTTGGCAGCGGTGACTTTTTTTCGCTCTGACGGAGTCGGATCTTGAAACCAATCTAACAAAGTATTAATAACATGTCTTAATCATCCAAGCGAATTAAACACAATGGTGATGGCTAAATTGACAGAAGAAATACATCTTATGACTCTCGTCCCAATTGGGGTGATACATACTCCCTACAAGGAGCTTGAGGATATCCCTCGGCAGGGCAGGCTATCTTCCGAGGTCTGTGTGATTGAGGTCTTTTCTGAGTACCTCCCAGGCCTTTTGGACATCGAGCAGTGCACGCACTTATTCGTCCTCTTCTGGCTGCACCGGGGGGATAGAAGCAGGCTGACTGCTGTGCCTCCACACGATGGTCGAGAGCATGGGGTCTTTGCCACACGCTCCCCAAACAGGCCCAACCCCATTGCACTGGACATCGTCGAGCTCTTGGAGGTCGAGGGCAATAGGCTCAAGGTGAAGGGCATGGATGCCCTGGACGGCTCCATCCTGCTGGACATCAAGCCCTATTCGGCTGAAATGGACAGTCTGCCCCATGCTAGGATCGCCTGGCAAGACACCTGGGAGATGAATGACCGAAGAGTGCCCCTCGACAAAAGGAGCATAGTCGGCAGATGAAGAGAGAGCAATTTGGCAGGGGCAGTATTCTCAACTATATCATAGCTCTGGCAGCGATCTTTGCCCTGAACTTCATCCTTCCCAGGCTCATGCCAGGCGATCCACTCCATGCCATCTATGGAGATGAAGCTCTTGTGGCCATGACGCCTGAGATGGAGAGGTCTCTTATCAGGGAATTTGCCCTGGATCGCTCCTGGATCGATCAGCTTCAAGCCTATCTCATGGGCCTCTCGCACTTCGATCTTGGTTATTCTTATTATTATAAAGATCAAGTTTCAAGCGTTATCATGGGCGCCCTTCCTTGGACACTGCTCCTGACAGGCCTTGCCCTTGTGATAGCCACAGCCCTGGGCATAATCCTGGGGATCGAATCAGGCTACAGGCGAGGAGAGCTTCTAGATCGCTGCATCGTAGCGAGCCTGATGTTCTTAAGCGGCTTTCCTGACTTCTTCATCGGCATTCTCTTGCTTCTCCTCTTCGGAGTGGCCCTGGGAATTGCGCCACTATCCGGGGCGATCACACCTTATGCAGGGCTTGAGGGCTTTGGATATCTTGAGGATGTGATCGGACACTTGGCACTTCCGCTGTCCTCTTTGGTCCTGGTTCAGCTTGGAGGAATCTATCTTTTGACCAGAAACACGATTGTATCTCTTATGGGTGAGTCTTTCATCCTCACTGCCAAGGCAAAGGGCTGTTCGGAGTTCTCAATTAAGTATTCTCATGCCGGCAGAAATTCCTTGCTCCCTGTGACCACGGCAACGGGCCTGCGCATACCTCATCTGCTGACCGGAGCGCTCTTCATCGAGATCATCTTCTCTTATCCGGGCGTGGGATCTGTCCTGAACACAGCTCTAAATGCCCGGGACTATCCACTCATCCAGGGGATACTGCTTCTGATCACCGTTGCCGTCCTGACCGCCAATCTGATTGTGGATCTACTCTACAGCAGACTGGACCCGAGGGTGAGATATGCACATTAGACCCTTTAGAGATCTCATCAATGATCGCATAGCACTGTCGGGACTGAGCATGCTGGCATTGATCAGTTTTATGGCGATCTTCGCGCCAGTTCTCTCCGACTATTCGCCGTACGACTACACAGGCCAGATCTTTAGCCCACCATCGGCGCATCACCCGCTTGGCACAGACTCCATGGGCCAGGACATATGGAGCAGGTTGCTCTACGGCGCCAGGACCTCTCTTTTTGTGGCATTCGCTGTAGCAATCCTCTCTTCAGCTCTGAGCCTTTTTATAGGGGCCACTTCTGCGCTCTTAGGAGGCATCTACGAGCGCTTCTGGATGAGAGTGGTAGACGCCATGATCTCCATTCCCACCATCATTGTGATGATCCTCGTTGCAGCATACCTTCGTCCCAGCATATTGCTTTTGATAATTTTAATGTCTTTATTTTCCTGGCCCGGGGGTGCGAGGATCGTTCGGTCGCAGGTCCTCTCCTTGAAAGAGAGGATGCACGTCTCAGCGGCTCGCACATTTGGAGCTGACTGGAAGCACATACTGATAAACCACATAACCCCTGACCTTGCGCCCATCATCATCGCAATGATGATCCAGGATGCCAGGAGGGCGGTCTTTATGGAAGCAGGCCTTGCCTTTCTTGGAGTGTCGGACCCAATGATGATAAGCTGGGGCAAGATGATGCAGCAGGCCCTCGCCTTCACCTACCTAAACGTTTGGGAGTGGTGGCTGGTACCGACAGGCCTCGCCCTTTCTTTGACCCTGGTAGGCCTGAGCTTCATAGGGTTCGGTCTGGAGGCTGCTATGGACCCGAGGCTACAGAAATACAAGCAGCGGAGAGTAGATTGATGCTGCAGATCAAGGATCTCAAGGTAGCCTTCGGAGAGGCTGAGGTCTTGAGGGGGATAGACCTTGACCTCGACGCTGGTGATTCTCTCTCCGTCGTGGGCGAGTCTGGTGCGGGAAAGACCACGCTAGGACTTTGTATCATGGGCTTGGCCACAGGAAGAGTCTCCGGAGAGGTTCGCTTTAAGGGAAAGGATCTCCTGAAGATCTCAGAGGAGGACTTCAGGCGCATGCGAGGCCGGGAGATCGCCATGGTCTTTCAGAATGTGGAAGATGCCCTGGATCCAGTACAGAGGATTCAGGATCAGATAGCAGAGGCCATACACATTCATAATAACGCTACTGCAACGGATGTGGAGCTGAGAGCAAAGAAGCTTCTTTTGTCCGTTGGATTGAATGGAGACAAAGCCAGGGCTTATCCCCATCAGCTCAGTGGAGGAGAACGGCAGAGGGTGCTCATCTCCATGGCTCTGGCCAATGATCCTGATGTGCTGATACTGGATGAGCCCACTGCCTCCCTTGATGCTCTGACCAAGGCGGACATCTTGAAGCTATTCAGGTCTGCCATCGCCGGCAGGATTTCGCTGGTGATAACACACGACCTATCCCTGGCAGCAGGGCTCACAGAGCAAATGGCAGTGCTTTACGCGGGCAGGATCGTTGAGGTAGGCAGAACAGATGAGCTGTTGAGCGACCCACGACATCCTTACACTCGCGGCCTGATACGTTCCTATCCTGGTATGACCATGACCAAGGATCTTCAAGGAATACCAGGAAGAATGGATCACTGCTTGGAAGGCTGTCCATTCCACAAGCGCTGCACACAACGAATTGAGATCTGCAGAATAAAAGTGCCACAATTGAGGAAGATCGATGGGCGGCTCATTGCCTGCCACCGTGGGGGCATAGTTCCCCTCCTCGAGATCAGACACCTTCACAAGTCCTTTGATTCGTGCTTTGCTCTTTGCGATATCAATCTGACGCTTTACGAAGGAGAGACGCTAGCCCTAGTTGGAGAGAGCGGCTCGGGAAAATCCACGCTGTCCAGAGTGATCATGGGCCTCTATGATCAGGACAGAGGAGATATCATCCTGGAAGGTCAAGAGGTTGGCAAAAGAGATGCAGCATTTTTCAGCCGGGTGCAGATGATCTTCCAGAACCCAAAGGAATCTGTCAGCCACCGCATGAATGTCTTGGATGCTGTTTTAGAGCCACTTAATGTGCAAAAAAAAGGGGACAGGGAAGAGCGGCTCATCAGGGCAAAAGAGGTCCTTGATTGCGTTGAGCTGCCTTTCAGTGATGATTTTTTAGATAGGTATCCTCATCAGCTTAGCGGCGGCGAGGTTCAACGCGTAGCCATTGCCAGAGCTCTTGCCCTCGGCCCCAAGCTTTTGATTGCCGATGAGCCAACATCCGCCCTCGACCCGAGCGTTCAGGCCAAGATCTTGAAGCTCTTGATGGACCTGCAGGAGGAGATGGGCCTGGCCATGCTCTTCGTCACACACGACATAGCCCTTGCGAGGAAGGTCAGCGATCGCATAGCTGTTATGCTAAAAGGCCAAATAGTGGAGATGGGAGCTACAAATGAGGTCCTCAGCCACCCAGAGCATTCCTACACAAGAAGGCTTGTGGATTGCGCAAAAAGCTATCAAAGGGATTCAAAAGAGATAAATCAGCGTCCCGACCGGGATTCGAACCCGGGTTGAAGGCTGTCCGCGCAAGGGTGCTCCGCAGGCCTCCGGGATGTCCACTACCCCATCGGGACAAAACATCCGTCATGGCATGCTTCAGGTTATTAAGCCTGTTGGCCTGATCTCCTGGCCTGAGCGACCCTGATGGCGCGCAAGAAATCGATCTTGCGAAACTCTGGCCAGTAAGGCGCACAAAAGTATGCTGCACACTCGTTTCCATTCGCCTGCCAGGGCAAGAAGTTGGAGGTACGAATATCCCCGCCAGTTCTGATGATCAGGTCCACTTTTGGCACAGAGGTCCCATCCTGGGGATATAGGTGGCGTGCTATCAGCTCTTCGCACACATCCTCTGCCCTGATGATCCCCGCACGGACCTCCTGTGCGAGCGCCCTGGCAGCATCGATCAGCTCGCGCTGTCCGCCGTATGCAAGGGCGACATTGAGGTACAAATTATCGTAGCTTCGCGTTGAAGTCTCTGTGCGGCGTATCTCCTCTTGCAGATCCTTGGGAAGCATCTCCAGTCGGCCGATGGCCCGCACGCGGACTTTGTTGTCGTGTATCTTCTTGGAACGGCCCAGCTCTGCGAACTTGTCCTTGATAAGATCAAATAGGTAGCGTTTCTCCGCTTCATCTCTCTTGAAGTTCTCTGTGGAGAACGCATAGAGCGTGAGGTGCTTGATTCCCAGCTCCAGGCACCACTCAGAGACCATCTCAGAGGTCTTGGCACCGAGGCTATGCCCAACGACCTTGGAGAGGCCCTTTTGCTGGGCATATCTGCGGTTTCCATCCTGAATTATTGCCACATGCCTCACAGCCTCTCCCCGAAGGATCTGGTCCTTTAAATGACGCTCATACAAGGCATAAACAAGTCTCGAAATGCTCAAACTCATTCATTTTATTAACTTCGCGAATTAGTATTTAAATAATTCTGCCTTTCCGAAGAGGAGGTACAAAAAAGCCAGGATACTAGGGTAAGATACTAATAGCAGAGAACTTCTTCCCATAATCCGAGGGCCCGTGGTCTAGCTGGTTATGACATCGCCTTCACACGGCGGGGATCACGCGTTCGAATCGCGTCGGGCCCATGATCACCTCGATCGACACAAGCTTTAACTATTGAAGAGTGGCTTTTTAATTTTGAATCCCATAAATCTGTGGTTCATTAAATATGTGGTTTATTATTATTTGAGGTGATACGCTGTATAACAGAAATCGTGTGAATGAGGAGGAAGGGGCAGTAATAACCAGGGTCCGCCTCCCCCGCAAACAGGATAGAGAGATCTTCGGTCATGTTGAAAGCTTGCTTGGGTCCAACCGCATAAAGGTCAGGGGGATCGACGGCGTAACCAGGATGGCTCGCATACCTGGCAAGATGAAGAAGAGGATATGGATAAGAGAGGGCGACGTAGTAATCATCATACCATGGGAATTCCAGAATGAGAAGGCAGATGTGGTCTGGAGATACACTGGCCCACAGGTGGACTGGCTTCAACGCAAGGGATTCTTGAAAGGCACTTCATGAGTAAGCGCTCTAAGGCTGAGGATTTCGATACCAGACTCGACCTTCTTCGCACGAGGATAAAGGATTCAGATGACTTGAAAGTCCAAGAGGCGGTATTCGATAAGCGTACCCTCATGGACCTTTACAATCTTGCCAACAAGGGCGTAATAGACGCTCTGGGTGGCTCCATCTGCACCGGAAAAGAGGCGAACATCTTCAAGGCGATCGTGGGCGAAAGAGAGCTTGTTTTAAAGATCTATAGGATATCCACAAGCAACTTCAAAGCGATGCAGGATTATCTTCACGGCGATCCCAGATTCGGGAGCGTAAAGGGCACAAAGAGGGCCATCGTATCGGCTTGGACAAAGAAGGAATTTCGAAATTTGACGCGGGCCGAGGAGGCTGGCGTGCGTGTGCCTCATCCTGTTGCTATGCGGGGAAACATCCTGGTGATGGAGCTCGTGGGCAAGGGAGATAATGTTGCGCCTCAGTTGAGGGATGTTGAGATGGATGTTGAAGTGGCGAAACGGGTCTTCGACAAGCTAGTTGTGTACATCTCAATGCTCTACAATCGAGCGGGGCTGGTTCATGCCGATCTAAGCGAGTTCAATATACTCTATGATGACGGGGAGCCGGTCATAATAGATATGGGGCAATCAGTGACCCTTGACCATCCCATGGCCCGAAGGTTCCTAGAGCGCGATATAGCCAACGTGGCCCGTTTCTTTAAAAAAAAGTATGCTTTTGGCTCTGTGGAAGATATCTGGGCAAGGCTTCGAGATGACGAAGAAGCAGATAGACAAAAAAGAGGCAGATCAAATGGATATCAAGATTCCTGAGGAACGAGTTGGCGTGCTAGTGGGCCCCGGAGGGTCCATGAAGCGCCTCATCGAGGAGAAGACAAAGACCACCCTTGAGATAGACAGCGAGACTGGAACAGTCCGAGTGACATTTGCAGAGGACCCGCTGCAAGCATTGAGGGTCATGGATTTGGTAAAGGCCATAGGAAGGGGCTTCTCGCCTGAAAGGGCGCTCTCGATTCTTGATGATGATATGCTCATGCTCGATGTGCTCGACCTCTCCAAGATGGTGGGGACCAAGAGCGATATGGCACGCATCAAGGGTCGCATCATCGGCAGAGATGGAAGGTCGCGTGAGATCATGGAGCAGCTCTCCGGCTCCAAAGTATCTGTATATGGCAAGACAGTGGCCCTTTTGGGCTACCCAGAGCAGATCAGAGTTGCTCGCACTGCCATCGAGATGCTGCTGGATGGAGCACCACATGGTAACGTCTACAGCTTCCTGGAGAAGAAACATCAGGAGCTGGCAAAGGAGGAGCTCAAGGATCAAGGTGTTTTGTAAAACTCCTAAATGCCGCTCGATCCCATTGGGAGAGCAGAGCTCACATGAGCTTATATACATGATATCTCAGATAAACAGTCGAGGATAAAATTGGATTTGCAGCTGCAGCTCGATTTTGTTGATTGGGTGCTGATAGCGGCGGCGCTGTTGGGTCTTTATTCCATACTACTGCTGCCCCTTAGGGACAGCGAGAGATGGAGGCAGCGAGGGGTTACAGTCTGGGGCCCTGTTCCCCTGGCGGTATTCTTGCGCACCACCAGGGGGCTGAAGCTGCTAGACAGACTGAGCCGTCCAAGGAGGTTTTGGAGAATTGTAGCATCTGCGGGCGTCCCTTTGGTCGTTCTGAGCATGGCCTATTTTCTGATACTCGTCCTGCTCATGGCCTACCTCATGATTCAAGAGCCTCCCCAGCCCAGCAACTACAATGCACCAAGGAACATACTGCTCATACCAGGCTTGAACGAGTACATACCCTTCGTCTGGGGCTGGATAGCCCTCTTCGTAACCATGGTCGTACATGAGTTCGCCCACGGCATCCTGAGCCGTGTGGAGGGGGTGCGTGTCAAGTCCATGGGGATTGTCACAATACTCGTCGCTCCAATTGCTGCCTTCGTGGAGCCGGACGAAGAGGAGCTCTTTGGCACCAAGGAGAAACCGCCTGCAGTATCCAAAGGAGCCAGGATCAGGATATTGTCTGCTGGAGTCATATCCAACTTCATAGTAGCTGCAGTGGCCATGGCCCTCTTCTTCGGCCCGGTCATCGGCTCAATCACACCAGTGGACCGGTTGATTGTGGTTGATGTCCAGGATGGCTCAGCAGCTCAGATGGCTGGCATCGAGGAAGGCATGGCGCTGGTGGCTGCGAATGGAAGGGAGGTTGGAAGCCTCGCGGAGTTCTACGGCAATATTGCCAGCGGGACGATGCAGATTAATGTGATCTACAACGATTTAGAAGAAAGCCTGAAAATTTTCGGCGAGCCAGAGCGCGGCATCATGGTGGCCTCGATATTCGAGGGCTCTCCTGCATTCGCTGCAGGGCTTCCTGCCCGAAGCGTCGTCACAAAAATAGACGGAGTTGAGATCGGCAATCTCGAAGGCTTCAGGAACAAAATGAATACAACTCATCCTGGCCAAACCATAACCATAACCACGGGAGACGGCAAGACCTACCTGGTTAAACTCACACAAAATAGCAGAGTCGATAGCGTCAGCAGTAACTCAAATGCTGGGTTCATCGGAATCGGCATCTCCGGAAATGCAGTCTACTTGGGAGGCGCAGTATTCCAGGAAGCCCCCTCAAAGCAGTTCTTGCAAGTTCTCAAAGCGATTCCCTACAGCGGCCTGCAGGGCTTCACCTACATGCTCAGCCTGCCCTTCACAGGCATTCCAGGCTTCACTCAAAAAGGTTTTCCGGGCTTCAGCGGCTGGCTGACCACGATCTTTGAGCCCAGTGGTTGGGCTGAGCCATTGGGTGGCAAGTTCTTCTGGATAGCAAATCTGCTTCTCTGGGTGGGTTGGATCAACCTCTATGCTGGCCTCTTCAACTGTCTTCCTGCGGTACCCCTCGACGGTGGCCACATCTTCAGGGACCTGGTACAGGCGAGCTTTGAGCTGATCGTCAAGCCAAGTGATGCTGAGAAGCTCACGAGGACCATCGTGGCGCTCCTGGCCTGGATGGTGCTGACCTCCCTGCTCATCACCTTGGTGGCTCCTTTCACCCACTGGCTCTCGCTTTAATCTTTCACCTCCCTCGCGTTAGTTTTAAACTCCTTAAGGAACGACGGCATATTCCCGAAGGTAGGTCCTATGAGCATTTCCGCAATCGGGCTTTTGATAGCCCTTGTGGCCCTGGTGGGCGCAGCCCAGTCTCAAGAGATTGCAGACCTTTATTCCAACATCGACTCTGCAGATATAACGATCGATGGCGATGCGGCCAGTCATGTTCTCCGAATGGAGCTGATATCGGACGGCAAGGTGCTTCAGACTAAGAATATGATGCTCGATGGCCCGGGCACCTGGATTGTCATGTGGTCGCCACTCGAAGCTAAAAAAGGCAACTACAATGCATGTGCCACTTTGCTGGATGGTGGAACTGAAGTCTGCAAAAAGTGCTACAGCTTCTTCTATGGCGGAGTTGAACCAATAAGGTTCGATGTGCGAGATTTCCGTGCAGACTCTCGCGGCATGCATCTTTCAATCAGCAGCAGCGACCCAACGATGGTGGATATCTATTACATGCTCTTCACTGGAAATAAGTCGGTCTACATAACCAGAGAGCAAGGTGTGCCGATCGCAGGAGGTTTCTCCACACCAGTTCAGAAGGATTATGCCTGGAGGCAGATACTTGAAAATAACAAACATTATACGGGAAGGGTGAAGATTGTGGAGCTTAACCACAACCAGGTCAGGACCTTCATGAACTCATTCTTGGCCAATGACGACGCCGCAATCACAGAGACCTACCAGGATGAAACGGGCGCCAGTGCCACTGTTGTGGGAAACTCTCGCGTTCCTTTTGAGGGAAAGCTTAGGTTCATATTATCCCAAAACGGCACAGTGCTGAGCACAACTGAGGAGAAGACCCCTGTTCTCCTTACAGGTGACGATGAGACTGTGGAGATCTCTTGGAATAAGACCTTGGAGCCTGGCATCTACCAATTGCAAACGATCCTGCTGGGCCAGGGTGGTGATATCAAGGATATGGAGGAGAATATAATCGAGGCAAAGTCCATCGTCCGCGCAAGCAATATCACAGACACGCAAAAGACCTCGCCCCATCCGGCAGGCGCAGCTGCAGCGGCCTTGATTGCGATCGCCCTCATCAGGAGGAGAAGACTTAGAGACAGTGCTATATCAGGAGATGGTATTAATGCAAAAAATCGCTATCAATAATATCTGCATTCTGGCACTGCTGGCACTTGTGATTCCAGTTGCCATAGCAGACGAAAATCAAAATGATACGCAAAAAGTATTGCGTGCAGGCTTCATGAACACCAAGCCCGTGAACGACCTGGATGTATACGGATCCAGGGCTTTGCAGAACATTGGCAATAACTCCAACACGACATCTGTTTTCAATGCAAGCCAGCGTTTGGGAATGGTAGGCAAAATCACCTATAATACAAGCATTTACAAACCACTCTACAGCATATCTGAATATTCCAGAACCAAACCTACATATCAAGTGCCAAGCACTCTATCCTCCAGGCCAGTTTACGACATAGAAAACTACTCTATTATAAAATCCCAAGCCAGCATACCTTAGGGCCCTCTGAGGATCTCCTCAGAGGTACTTTTGAATTTTTGCTGCCAACGTGCCTTTGGGATAGGCGCCCACCAGTTTGTCCACCAGCTTTCCGTTCTTGAAGACCAGCAGAGTTGGAATCGCGGAGATCCTATGTTCGTTTGCGGTCTGCATATTCTGGTCGACGTTCAGCTTGCCAAAGACCACCTTCCCCTTCAGTTCTCTTGCGAGCTCTTCGATGATAGGTCCAAGCATCCGGCACGGCCCGCACCACTCTGCCCAGCAGTCCAAAATAAAGACGGGATACTGCCTTGCCGCTGAATCCAGCGTCTCGTCAGTGACGATGACTGGCTTGTCAGGAAGTTGCACCGATGGTGCCGGCGGCCTGTTCATCTCTTTCATCATCCTCTCCATTTTCTTCTTCCGAATTTCATCCAGATCGTCCAAGTTCAACCCTCCAAGCTCTCCTGAGCCTTGATTATAAGTGATTTGAAGTGGCTCAGGTCTACTGGCATCACCTCAAATGGCAGATTGGTAAAATCGAAGAACTCCAGCAGCTCTTCTTCACGCTGATGAGCATCTGACAGCGTATCAATATATACGGCGCCCCGGAAGGAGCCCATCTGCAACCTGGCCTCTGCCTGATCCCAGTTAAGGCGGGCGAAGATATCCTTCCAGGCATCCAGCCAGCCCGGAGAGAGGTAAAAGAAGAGACCCTCTCTGGCCTTCTCTTCCATTGCCTTGCGAGTGATGAAAGCATCCACGCAGCTCTGACAATCTATAAGGGCTGCATGATAAGGTTTTAAGATATCTTCCATCTTGGGATGGCACTGGCCATATATCACGATTATTCCCTCGCATCCCTTTTTTTGACAGTTCTCCAGCTCGCCTGTCAATGCCTCTCTCATATCATCGAAGTCCACGTGCAGACCTGAAGCAAGGTAATGCGCCTCAAAAGGAAACCCCAGCTCAGATTGCAGTCCTTCGATCTCCTTTTGAAAGACGCCACATGCAATGATAGCGTACATGTCTTCTCAATACACAGTGACTCTTCTTACGCCCTCTATCTCCATGAGCTGACGCACCAGGTCCCCTGGAATCTTACCCTCGGCAATGATAGTGAGCTTTGGGCTCTCCACGAAATAAGGATCATCTGAAACCGCCTGGCGGATGGAGAGGCCCATCTTGGCAACTGCGCTGGCCACATCACCAAGTATTCCCGTCTTGGCTGCATTTGTAGGAGTTATCTCAATTACCCCCAGGCCCAAAATAGGCGCGACATCGCCCAGAAATATTATGGAGCGAACATTCTTGAACACTTTCCAGAGCGTCTCGTCCTCGCGAATGGCCTGAGCTGTTGTGTCCACTACTCTGCGATCCACGTTCAGCTCCTTGGCAATCTGCGCATGAGGTATCTCTATCTCGCCCGAGACGACGCGACCCCTGTCGTTTACCTGAAAGCCCCTTTGCAGAATGAGGCGGATTACCTTCTCCTGGGCCGGATACCTCTTGAACTTGTTCAAAATCTCCTGCCACATGGTGCGTCCCGTCATCATTTTACTTGAAAGTACAAAAGGCCTTCCTCAGGAGAACATCTCCTTTGGAGGCTGTCTGTACCCTTTTCTGGCCAGGCGAATGGTCTCCTCCAGATGCTTTTGCGTAATATCTCTCTCTTCCATTATGGCGTGATGCAGCGAAGCTTTCAGCACCTTCTCTACCAGGTCTCTTCCGGAGAAGCCTTCAGTCATCCTTGCGATCCTTTGCAGATCTACGCTCTCAAGCTTCAGGGGCAAAGTTGCTGCATTCTTCTCCAACAGCTGCAACCTCTCATCAATGTTCGGCAGCTTGAACTCGATCTCCTCCTCAAACCTTGACCGCACCGAAGCATCGAGAACCTCAATTCGGTTTGTGGCAGCGATTGTGCAGACACCACTTCTACGCGAAATGCCGTCCATCTCAGTGAGCAGCGAGTTCACAATCTCTGAGACATCGCCTCTTAGGTCCTGATACCTCCTGTCCAGGGCAATGGCATCAAGCTCATCGATGAACACAATGCAGGGGGCAATCTCTTCTGCCTTCTCGTAAAGGCTGTGGATCTGCCGGGCTCCCTCGCCCACAAATTCGCCAATCAAACTGGTGGCCTTCACAGGTAGCATGGGCACCTTTGCCTCTGTGCTGAGGGCCTTGGCTACCATGGTCTTTCCCGTGCCTGAGACGCCAAAAAATAGGATATTGCGCGGAGCCCAGCGGCCGAACCTCTCCGGATCCTGCAGGAACCTCTCCACGATCCTCACCTTTCGCTTGGCGGTCTCCTGGCCTATGACGTCCTCGAAGTGCACGTCGAAATCCACAGTATTCTTTGGCTCTGCCTCTTTCTCAACCTTGATGGTGGTCCCAGAGCCCACGACTGAAACTCTAGGATATACCTTCACCACCTGGAATGCAAAGTCGGGATATAGTCTGCGGTCAAACAAATAGCATCCGGGCCTGACAGCCTCTCCATACCACTGCTCTCGGGCATAAAGCTCGAAGAGCTTGGCGTCGGATACAACAGGATGCTCCTGAAAAAGGCTCTTCAGGGGATAGCCAGCCGGTCGAAGGAGCAAGAATCTAGCACCTGCCGCCTTTTTGCCTTCCAGCTTTTCACCTTGTGCCTTTATTCCGCCCTTCTGGATCGATCGCACAACCCAAGGTCATGAGGCCGAAGATAGTTAAACTTGCTGGCCAAGCGGCGCTAGGTCTTCTGGGCTAAGGTGCGCGAAGCATTCGATGGGCATCCGATAGTAATTAATATTACCTCCTCCAAGCAGTAACCAAATACATGCAGTAGGAGGTTATTATTCATGGCAGGTGGAAATGGGCTGGCAATTGGTATGATGGTTATCGGTTTTATAATCTTGTTCTTGGTGCCACTGGCTTTCTTGACAAGCCTGTTCTGAAGGCTTGATACATAGAGGGGATCTAAGCCTTTATTATTTTAATATCTTTTGGCCCCCACAACCTCTTTTGCCTCCCACAACCTCTGCCCACACATAAGTCAATAAATCTTTATAGATGGGCTCCAAACATAATTAAAGAAAATACGAAGTTGTTGCTCAGGGCGTAAGCTGACAACGGTGAAGCAGGTTGAGGCGAATTGTGACTGTTATGTTGTTGTCCTTGGTTTTATATCCTTCAGCTTGCCAGGCCAGCGAAGAGAACGATCTATGGCTGCTTTTATCAAGTTACGAGGATATCAGCATCACAGTGAATGATCTGGCTTTTTTTCTTGCGACGCATGGATACAATGCCAAGCCCGAAGGATCCTATGTAGTAGTAACCTTGAACGATGGCAAAGCTGTATATCTCACGCCCAATGGAGCTTCTCCAAGGCTTGCAGACCTGTGGATGACCCCTCCCACCAGCCAGGCAGGACCAGTCCAGGTAATACCTAGCGATGCCATAAAGATCAATGCTACGTACAAAAAGACTGACGACTCCGAATTCATAAATACCATCAGCAGGTATGTTATCTTTCCAGTGGCCCCTCTGGGAATGTGCTATGACGGTTCACAAAAACTGCAGAGCACTTACAAAAGTTTCGGCTACAGCGTGGTATATCTGTACGACCCCAGTGGATTTAACTCGCAAGGGCATATCTGGGTTGTGGTGGAGGACAAGGACAATCCAGGCACCTGGCAGGCTGTGGATAGCTACTACGGGATTGTGAATGGCCCTGAGTACTATACTGCGCCCTACAGCTTCGCTGACTTCAAGTATCTCGACTCGATCAACCCCAAATGGAGGATGGCATGATGAGACCTGAATTGTTGATGCAGCTTGTGCTGTGCCCACTGATTGCGGCAAGCTGCATAGCCGCGGCTGAGCAGTCGGATCTCGGCAGCATGATAGCTGATCGAGCCGATCTTGGCAGTATGAACATCTCGCACATGAATCTATGTGGTCGACATTTGAACCAATCGAATTTGACGGACGCCGACCTGAGCGGCTCTGATTTGAGCGGTGCTTTCCTGCAGTCGGCATGGCTGACAAATTCTCATCTGATAGGCGCGGTGATGGTCAAGGCCGATCTGACGGGGGCTGTTCTCAAAGGGGCGGATCTCCGCAGGGCCGATCTTACAGAGGCCACACTTGTAAGGTCTCAGATGTCAAATATAAATATGAATAGCGCTACTCTGAGGAATGCTGACCTTACAGAAGCAGATCTCTCCGGTTCAGATCTCTCAGATGCTGACCTTTCTGATGCCAGGCTTTTCAGGACGGATCTGAGCGGTGCAAGAATGAAGGGCATATATCTGGTCAGCGCAAACCTAATTGGAGCCCATTTGAGCTGGACGGATATGAGCATGGGCTATCTGTCAAGGGGACAGTTCTCCAGGGCTGAACTTTACAATACCAACCTAAGTGGTTCGGATCTAAAGGATGCTGATTTTACAAGAGCGTATCTCATGGGCGCCGATCTTACTGGCGCTAACCTCGATTCGGCCAGCCTTGCTTATGCAGATTTGACCGGGGCAAAGCTCGTGGGTGCTAGCCTGAATTCGGCAAAGCTGCCTTACGCCGATCTGACCCGTGCCAACCTCACTGGGGCTGATTTGACTGATGCCGATTTGAGCTACGTCAGGCTTCAAGGAGCCGTCTTGAGCAAGGTCCGGCTTGGCCATGTCGATTTGCGTGATATCGATCTGAGAGGCGTTGATCTGAGCGGAGCATCTCTTAAAAACGCCAATTTGGCTTTGGTCTTCTTGACCAACGCCAACATGAGGGGCGTTGACCTGCGCGATGCCACTTTCGATCGCGTGGAGATGACGGGGGTCGATCTCTCTGATGCGAACCTGGTGGGAATAGAATACGACCAGTTTACACTCTATTCGCTATCTAATGCAAAGATGGATGGTGCCATTATGTCCGAGGACCTCAAAGCTGACTTGGATGCCCTGTCAGGGAGATTGAAATGAGTGCTTGTTCTCCCTTTCGGCTAATCTGCATGCCTTGTGCTCGCCATCCTTCTTTTATCGGCAGCTCAGGCCGCGACCATCACAGTCAAGCCAGGTGAGAGCATTCAAAAAGCCATCGATGGAGCCTCACAAGGAGATATCATCTAGATTTGGGCTGGGACCTACAACGAGAGCATCAATGTCACCAAGAGCCTCGTCTTGCGAGCTGCGCTCGGAGCCGAAAAGCCGCTCCTGAACTCCGGCGGTCACAGGGATGTTGTCAGTCTCCTGGCAAGTCAACTACCACTGCCTGATGGCCGTGGCTTGCAGCTAGTGGTAAGCCCGCTACGATTGTTGACAGGCAGCCTGGCAACGATCAGATCTACTGAAGGCAGCGATATCTCTGGAGGCATTCAAATCAGCATCGATCTGGAAGCCGCAACTCTTGCACTTGAAGGTTCTACCGTTGCGGTTCTCCTTCTTTTGGAAACCGCATCTTGAACAGGTACGAGAAGTATATCTTGGATCTACAGCAACTACCTTCTCTTTGATAGCTGTCGCTTTGTATTCCACGATGCTTCTTAGTTCCGCGAAGCTCCATTTACCAAGCTTCTTATTTTTTGGTCGTGAACCTCCTATAGGTTGCTATTAATACATCATGTGTGTGCATGTAATGCATGGGGAGTAGCAATTGGGAAAGAGAGGTCCAAAATCACGATTCCTGGATGTAGCTTGTCCAAACGAGCAGCTTGTCCAAACGAGCAATGTACTCAATTTGGAATTGCTGGGAAGGGAAACGTTACCTGCTACGGCATTTATGAGAATAGTTCCGGCAAGGTAAGAAAAAGTTGGATGAGGACGCCGAGAAGTCTCTGAAGAGACCAATTGAAGAGCCGGCGCCCTCTCTGTTCATAGATGCTAGCTACTTCAAAGTCAGGACAGATGGCAGATACGTAAAACATGGCGCTGCTGATCGCCGCCGGCATCCATGAAGACTGCCATCGCGAGATTCTGGGTGCTGCGGTTGCCCATAGCGAAGATGGATCGTGCTGGGAAGACTTCCATCAAATCGTAGTCTTTTAATATGTAGGATACGCATAGCACATAATTGAGCAATAAATGAGCAGCGCGCGATGGTAAAGGGACGTGTGTTCAGTGCCCAGTGTCAGATACACTCGAATTGAGATTACTCCGGATGCCTACCGATCCTTAGAGGCCGAAGCCATCTTGCAGGGAAAGACCCTGAAGAAGCTAGCATCTGAGCTGATACTGAAGGGCGTATCCAAGAAGGCACTGGATTTTGTGAAGGACTCTTCCCCAGCCACTGAGCCCGTCACGCCTCGCATGAAGCAGGATGAAGAGACCGCCAAGGTGGTCAAGGAGATTGGGGCCACAGGCATACACATCAGCGCTCAAATTCTTGATACGGTAAGAAAGATCCTTCTGGAAGAGGGCTATCAAGGTGCAATGCTGCATGTTGCTCAGCATACTGCCTCTATGGAGAGGGACGAGCTTCACCGCGTGCTGGCCATCTTCCGACGCTACAGGCTATCGCCCACGGTCGCAGCAGACCTGATTGAGGATTTAAACATGATCGAATCGGGCAATTGGGAAAGGACGGTCACTTCATCATAGGAGAATGGAACAAATTTCCCAGCACTGACAGGCTCTCTTCAGGGCCCATGAGGATTGCCACGTCATCCACTTTCAGGATGAAGCTTTCGTCTGGGTTTGCTATGGTTTTCATATCCCTATGGATCGCCAGCATTTTAGTAGCGTGCCGCTCCAGCTCTATGTCTGCCACAGGCCGACCGCAAATAGGCGAGCCGCTGCAAACTCGAAAAGTGCCTATCTCATCAGTGATCAAGTCTACGTTTGCATCGCAGTAAGGCTCAGGAGAGAGGCTGCGAAACATCTCGTAGCCGTCGGATCGCACCTCTTGAATGAAACTCTCGATCTGGTCTCTTGGCACATCGTACTGCTTCAAAACTCTGGAGAATATCTCCACAGATGTCTCATACTCCTCAGGAATGACCTCGTTGGCTCCCAGATTGTGCAGTGGCAACATCTCATCGAGGTAGCGAGTTCGGGCGATGATGAATAGATCAAAATTAAGCCTGCGGGCCACTTCCACGATCCTGCGAGTAGCCTCTGGGTCGGAGATGGCGATGACCATTACCCTCGCCTCCCGGACATTGACATGCTGAAGAACGTTTTCTTGAGTGGCATCGCCGTAGTAGATAGGCTCACCGATCTTCCCTTCATACGAAACGATCTCAGGATCCATCTCGACGATCACAAATGGTATGCCCTTTGCTTTGGCAGATCTTGCAACGTTCCTGCCGTTGACTCCATAGCCTACGATTATGAGATGGTCCCTCCACGACTTGGAGGGAGCTGCCGACAAGGCATGTGATCGATTCTTCAGCCTCTCTGGCAGCGGAAGGAGCAATAAGCCGTCTGCCAACTTTTGTGAGGAGGCCATGAGGAACGATGTGGCGCCCATGGTCAGCACAGCAACGTCCAGAAAGAGCTGGTAGATCTCCTGGGACACGAGGCCGCAGTCATAGCCCACCTTGGAGAGGATGAAAGAGAACTCGCCTATTTGACTTAAGGCTAAGCCTACAAGAACTGCCATACGTAGAGGCAGGCCCATAAAAGATATTGTAAATCCGGCAATAACTGCCTTGAGCAGCATGACGCCAATCGCTATGAGAATTATGTAGCCTGGATTTTGCATCAGATAATTCACATCCAGCAGCATGCCAATTGAGATAAAGAAGAAGCTGGTAAATGCATCTCTCAGCGGCAGGATGTTTCCGAAGGCCTGGTGGCTGTAGGGCGATTCTGATATTGTCAAGCCTGCTAAAAATGCACCGAGGCCCAGCGAGAGCCCTGCCTGTGAGCTCATCCAGGCCACAGCGAAACAGATTGCCACGATGCTCAGGAGGAATAGCTCGCGATCTTGGGTCTTTGCGATCTGATATAGGAGCCTTGGCATGATCCATTTGGCGGAAATGATCACAAATACGATCAGGCCCAAAGCCTTAACCACGACTGTCAGGGGATGATCCGTCTCCGCCTGCAAAGCTCCTGGCAGCAGGGGCACGACGAGCATCATGGGAACGATTGCAAGGTCCTGAAAAATCAGAATTCCAAGGGTTGTCCGACCGTAAATGCTGTCGAACTGCTCTCTCCTTTGGATTATGCGCAGGACGATGGCTGTGCTGCTAAGTGAAATAAGAAATCCGAGCAACATTGCCTCTCCACTCGCATCTCCCCGAGCTGAGAGGATGAAAAATACGAGGAGAATTGTTAGCAAGACCTGGAGTGAGCCTCCGACGAGAACGTACTTCTTGAGCTTCATCAGGTCCCTTAGCGAGACCTCAATGCCTACGGTGAACAAGAGCAAGACGACGCCAATCTCTGCAAGATCGGAGACCTGATCTGATGCTTGAATAAGGCCAAGGCCCTGGGGGCCCGCCAGAATGCCGGTGAGCAAAAAACCGACTATCGTCGGTGCCTTGATTCGATGGAAGATCAAGAGGACTGCCACCGAGAGTGCGAATACGACTACTATGTCTTTTAAAAGCTCTATCTCCATCAGCAGACCTTTTAATCACAAGGCTTCGTTCATCAATTTATTGGCTTGAGATGATCTCGATGAATCTATCTGACTGCACGCGGAAGTGGCAGAGCAGCTCATCATCTGCTCCGGCGACGGCCACAACGCAGCCCTTCCATCTTCCTCCATCAAGCCCAATTTTTGCAAAGTCGAGCTCAAATTTTTCCAGGCGACCCTTTGGTGTTGTATCGGTATCCATCATGTACCACCATAAAACGACCCAGCCCAAATCTTTAGCCATGAAGAGCAGCTTTTCTGCCAATCTCTTGTCAGACTGATCAATGTAAGGCGGATCGATGAGCAATAAGCCTGGAGGCGAGCTGTCCAGCAAAGACCCAACGCCTGAAAAACCGTCTCCCAGGTGAAAGCGCACGCCGGAAAATCCCTGCCAGGCAGCAGCAACCTCTGGATCTGCATCCCAGATCTCAGTTTGTAGATCTGTTTTGTATCTTTTGGCAGCCTCCAAGACAAGGACTGCAGAGCCAGGATAGCGCTTTGGTCCTGTTGGATTCAGCTCAGCAAGGATGTCAAAATAGCAAAAATTTTTTAGTTTTGGCAGAATCGGCCATAGTTTGCCGATCCCGCCAACCCAATCACCGGGCGTGCAAAGGGCGTACTCGGGGCGTCCCACATGGCTTTCAGCATAAACGAAGCATCTATTGGGGATGAACAGACAGCTTGCCGCCTCCAGCAGAAGGAGATGCTTCCAGACGTCGCCCGCATTGCCCGCATGCCCTCTGTGATCGTAATGGTGCATTGTTCAGGCTTATTTCCTACTCCTGGTACATCTCCTTGGCGATGTTGAAGGCCTGGGCAGGCGTCGCAACGGCAATCTTCTGAGAGTCATCGAAAGACGCCTTTGATGCGGCTGCTGCTGCGGCAGCTGTTCGGAGCAACTTCTTGTCCACTTCATTTGTCAGCCAGCGTGCTCCGCCGATTCCAACCAGCACAGCGCCGGCTATGGCTGAGATAGAAACAGATATCTCATCAGTTCCAAGTCCGCTAACAGCTCCATAAACTATTGCATTGCTGAATGCTCCATAAAGGCCCCAAGAGATGAAGGCCGCCGCGGCTCCAAGAAGGATGTTGCCCGCAAAGCCTGGTCTGATGATGGTCACATCCCCGGCGCTCTCCTCGCGAGGCTTGATGAAGCCATTATCGCTTACCAGGGCGTTGATAATCCCACCCACAGCTCCGCTCAATATGATCATGCCAATAGACACCAACATCGTCGTTTTTACTCCTCCTCAAACAACCCCTTCGATCCAGAAAGATTTTTGACCATCCCCTCAATGGTTACTGGGTCGGGTTAAATTATATCTTACTAAGTTTTTTTAAGTTTAAATTACTTTGATACTATTTGAACTTTGCGCTTAACTCTACACACTTAACTCTGCACCTATTACTATGTATTCGTCTACGTAAGTCGATCGAAAAATAATTAGTAGTATAAATATTAATAATTCTAGTTTATTGTCTTTCGTAGCAGAACCGATATGTGTTCTCCTGTGGCAGCGATAATAGTCGCAGCCCTAGATCCCTGCTGCAGAGTGCTCCAACGAAATCCTTATAGTTAGGTTGCCCTCAATTTCGGGCTGATTATGCCCAAAGAACAGGTTGAAGAGTACATAGAGGCGATCTTCGACATCGCTGGTAAGAATGGCACTGCCAAGACCACTGATGTGGCCAAAAGGCTGCAAAATGCTCCGGCCAGCGTCACAGAAGTATTTAGGAGTCTTGCAGATAGTGGTTTGGTGCGCTACGAGCCCTACAGAGGCGCAACACTTACCGAAAAAGGATTGAGCTCCGCTCGCAAGATCAAGAGGAAGCACAGGTTGCTAGAGGTATTTCTGGCAAAAATTTTAAGAATCGATCCACAAAAAATCCATGAGGAGGCATGCAAAATGGAGCACTCGCTCTCAGATGAGGTGGGAGATGCCATTTGCAAGATGCTGAACGCTCCTGCCAGATGTCCTGGCGGGAAGCTGATCTATCCCTGCGATAAGATGATTGCCACCTGCAATGAATGCCTCAAAGCGAATGATGCTGCTGATAAGGCAGCGTCCGTCATGCAGAGAAAGATAGTTCCCATAACAGACCTGAAGCCGGGACAAAAGGGAATAATAGCTCTTCTCAGAGGGAGCAAAAAGGTCATACAGAGACTTTCAGACCTGGGCCTCACTCCGAGGACTGAAGTCATTTTGATGAGGAAGACGCCCCTTGGCGGGCCAATCGAGCTGTGTGTCAGGAGAACGACTCTGGCATTGGGATACGAGATTGCGGATAATATCTTCATAGAAGCCCAAAAGGATGCCTGAGATAGTGCCTGTCAGCGACAACCTGGCCAGGCCAATGGTGATAGCCCTGGCCGGTAACGCCAACGTTGGAAAGAGTGCAGTCTTCAACCAGCTCACGGGCGTAGATCAGATCCTGGGAAACTGGCCGGGCAAGACAGTGGAACGTGCAGAGGGCACATTGCAGTACAAAGGGCACAGGATCAGGGTAATAGACCTGCCTGGGATCTATTCGTTCTCCACCTACTCTATGGAGGAGATGGTCTCCAGGGACTTCATTGCTCTGGAAAAGCCAGACATCGTGGTCGATGTGGTTGACGCCTCGTCGCTGGAGAGAAATCTCTTCTTCACCCTTCAGCTCCTGGAGCTTGAGGCCCCTTTGATATTGGCTCTGAATCAGATCGATCTGATGGCGAAGAGGGGCATCTGCATAGACTACGAGAAGCTAGAGAGGACACTGGGAGTTCCAGTAGTTCCCATGGTCGCAATCAGAGGAAAGGGCATATCAGAGTTGACTGAGCAGATCATGAGGCTTGCAGGCCAGAGAAGAAAGCCTCCTGAGATAAAATATGGAAGAGAGGTGGAGCAGAGGATCCAGGAGATCGCAGGGCGTCTTGGCAAAATCAAGATCGATTATCCTTCCAGATGGGCAGCAATAAAGCTCCTTGAACGTGATGAGAGGATCACGAAGCTCGTGGCAGAGATCGACGACTCCATCGTCCAGGCAGCTGTCGCAATGGCAGAAGAGCTTGAAAAGATCCATGGCGAATCCAGCAGTGTGGTGATCAGCGCTGAGAGATACCATGTTGCTGAAGAGATTGCAAGAAGAGTGCAGAGCTTTGGCAATGCAGGAAGAAGCCCAACTGACCGACTGGATGAAATTGCCCTGCACCCTGTAATTGGATATTTTGCAATCCTTGGCGTTGTGGGCGGGCTATTGGTCTGGACGTTTATAATCGGAGACAGGATCTCCGAGCTTTTGATCGAGATCCTTAGCCCCATCGAGCAGCTAGAACCCATGGTCTCGGGCCCTCTGGAGGATATTCTCTGGAATGGAGCATTCGCGGGTTTCGTTGCAGGCTTGACTTTGGTTATACCCTACGTTGTGCCGTTTTACATAATCCTGGCAGTGATCGAAGACTCGGGCTACTTGACTAGAATATCGGTCATGCTCGACCGGGGAATGCACAAGATTGGACTGCACGGCAAGGCCATCATCCCACTTATCCTGGGATACGGATGCAACGTGCCTGCCTGCTTTGGCTGCCGCATTATGGAGACTCCAAAGCAAAAGGTTCTGGCTGCTTTTCTTGTAACTCTTGTGCCATGCACTGCCAGGACGGTCGTGATCCTCGGGCTGGTTGCAGCATTTGTCAGTATCTGGTGGGCCATGGCACTGTACGTCTTTGACATAGCCCTCATAATCCTTCTTGGAAGGATTGCCTTCAAGGTCGTCCCAGGCGAGTCTGTGGGACTTATAATGGAGATGCCCGATTATCATGTGCCTTCAGCCAAGGTTGTGCTGAAGCAGACCTGGGCCCGCACAAAGTCGCTGCTCTGGGTTGTATTCCCAGCATACATCATCGGAAGCGCTGTGCTTCAGGTGATTTACGCCGCAGGGTGGTTGGATCTTGCCAACGATGCGTTAAGGCCCATCACAGTGGGATGGCTGGGACTGCCATCTGCGGTTGGCATTCTGCTGATCTTCGGCCTTGTCAGAAAGGAGCTTACCATATTAATGCTCGCAGTCATATTCCAGACCACGAACTTCGCGTCGATCATGTCTCCTGTGCAGCTCATCGTCCTCGCGCTGGTGACAATGATATACGTCCCATGCCTGGCAGTCATCCTCTGCCTTGCCAAGGAGTTCGGATGGAAAAAGACTGCAGCTATCACTATCTTCGAGGTCTCCTTCGCAATACTCCTTGGCGGAGTCGCATTCCGCTTGCTTTTGATATTTTTCTAGTGCTCTCGGGAATACTTTTGCCGTGAACGGATCAACTATATCTACCATCACGCCCGTGGAGAGGTCAAGGGTGTTCCATGAGGATACAGGCCATGAGGGGACAGGGATGACCTACGCCGTTGAACTCATCTCCATGGAGGAAAAAGAAGATCTGGTCGAGCGCTATTCGGGCCGGATCCTCTACGAGGTAAAATCGGAGATCTACGGATGCTGCGTAAAGCTGCTCACAGAAATTGCGTCGGTCAAGGCCGCCTGGGAAGAGAGCTTCTATTTCGCATCCCAGAGCATACGTTCTCATGGACGCCTCTACGTCCTGAATGAGCCGGCTGAAGAGGAGAACAAGGTTTACTATGATCCCCAATCCAAGACCTGCTTCCTTTTCAATGTGGATTACTACGGCTGGATAAAATCCCTGGCCCTGAGCGTTGCGGGCGACATTCTGGAGGACGATCACGGCATCTACTCAGTTCATGGCGCATGCCTTGATGCAAGAGGGCAGGGATTTTGTATCCTGGGAGGTTCGGGTGCTGGCAAGACCACGCACACTTACGGGCTCCTTCGCAATCCCAGGGTGCGCGTGGTCTCAGATGACTGGTTCTATGCACGAGTTTTTGGAGATGACATCCTGTCCTTCGGCTCGGAGAAGAACTTCTACATCCGTGCTGACCTGGCAGACATCTGGAGGGAGTTCTCGGGGCTGGTGGAAAAGGCGGTTCTGGACGAGAGAGGGCGCGCTGTGGTGGACCTGCGCTGGGTGATAGGAAAGGGGCGCATCCTTCCGCTTACAACTCTTGAGAATGTGATCATCCTTAAGAGGGATAGCAGCCAGAAGGAGACGGCTCGCGAGCTGGATGGCCAAGAGGCGCTGGCGATTTTAGAGAAGAGCGGCTATTATAATCCACATCTTCTGGTGCATAGCGATCTAAAGCACAGGATTCGCAGCCGCTTCTTCCGCTCGCTGCTAGCACGGGCAAAAGTGTGTGAGGTCAACACAACTGGAACGCCCGAGGAGAGCCAGAGGGAGATCAGGAAGTTTTTAAAGATCGAGTAGCTCATGCGAATGCATTTTCGAGAATGTCGCACAGCTTTGAGATCTCGCTCTGATGGTGCTTGAAGCTGTTCATGAGTTCCAGGCCTCGCGCAGTTGTCTTATAAACCACGTGCCGCCCTTCGCTGGCTTCTATGAGGCCACGGTTGCTGAGAAGATCGAGGTATGGGTTGACTGTGGTGAAGTTCAGGTTGGACTGGTAGACGATCTTGGTCTTGTTGGCCCCACCAACGCATACCTCCAGAATTTGCGATATTATCACATCGCAGCTTCTTTTCCGGTTCATCGTCTTTCTTGCAGGCTGGAATGTCTCAAGTACTTATAAATATTTCTTATCAAAGATAGGCCCATTCTCATCTGAGATCTCATAGTGAGATTGTGAGGTACAACGTCGTCAACTATCACGGCCTGAAGGCCGTAGCTTGTAGCTAGTGGTTAGCCCGACACGATTGGCTGGTCGACACCGGATGGCGAATCCTTGGATTACTCCGGCAGCCTGAAGGATGCGGTCTTCTTGGCCCCTTTACCACAGCGAGATAAAAAAGGGAATAAGCATGTGGTTCACACACTGTTGGATCTGCCCTTGCTTGCCCTCATGAAGAAGAAGTCCGCCCTCGTATTCGTATTCCTGCCGTCAGGGAATCGCCCATATGTAAAGTCGTTATGTTCCAAGTCGCTCAGCTCAGGCGTCTTATCCACCACAGTGCCACTTATGTCGATGAGATAAACAGTTCCGTTTCCGCTGGTGACCCAGCTCGACTGACCCTCGGCCACATTGAACCCCTTGGGATCGATGGTGCCGCTCAAGGCGATGGGGCCTGCCCAAGGCTCATCCTCGATCTTTATCATCCATCCGGCAAGATCAACTGCGCCATCACCTGTGTTATAAAGCTCCACCCATACAGTACCATTATCAGACGGGCCGAGCTCCACTTCGTTGATCACCACATCGCCAAGGCTCAAGCTGCAGATAGCAACGAGCCCGCAGAAGGCCAACAGAGCCGTTTTAACATCTCCAGATACCAGACTCATTTCAGTTACACACTCCTAAAATCGATGGTCTCAATCTCTCTGATTGGCTCATCGGACATTGGATTTCCCTTTTGTGGCATAGCCGAGACCCCAATCGCCGTCCGAATTTGTGTCATGTCCATCAGGATGCCTGCCGTAGGTAAAGTCATTGTTTTGAGTGTCCTGTCTGGTGGCAGTCTCGTCCACCTTTTCTCCGGCAGCATTGAATAGAGTTACGAACCCTCCATTGTCATGGTTCCAGGAAGACTGGCCGTTCAGAACATAAAATCCATTTGCTGCAATTATAGTTCCTGCGGGAACGGCTGGAAACTTGCCAATCCAGCTGCCATCGGTGATGGTTGCCGTCCATCCACTGATGTCAACGCTATCGTTTCCGGAGTTGTATAGCTCAACCCAATCGGCTCCGCCCTCAGGCGGGTTCAGCTCCATCTCATTTATGACCACAGATGCCGCGGACGCCATGGTTAGAACCAGGGCGGCTGCCGCAAAATAGAGCGTCGTTAATGCAAATTTCAAGGCTTTTCCTCCACTCGTTGTCTCTTAATCAATGCACATTATACGGCCTTTATTCAGACATATTTTATTCAGATATATTATCATATCGGAGCGGGTGGCAGCCGGTCTGGGAGATCGATCGAGAAGAAGAATCTTGTAACAAATATGGAAAACGGATTTATAGTTAAAGTGCTACACCGATGATTGGAAGTCAAAAGTGGAGAGAATATCAATTAAGCAATGAGGTGGATTGGATGGCTTTAGCAATTTTGTCAAACAGATTGGTTTCGCCCTGTCTGATGATGTTTTTATGTTGTGTCCTGATAGGCCTTTTGAGCTCTTTTCCGGCAGCAGGAGACGGCGTAAAGCTCACAAACATATCTGCGCCACTGAAAGACTATGCAGAGCTGGGCTTTGCCTTGCCGGCAAATGTAGATGTAGAGACAGAAACATTGAGCGAGGAGAACTACACATCAGGAAGAGAGTTAATGGCATCGCTGCTTCTTAACGGCAGCAGGGTCACATTGCATCTCCTCTACCCCTGCCAGGCCCCCCAGACGATGCTCGAGCCTGCAGCGATGAGATCCTTGCTCGAGGCCTATAATCCAGCATTGGCACAAGCGAACTACAGCAGCGAATTGCTGAGCGTCGGCGGCATGCCAGCAGTAGGTGGAATGGTCCAGAACCAGATATTCGTTGCTTATCAGCCGACAAACCAAACCCCTGCATTGGTGGTGATGGATGGAGACATCGACGAGGAGATTTTCGTGGACTTCCTGCAATATTTGCGCATAACTGTGAACGAGGGCGCATCACTGCTCACGCCCGGCTATTGCCCGGATACAACGACTGCTCCTTCTCAGATCGACACTGCTGCCAGTGGCAAGGTTACCACCACCCCAGCGGAGGCAAGGAAGACGACATTTGAGTCCAATAAAGCGAAGATGGCGGCTGACATGCAGGCTGCCAAGGAGAAGCTGGCGGCTGCCAAGGAGAGGATGAGGGGATTTTGATCAAATTTTTCTTGGAACAGTTAAATTCATATCTTTGAAACCCATCCTGAGCCGAAGATCTAAGGAGGAATTATCATAAAAGCGGCGGCATTTTATTTGGTATTTTTGCTTTTGTTGCATGCCTTTGGGGCTGCACAGGAGGATGTCTTTACACCCATGCAGGGATCAATAAACATCGCATTTCCTGTCTCAAATCTCAGCCGGGACAATGCTTCAGACCTTCTGGCTATGAACATCACCAGCGACCCAAAGGCCGATCTCCCTCAAACTGAGATATCTGCCCTGAGAGGTGATGATGGCAGCACATTATGGCAGATGGACTGTCCAGACTCTATTGCCTTTGCGTCTCCCGCAGGAGATCTAAACGGCGATGGGCGGACGGACGTCATGGTGAATGTGCTCCTCGCAGGCATGCAGTCGGTCCCGTACAGCAGTGTCACAGCTCTGGACGGCAGCACAGGCATTGAGATCTGGAGCAGGCCCCAAATCCTGGCTGCGACCTTTGCCTACCCCATAAAAGACATCACGGGCGATGGCGCCTCTGATTTCCTGGTGCACATAATTGGCATCGATAGCCTGAATGGTACTGTTATGACCAAGATCGTCCAAGTCGATGGCGCTGACGGCACAGAACTGAGCGCGAAGATCTTTACAGGCGCTGTTGCCATCGAATACCCTGCCGCTAACTTTACCGACGACGATATCCAGGATAGCATCGCTGCAGCATATGCACTGGACGAATCAATGCAGAACATCACCACTACAATCGCGGCAATCGACGGACAGGGTCGCACGGAGCTGTGGAACAGGACCATTGAGAGCTTTGCCCTTGCAGTCCCTGTGCAGGATCTGACAGGAGACGAAAGGGACGAGCTGCTGGTCTACAAGATGAGCTTTGAAGAAAATAACACCAGCAATGAATTGGCCGTCCTTCAAGGGAGCGACGGAAAGCCGCTCTGGAAGAGGTCCTTTGGCGACATCCCGCCCTTTGCTACAGCAGGGCCCGATCTGACTGGAGACGGAAAGAAGGACCTGATCGTATACATGCTTGGAGAATTTCAGGGCAGCGATGTCCTTGCGATAAAAGGAGATGATGGCAAGCTGCTATGGAGCAAGGCGGGAATGGTAGTCCTGCCACAATGAAGCCTGCAAAAGCCAGTGCTTCGATGCGTTCCACTGGAGCACCCCAAACCTTTTAACCAGGAGTACTCATAGTAAGTGAGTTATCAAGTGCTCAAACATTGACAGGAGGTGTATTTGATGCCATACAAGAGCATAAGCGAGCTGCCCAAAAGCGTGCGAAACCTGCCCAGCCGTGCCAAGACCCTTTACATGAAGGCCTTCAACAGCTTCTGGGAAGACTATGATGTTACAGATGACGCAGCACGCGAAAAGGCATCTCACGAAGCAGCCTGGTCGGCCGTGAAAGAGCAGTATGAGAAAGATGAAGAGACGGGCGAGTGGGTCAAGATCGGAGAGATGATTGGAAAACGCTCGCGCCACGTCATGAGGCACCGCAAGAGCAGAATCGGCGGGCTCGCCTCGCAGGATAAGGCACATGCATGATGCCAACAAAGCAATGCTGATGAGGATACGAACCTGATCCTTGGGTGCTCCTCCTCAGCTACCTTGTTGCTCTTCTCGTCTCATGAGCATTGTATGATCAGCCACTCGGGGCTGACAGATCTGCTCCTTTCGCTTGTCGCCCTGCTCGTTGCATTCTCAATCCTTGGCGAGAGGACCATTTCTCGAAGTCAGGGCATTCCTAGATCACTGTCCTTGGGCGTTGACACTGGCTTTTTGCATCACGAGCAATCTCTTGACGTTCGTCCGCCTTTGAGCCGAGCAAAAGCCAGGCACCTCGTCAGCCTTGGCCCTTTCGGAGGAATGCTTTGAAGGACTTATCCGGCCTGCGAAGCACATCTTGAAGTGCTAAAGACGAGACGCCTTTGAGGTTGCCATCCTTGAGAGGATATAGCTAACGAGGGCAGAGCGAGTGTTATAGTTGATCTGGTGGTGTATGGCATTCATCCCCTAAAGAGGGCGGGGTCTTCTGCCTACATTTCTTTGGGCGCTTGCAGCGAGGCAACAAAGGCTAAATATAGATGTATCATAGGTGGAAGATCGTTTTTCGGAGGAACTGCAATTGATCACCGAGGTGGCTGGACAGTACAATGCGAAAGATCTGGAGAATCGGATCAGACAGATGTGGGAAGAGGCACAAACCTATCGAAAGGTGCGAGAGAACAGAATCGGTGGAGAGAAGTTCTTCTTCGTCGACGGACCGCCCTACACCACAGGCAGGATCCACCTCGGCACCGCCTGGAACAAGGTGATCAAAGACGCTGTTTTGCGCTACAAGTCCATGAACTGCTTCGAGGTCAAGGACAGACCCGGCTGGGATATGCATGGCCTTCCAATCGAGGTCAAGGTTGAGGAGTCCTTTGGCTTTCGCAGCAAGAGGGATATCGAGGCCTACGGCGTAGACAAGTTCATCCAGAGGTGCAAGGAGTTCGCGCTCCGCCAAAAGGACGACATGACAGCCCAGTTCAAGATGCTGGGCGCCTGGATGGACTGGGACGATCCCTACATGACATTGAAGAATGAGTACCTTGAGGCTGCATGGTGGACGCTGAAAAAAGCTCACGAGCACAACCTCCTGGAGAGGGGCTTGCGCGTGGTCAACTGGTGTCCGCGCTGCCAGACAGCCATCGCTGACTCCGAGGTTGAGTACTGGGACGAGACCGACTACTCCATCTACGTCAAGTTCCCAGTTGAGGGCGAGGAGAACACATACATCGTCATCTGGACCACGACTCCCTGGACCATCCCTGCCAATGTAGCCGTCGCCGTGAACCCCACCTTCCGGTACTCGAAGGTCAGAGCCTGGAAAGATGGCTCAGCAGAGGAGCTGATCATCGCCTCGGATCTCGTCGAGCCGGTCTTGAAAGAAGGGCGCTACAAGGATTACGAGCTGCTCGGAACGCTAAGCGCAAAAGAGATGCAGGAGCTGAAATACACCCATCCCTTGCAAGATCTTGTGCCAGGACAGAAAAGCATCAAGCATGGAGTCTATGCTGCAGACTTCGTCACTGCGGAGAACACCGGCTGCGTGCACATTGCACCAGGCCACGGTCTGGAGGATTACGAGCTTGGATTGGAGAAGGGCCTGGAGATCTTCTGCCCAGTGGGGGAGGACGGAAGGTATACAGCCGATGCCGGAGAGAGATACATCGGCAAGTACGTCAAAGAAGCTGATGGCGATGTGATCCTGGATCTGGAGGAGCGCGGAAAACTCCTGGCACAGGGCAGGCTCACTCACCGCTACGGTCACTGCTGGCGCTGCAAGACTCCTATCATCTTCATCGCCACAAGCCAGTGGTTCCTCAGGATCTCAGATCTGAGGGACAAGATGCTTGACGAGGTCTCCAAAGTGACCTGGTATCCGGAATGGGCAGGCTCTGCGCGCTTCTCTGACTGGATCAACAACGCCCGCGACTGGTGCATCTCACGGCAAAGATACTGGGGAATACCGCTGCCCATTTGGACCTGCCCTGCCTGTGGCCATATCGAGGTGATCGGCACAGCAGCAGAGCTGGAGGAGAAAAGCGGCCAAAAGCTCGCAGACTTGCACAGGCCTGATGTGGACGCCGTCATTCTGGACTGCCCGTGTGGCGGGAAGATGAAGCGCTCGCCCGATGTCTTCGATGTCTGGTTTGACAGCGCTGTAGCCTCCTGGGCCACGCTTCACTTTCCGTCTGACGAAAAGCAATTCGAAGGGTGGTGGCCGGCCGACTTCATCACCGAAGGGCACGACCAGACGCGTGGCTGGTTCTACTCGCAGCTCGGAGCATCCATGGTCTCCTTTGGAAGAGCGCCCTACAAGAGCGTGCTGATGCACGGCTTCACATTGGACGATCAGGGCCGCAAGATGTCCAAGAGCATCGGCAATGTCGTTCAGCCTGAGGAGGTCGTTCAGAAGTACGGGGCCGATATCTTGAGGTTCTACGTCCTGGGAGCAAATGCACCCTGGGAGGACCTGCACTTCTCCTGGGATGCTGTGGAGAACACCAGCCGCATGCTCAACATCTTCTGGAATGCCTACAGATTCGCCCTTCCGTACATGATACTGGACAAGTTCGATGCCAGCAAAGCCGACCTGTCCAAATACCAAAGCAGCCTGAGGGCAGAGGATCGCTGGATCTTATCAAGGGTCAACAGCCTGATCGAAGAGGTCACCCGGAGCATGGAGCAGTACCAGTTGCACCGCATTGTTCGCTCCCTATCGGATTTCATCTTGGAGGATCTATCCCGCTGGTATATCCAGCTCATCAGGCCGCGCACGTGGATTGAGCAGGACGATCCCGATAAGCTGGCGGCCTACGCGACCATCTACGAGGTGCTCGTCACCCTCAGCAAAATCATGGCGCCATTCACGCCATTCCTCTCCGAGTCCATCTATCAAAACCTGGTAAGAGGGCTGGACCCGAATGCCCCCCAGTCTGTGCATATGTGCAAATGGCCAGATGCCAAAAAAGAGCTGATAGACAAGCGCCTGGAGGCCAGCATGGCCCTGGTGAGGGAGGTTTCAGAGGCTGCTTCCAATGCCCGCCAGAAAGGAGCTCGCAAGCTGCGCTGGCCGGTATCTGAGATAGTAATAGCACCTTGCAAAGATGTCGTAGACCTCGACAACCTGGAGCCTGTGCTCAAGGGCCAGACCAACTCCAAGAAGGTCACAGTGCTCTCTCCGGGCGAGAAGCCAAAGATGAAGCTTGAGATGGCTCCGGTGCACAGGAAGATTGGCCCTGTTCATAAAGGAGATGCGAAGCTGGTTGTCGAGGCCCTGAGGCTCGCAGACGCCTCAAAGGTCAAGAGGCAGCTTGATGAAGAAGGAGAGGCGCATCTTAGCATTGGAGGCAAGAGCTACACAATCACAAGCGAGATGGTACAGTTCAGTGAACTGCCACCGGAGAACCTCTCCGCAGCCGAGTTTTCCAAGGGCTTCGTCTATGTGGATGTCACCCTCACGCCGGAGCTCGAGTCTGAAGGCTACTCTCGCGAGATAATAAGAAGGATTCAGGACATGCGAAAGGAGCTGGATCTGCGTGTGGAGGATCGGATAATTGCCGTGGTGGACATCGAAAGCAAGCCGATCCTGGATATGGCCATGAGGCAAAAGGAGCACATCGCCAACGAGGTTAGAGCAGCAAGGTTCGAGCTGGGTCTCGGCCTGGAGCTGAAAGGAAAGCTTGTTAAGGACTGGGAGATCGAGGGAGTATGCGTCCGGATAGGAATAGATCTGATTTAGGATGGACCCAGGGCCGATCCTCGCCAATTCATTTGTAGGAGGGGTCACATCGGTGGAGTTTTATAAGATGAGCGCAGAAGATGACGTTATGGAGGCCCCAGTTCCTGTCAGGGTAAAAGGCGTTTATATCGCCGATTCGCAGGGCAATTCTCCTGCTCCTGTCGTGCTACTGGAGGATGAAAGGGCGAGGATTGTGCCCATCTTCGTGGGACTATCCGAGGCCATCTCCATTCATCACGCCCTTTCCGGGGAGCTTGCGCCCCGCCCCATGACCCATGACCTCTTCATCTCAGTTCTGGAGAGCCTCTGCGCCAGCATCACCAATGTGCTCATAGACGATCTGGACGGCGGGATCTATTATGCTCGCCTGACGATCAAAAGTGACTCCAAGCAATGTGAGATCGATGCCCGCCCAAGCGACTGTTTAGCACTGGCCTTGAGGGCAAAAGCTCCCATAGAGATCCAGGAGAAGGTGGTTTCGGAGGCTGGCATAAGCAAAAGCGATGTGGAGAAGCTTATCAGCATAGATAACTATTTGCAGTGAGCTTGCCATCTCATGCATGTGTCGCCTTTTGCAAGCAAAGCTCGTCTGCCTTTAATTCTTATGAAAATAAATTGAGATGAATGGCAGGGTGAAGCGTTGATCAGCGCTCATTTTCATCATTTGGTCATAAACTCATAAACATAATCTTTATATGTCTCTCCTTTAAGAGAATATATCGACGAAAAAATGCTGCAAACTGCCCTTGATAAGTCTGTCTCATCCCTCTGTCCTGTTTGTCTCAAGGTAGTATCGGCTCGACTCTTTTCGGAGGACGGCCAGGTCTTTATGGAGAAGAGATGCGATGAGCATGGCAGTTTTAGGGAGCTTTATTGGTCGGATCTCTCCCTGTTTAATAGATTCAATAAATACCTGTGTGATGGCCAGGGGCTGGAGAGGCATGACGCTTCAGCCTCAACTAAGGGCTGTCCATTTGATTGCGGCCTGTGCCAGAACCATCTTACACCAACGCTTCTGGGAAACATCGACCTGACCAACAGATGCGACATGCACTGCCCCATCTGCTTTGCAGACGCAGGAGGGCGCGTCTTTGAGCCTGACATGGATCAGATCAGAGCCATGATGCAAAACCTTCGCAATGAATTGCCCATCCCATGTCCGGCTATACAATTTTCAGGCGGCGAGCCTACGGTGCGAGATGATCTGCCAGAGATCGTGGCTATGGCAAGGGAGATGGGCTTTGCGCAGATCCAGATTGCAACTAACGGCCTGCGCCTTGCAGCCAGCGTCGATCTATGCCGGTCGCTGGAGAGGAGCGGGCTGAACACAGTCTACCTGCAGTTTGACGGAGTCACTGCAGAGCCATATCAGGTTGCTCGTGGGCGTGATCTGTTTCCAATCAAGCTCAAGGCTCTGGAGAACTTCCGCAAGTCCGGTCTGACCAGCGTCGTGCTGGTGCCGACTTTGGCCAAAGGTGTAAACGATCATCAGGTCGGCGACATCGTGCGCTTCGCATCGAAGAGACTTGACATCGTCAAGGGCATCAACTTCCAACCCATCTCCTTTGCGGGAAGGACTGAAGCGGCGATGAGGGAAGCAAAGCGTATCACCATTCCCGATCTCCTCGCCCTTCTGGAGGAGCAGACGGACGGCGAGATCACCAAAGATGATTTCTATCCCGTTCCATTCGTAGTTCCTGTGTCCCGGCTCCTTGCAGCAAAGCTGGGCTCCCCAAAGCCTGCCTTTACCGTCCATCCATGTTGCGGGGCTGCGACTTATGTTTATAGCTTGGACGGACGTCTGATTCCCATCACAAGGTTCATCGATGTTGAGGGCCTAATGGAGATGGTAAACGACGAGGTTGAGAATTACGATGGGTCCAGGCTTGGGGGGCTGAAGTTGACTGGAAAGATCCTGCGAGAGTTGCCCAAGTTCGTGGATGAGGCAAGGATTCCTGGCGATCTGAACGTCACACGCATGCTTTTCGGAGTTTTTCGAAATGGTACTCACGATGCGCTCACTGAGTTCCACAGCAAGTCTCTCTTTTTGGGGGCCATGCACTTTCAGGATCTGTATAACATGGACCTGGAGCGGCTGAAAAGGTGCGGCATTCACTATGCCACACCGGATGGACGCATAATTCCATTCTGCTCTTACAACACCCTTCACAGAAAAGGCGTGGAGGATAAATTCTCAGTGTCGCTGCACCGACACGTTTAAATGTGGTAGGGCTTACTCTCAAGGTCGAGGGCAGGTAGATCAGCTGGAAGATCGCTACCTTGGCATGGTAGAGGCCTCGGGTTCAAATCCCGACCTGTCCATTTTGCCGGTCTGCTCTTTAGTATGTTTGCTCTTTAGTATTTTTCATGTATCTGATAGAGGCCTGCACAGTATGTACGAGATGATCGAGATGCTTGCCATGTCCTTTACAATTGGGCTGACTGGCGCTCTGGCACCAGGGCCCACGCTAGTCGCTACCATCAACTCATCCCTTGAGTGCGGCTGGACTGCAGGCCCGAAGGTGGCAGCAGGTCATGCTCTGGTGGAGGCTGCGATATTCTCGCTCATAGTGTGCGGCTTGGCCCTGGCGATGCAGCAGTATTCTCGTTTTGTTTGCTTGCTTGGCGGGCTGGCTCTGATCGCCTTTGGAGTCCTTACGATGAATGCCAGCCGCAACGCCCGCATATCGTCTCAAGAAGATCGGGCTGCCACTAATCCCTATCTGGCAGGGATGCTCACTAGCGTCGCAAATCCATATTTTTGGATCTGGTGGCTCTCGGTCGGAAGCGCTCTTGTGATAGACGGCCTGCGCGGAGGAATGATGATGGCAGGCCTCTTCATGATCGGCCACTGGGGTGCGGACTTTGGATGGTACATGCTCGTCTCCTTGAGCATGTCCAAAGGGCGGGATATCCTCTCACAGGCCAATTATCGAAGGATTTTGGCCCTCTGTGGAGGCTTCCTGGTCAGCTTTGGGATCTACTATCTGGTGCTGGGCATTGATTGATCGCGCCAGCCTTAAATAAAGGCCGGGCATGGTTGTATGGGCGATGCTATTTGTCGATGAAGGATGATGTGACATATCTGAACTCGATTCGCATTTTCATCTGGCTCTCTGTCTGTCTTTTTGCGTCAGCTGCGATCATGGGCTATTTTGCAGCAGCCTTCGACCCTGAGATTGCGGCCAACTGGACGAAGGAGCTGGAGATGCTAAAATGGATAATGGATCTTCCGCCCGTCCTCATAATGATGATAATATTCCTCAAGAATCTCCTGGCCTGCGCAATGTCTATCCTTCTGGGCATTGGCCTGGGTTTGGTCCCCCTGTTGGTTGCGACCAGCAATGGATTTCTGCTTGGAATCGTATCCTATGGTGCAATTCAAAAAACAGGCACGCTCTATCTGCTCGCAGGAATCCTGCCCCACGGCATCATCGAGCTGCCTGTAGTTCTTTTGAGCATTGCCTTAGGCTTTAGGCTCGGATATCTCCTGGCACTCTCAATTGCTAAAGACAAGGCGGACCTGACATGCGAGACCCGGAGGGCCACTCACATCCTACTAAGCTGGATCATGCCGCTGCTCTTCGTTGCCGCGGCCATTGAAACTTTTATCACCCCAATTGTCATATCGGTGGTTGCATGACCGATTCAAAGGCTAAACCCAAGGCTTCTTCCAAGGCCAGTTCCAAGGTGCAAGGCAGCGCTCAAAATAAGTTGCCTCCTAAGGAGAACTTCAGCGAGTGGTATCACGAGCTGCTCATGATGGCAGAGATCATCGATAACCGCTATCCCGTCAAGGGCATGTGCGTCTGGTTCCCCTTCGGCTTTGCCATTCGCAAGAATGTCTACGGAATGATCCGGGAGCTCCTCGATCCCGATCACCAGGAGACCCAGTTTCCTCTCATGATCCCCGAGAACGAGTTCATGAAGGAAGCACAGCACATCAAAGGCTTTGAGGACGAGGTCTATTGGGTGACCTGTGGCGGAACAACGCCGCTGGATGTGAAGCTAGCCCTGAGGCCAACGAGCGAGACTGCGATTTATCCGATGTTCAAGCTCTGGATAAGGTCGCATGCAGATCTGCCCTTGAGGATCTATCAGATCGTCAATACCTTCCGCTATGAGACCAAGCACACAAGGCCCCTCATCCGTCTGCGCGAGATCACATCCTTCAAGGAGGCTCATACTGTGCACGCTACATGGGAAGAGGCGGCAGAGCAGGTGGAGGTGGCCATTCAAAGGTATTCTGAGTTCTACAGGCGTCTTGCCATTCCATTCCTAGTAAGCAGGCGCCCCAGTTGGGACAAGTTCCCAGGTGCAGAT
>MVQH01000082.1 GCA_002067755.1 Methanosaeta sp. PtaB.Bin018
CCACGCTTGACAAGAGCCTCGTTATATTCTTGCCAATTGCGTTTTTTGGTTACCGCATATCCCTCCATGCTGCTAGGAATCCTCATCCCCACTTAATAAATAGTAGTGGGAATATTTAAACATTATTCAACACAGCAGTATTACCGAAATCCTTATTAGTATGAAGAAACAACAAAATCCTTGTCGGATCTGTCTAATCCACTCCATCTTTAGCTGTCAGGTAGCCAAAAAAGCGGTCGAAATCGTCCTTAACCAAAAAAGCGGATGCCTGGGTCGAAATGAGCTCATGATTGGATCGATCCGACCACATATCACCAAAGAGAGCCTGCCAGCGTATCAGTTGCTTTTGGTCAGACGTCCGTCATTCAATACGAACACCTCTTGAGCCATGAAACTAACAACTTCAGGCTGGTGTGAGATGAGCAGATACCCCAGCCCTCTATCTTTTTGTAAATTTTTCAGGAGGTTCAATACCTGGGCCTGCACAGATATATCCAGGGCTGAGGTCGGCTCGTCAAGTATTACGACTTTGGGATTGAGGAGCAATGCTCTTGCGAGGGCGACTCTTTGGTTTTGGCCGCCTGAGATCTGGCAAGGATTGCGGCAGAGCAGCTCTTCTGAGAGGCCCACGGTCTCGAATATATCCAATGTCCTCTCCTTCCATTCGCTCTTTGGAATTTTTATGAGGCTCAGAACATCGTGTATGGACCTCTCAATGCTCTTCCTGGGATTCAAGGAGCCCTCAGGATCCTGAAAGACCATCTGCACAGCTCTCCTGAATTCGAGGAACTCCTTTGCGCGAAGACGCGAAATGTCCCTTCCTTGAAAAATGACGCTTCCTGCCGATGGCCTCTCGAGGCCTGCCAAAATCTTTCCCAAAGTCGTCTTCCCAGAGCCAGAGTCCCCCATCAACCCAATGGTTCGTCCTTCTTCCAGCTCTAATGATACATCAGCCAAAACTCTGCGTTGCTTCTTGAAGATCAGACCATGCTCGTGGATCTTCGAGACCTGTGCGGCCTTCAATATTGCCAGCATCTCACCTGCCTTCCATCTCCATCTATCTTTCTGATCCTTTGCTTTTGCATGCATTCTTGGGTTTTATGAGGGCAGCGGGGATGGAATTTGCAGCCTTGAGGAGGATGGATCATAGAAGGCGAGGCGCCCGGGATTGGTTTGAAGCCTCTTTCTGGAAGGCAGTCGAGCAAGGCTCTGGTGTAAGGATGCAAGGGCTCTCCCAGAACCTCCTTGCACTTGCCCATCTCTACGATCTCTCCGCAGTACATCACTGCAATCCGATCAGAGATCATTCCGGCCAAAGAGATATCATGGGTTATCAGCAACAAAGAGGCGCCAGTCAAGTCCATGACCTTGCAGATCTCCGCCGCCACATCCCTGGCAAGGGCCCTATCCAGACCCTTGGTGGGCTCGTCCGCAATGATTATCTTGGGCGAGAGGATCATGGAGGTTGCAATCATCACCCTCTGGTTCATGCCTCCGGAGAACTGAAAAGGATACATACTCATGAGGCTGCGCTCTCCAAGACCCAAGCGGCTCAAAAGTCCTTTGGCCACGTGGTGAGACTCGCGGCGCGCCATTTTCCTGTGGACCTGCAAAGGCTCTGCGATCTGCTCTCCTACCTCGATAATTGGATTCAAGGATAAAGATGGGTTTTGAAAGATGATGGAGATCTCATTGCCTCTGATGCGAGAGATCTCTTTTTCTTCAAGTTTGAGCAGATCCATTTTCGAAAAAAGAGCCTTGCCGTCCACGACTGCATTGCCAGGCAACAGTTGCATTATTGCACTGGCTACTACAGATTTTCCGCATCCTGTCTCGCCCACCAAGGCAAGAGTCTCCGTCTCATGAATATCGAATGCGACATCCTCTGCGGCATGGACCAGGCCCAGGGGCGTCTCGAATCTCACGGACAGTCCTACAACCTGCAAGATGGGTGCATTCATGTCATGGCACATGCTCATTCTATCCTCATCGTCTCTTCTTCGCGCTCCTCCAGCGAAAAGCCCATCAGGACCAGTGAGAGAACTGAAAGGGTGATGCACAGGCCTGGAGGCAGATACCACCACCAGTATCCGTTTATGAAGCCTCCGCGGGTGAAGGCAAAATTGATCATCATCCCCCAACTCTTCATGGTCGGGTCGCCCAGACCCAGGAAGGATATGGACGCCTCTGAGATCATGGCCGAGGCGATGGTCAGCAGGAACTTGGGCATTATTACATGAAGGATGTTGGGAAGAATGTCTGAGAAGATTATGTGCATGTGAGAGAAGCCCAGCGATCGGGAGCATTCAATGAAGCTCGTCTCTCTGATCTGCATGGCCTTCGACCTCACGACCCTAGCAGTGGAGGTCCACCACAAAGCGCCCATGATGAGCGCCACCAGCCAGAAGCTGGGCCTCAAGAAAGCGGCCAGGATTATTATCAGGGGAATTTGCGGTATCATCAGGAAGACATCCGTGATTCCCATGAGCATCTCGTCTATCAGCCCGCGGAAGTATCCTGCGAAAAGGCCTATCAAAGTGCCGATCAGCGTGGCCATAAGCGCCGCCCCAAAGCCAACGATGAGCGAGACCCTTGAGCCATAGATCAGCTCTGAGAGGATGTCATTTCCCAGGTCGTTCGTCCCAAGAATATGCTCTCGACAGGGCGCTAAAAAGGGTTCGAATCTGTTCCATGGATCATACGGGGCAAATATATCAGAGAATGCTGCCAGGACTATGATGGTCAAGAATAAGAGAAGACCAAAGAGGGCCATTCGGAGGCCTCTCATGTCCAGCCTCCGGATCTTAACCCACTCTGTCGCTTTGCAGCTTGCCATTCTCTTGAAGTCTCCTGCCATCACTGCCACCTCACCCGCGGATCTATGCGGCTGTAGAGGAGATCTGCCAGGAGATTGGCAGAGACGACCATGAGCGTGATGACGAGAAAAGACCCCTGCAACACCGGATAGTCCCTGGAGAGAAGTGCATCGTAGATGAGGTTGCCCATGCCGTTCATGGAGAAGACGATCTCAATGAAAAGCGCACCGCTCAGTATGAAGCCGAAGTCCAGAGCAAGCAGAGTGATTATGGGCAGAATGGCGTTCTTGAAGACATGCCGAAAGAGGAGCTCCTCCCCATAAAGCCCCTTGGCCCGAGCATAGGCAGCATACAGATTCCCGCGCTCCTGTATGACGCTCCCCCGCATGATCATGTAGTTTCTGGAAAGAGAGAAGAGCGTCATCACTATGACAGGAAGCATAAGATGATGGGCTATGTCCAGGGCAGAGCCTGTGGAATAAAATCCTTTCAAGGGAAAGAGGCCAAGTTTGAATGAGAGAGCATAAAGGGAGAGCAGGGAGAGGAAATAAGGTGGTGTGCAGTAGATCATCAGAACTAGGCCTGTCTCGAACTTTTGGCCTGCGTCTCTGCTCTTCCAGCCAGCCAGGGCCCCCAGAAGCGTCCCCAGGACAGCTCCCAGGATCAAAGATGGGATCGCCAGCAGGAGCGTCCACTTCATGCGAGACAGAATGATTGCACTGACAGGAGAGTGCAGGTGATAGGAGTATCCCAGGTCAAAGCGAAAGATATCTCTCCAGTAAGCCATGAACTGATGATGAAGCGGCAAGTCAAGGCCCATCTTGGCCCGCAGCTCCGCTATTGACTCCTCGGTCAACATCACATCTTCTCCAAGCAGGTTGGCCAGAGGATCGCCAGGCATGGCCCTGGGAATTGCAAAGTTGAGTGAGAAGATGAGGATGATTGCAAGGAGGTATCTGATCGCCTTTTTTCCCGAGAACGTCATCGTCGCCCCATTCGTACAGCTCATCTAAAAAGAAGTCCCTCCTGGGGCGACAACATCGACGGCAACAAAATCGCCCCCGGATGGATGAAGGAGATGCCCCAAAAAGGAGCTCTCCCCCCAAGATGTGCAACTGGCTCGCTCCTCGATCTTACTGAATCCCTCCATTTTTTGTCTGCAGGCTCATTCTCAGGCCTTCTGCACGCTCAGGAAATTATCAGCATTGTATATGCCATAGAGGGGATTTGAAACCCAGCCTGTCCAATCCTTGTTGTAGGGTGTGATCACCTCTCCCCAGTAGAGCGGAATTGCCGGAAGGTTCTTTGCATAGTAGTCCTGCATCTCGTGAGCATACTCCTCGAGCTGATCTTTTGATGTTGCTGCCATGATCTGATCGCAGAGCTTCAAGTACTCGGGGTCGTCCACTGTGCGCAGCACGCCCTGTCCTGTCCTTCTAGAATCAAAGTATGCTGAGCCCCAGTTAGCATAGACCATCATTCCCCAGGGAGTCGTGCGTGTAAGTGTGAGGTCGTAGTCGAAGCTCTCTTTTAGAGTGTACCAGGTGCTCTGATCAACTGTCTTTATCTCAGCAGTCATTCCCAGAGCCTTCAGGTAATCCACCATCAGCTCGGCCATTCTTTGATAAGACGACTGAATGAGAAGCGTTAGCTTTATGGCCTTTCCTTGGGGCGTCTCGAGCACGCCATCGCCATCGGAGTCTTTATAACCCGCCTCCGCTAGAATCTTCTTGGCTTGATCTGGATCGTACTTCAACTGCTCAGTCTCCTTGAAGTATGCCATGCTGGGGGAAACAAATCCGCGATTTGCAACCTGACCATACCCTTGAGCATCAAGCTTTAAGATCTCCTCATAGTTAATCCCATATGCCAAGGCTTCCCTGAACTTGAGGTCGGACATTGGCTCCCTCTTCAGGTTTATTCCAAGCATTGCAAACCCAACATTGGGCTTCTCTTCGATCTCGAATTTGCCTGTGTCCTTCAGCTTCTGTACGTTGGCGGCAGGATACGTCCCTGCATACTTCCAGTAGGCATCAACTTCCCCTTTCTCAAGGGCCAGGGATAGAACATCCATATTGCTGAAGGTATGAAGCTCAATTGCATCGATCTTGGGCTGAGCGCCTGTCCAGTAAGGATTCTTCTTGAAGTAGACGATGCCTGCTCCAAGGTCGGTCTTAGAGATGACGAACGGGCCGCATCCAACGATCTCACCTTCGTCGATCTTCTCTGTGGCATTCTCGACCTTCTCCCAGATGTGCTTGGGCAGAACATTATGGGTGGCGAGCTCCAGATTCAGGGAAGAATCTGGCTTTTTGAGCTTGAAGACCACAGAGTCGTCCTGCACAAGTATCTCTGATACGACGTCCTTCATCCAAGCAGTATTGGGATCCTGTTTTGCCAGGTAGTCGAAGGTGAACTTCACATCTTCGGAAGTTACATTCTCTCCGTCGCTCCAGCGCAGTCCATCCCGGATCTTGAAGGTCCAGGTCAATCCATCATCGGACACCTCGTAACTTTCAGCAGTCAGCCCCTCAATCTTCCCATCCGGCGTCATCTTCATTAATGGAGGATTTGACAGATGGGCGAAGATGCCCAGATAGTAGTCTCCAACCAGCGATGGAGATTTGACAATATTGGGCGTGCCGATCTTCAATGTAGTCCCACTGGATTCCTCGCCCTGGGCCGCTGTTCCCAGGATCAGGAAGGCGAGGAGGAGCGAGACTGCAAAATACTGCAAACCACTTCTCATAATACTTCGATCTCCTTTTTTGCTACAGATTTTTGTGTTTTGTATAAAAAATTGGCGGTTTAAAAAATATGATATGATTTTATAGCCATAATATGATTATTATTCGGGATTGAAGTTGGGAATAGGGATTGAAGTTGGGAATAGGGATTGAAGTTGGAAATGGGGATTGAAGTTGGGAAGACTGCGGCCTTCAGGCCGCTAAACCACCGGTGCAATCAATCAAAACAGTTAATTAGTACAATGCGTCTGAATAGATATCTCAAGAGGTCAGAATATGGCAATTGCAGCAAAAAATCTGGGAATGCCCGGCACCGAGTATATCGGAATGGGATGGTTGCGAGATCTTCCGGATATGAGAGACTATACCATAGAAAATCCGGAAATAAAGCCGCTGTTAGTTAAATTGGGCTTATTGAAGGTGCGGACCCTTCCAGCATCAGTAGACCTGAGAAAGTGGTTTTCTCCAATAGAAGATCAAAAAAAGCTCGGTTCTTGCACTGCCAACGCAGGTGCCGGACTTTTCGAGTATTTTGAGAAGAGGGCCACAGGTAACTGGGTGGATGCCTCCAGGCTGTTTCTGTACAAGACCACCAGAAATCTGATGGGCGTGACTGGAGATACAGGGGCTTACATCAGACTGACCATGGCAGCGATGGTGCTGTTTGGAATGCCCCCAGAGAAATTCTGGCCTTATACTGATAAGGATCCGGATTTCGACATCGAACCTTCAGCATTCCATTATGCCTTTGCAGAGAACTACAAGACCATCAAGTACTACAGATATGACCCGCCAAACCTGTACACTTCTGAAGTTCTTCAGGAGATCAAGACGAACCTTGCAGGAGGGTTGCCATCCATGTTCGGCTTTGTGGTTTATGACTCCATCAGCCAGGCGGCAAAGACAGGAGCCATACCCTTCCCAGCAAAAGGTGAGAAAGTTTTGGGTGGGCACGCCGTAGATGCTGTTGGCTACGATGATAACAAGAAAATAAAGAATAATACGAATGGTGCGGAGACCAAAGGTGCGCTGCTCATAAGAAACTCCTGGGGCACTGTTTGGGGAGAAAAAGGCTATGGTTGGCTGCCATACGACTATGTCCTGAGCGGCCTGGCCACAGATTGGTGGTCTATCATAGATGCCAGATGGGTGGATGCTGGAACCTTCGGTTTTTAGCTCTTTGGCAGCTCGACAGTCATCAGCACGTGATCTGTCTCCTCAACAAGCCTCCTTTGTGGGACGCCATTGATGGCCGCAAGCAGCGCTGCGCCTCCCATTCCCACGCCCTCCTTGACATACCCTTGGGCATAGATTTGCACAGGCGGGATCTTGGAGTTCTCGAGGCCAGGATCGGAGTAGTAGTAGGGTATGCCCAGCGATTCCACGATATCCCTGAACCCTGCAGTCCTGTCCTCGATGATGTACTTCGTGGTGGCAATGGAGATGTCCCCCTCGATTTGCAGGGCTT
>MVQH01000083.1 GCA_002067755.1 Methanosaeta sp. PtaB.Bin018
AATGCGCTGCATCAGATGATCTTGATCCAGAACGCGAAGTTCTACTGATAGTAGATCTGCCCGCAACAGTAGTCTACGATGTCACAGTCTCTGATCTTCTTCCCAAGGGACTGATCTATGAGAGCGAAAGCCTAAGGATCAGCGGATCCAAGATACATCCAAAAGAGACGGTCGGGGATCCCAACGACGGCACCGGAGACGTCAGCATAACCTGGTACTTTGGCGAGGTAAACAATACCATGGATCAGGACATTCGGATCGGCTTTCAGGCGAAGGTGGCCGATGCGCCTGATATTCGGGCAGGAGCTCTTCTCCCCGGCGAAAAAGCGACTTTGCGCTGGAGAGATTCCAGCGATTGCCTGCATTTTTCTTCGGACGAGTCGGACGGTGTTGTGATAGTCGAGCCTGATTTGATTTTAAAGAGAGCCATTCTGCAAGACGAATACTATGAGATCATAACCCTCCAGATCTCTCACTCTCCTAGCAGCAGTGCTCCAGCCTTCGATGTTGATCTCACTGAGCTTCTGCCTTCTAAAATGGCTTATTTGCCAGGCTCAGCAGAGATCTTATCCGGCCCAGACGGAGAGATCATCGAGGGCACTTCGCACCTGATGTGGCACTTCGATGCAGTTGACCCTTCCTGGGCCGATGCCAAAAAGGTAATTCTCAGTTACAGGGCCATCCCAGAGAACCAGAGCAACTCTCAGCGACCAAGTGCCATCCTCTCTTGGACCAGCGCTGCAGGCGATGATCCCAATGAGCGAAAGTACTTTGCCAGTGATGATGGAGAGGGCCCAATCTCTCAGTCTGATCAGGAGCTGGCCATCGCCATGATCGATGACCCCGATCCGGTCTTGCCTGGGGGGATCCTGAATTATACTGTGAACTATCGAAATTCCAAAGATAGTGCCATCTGGGCGATGGCACATGTGATCTACGACAGGAACGTCTCCTTTTTATCAGCGTCACCTCCGCCGGATACTGGAACAGAAGGGCAGTGGACAGTAGGCGACATTTCGCCGCAAGGATCAGGAACCATAAACATATCCGTCCGCGTGAACCCCTCAGCGCCAGGAGGCTCGGAGCTGGTGAGCCATGCACAGATAGGCTCCAGCAGCGCAGCTCTCTCTCGAACCAAAGTGATAGGCTCCAGCGCTCTTGTGATTGAGAACAACGCCTCAAGCCCTATCCTTTGCCCTGGGGGCTCTCTCAACTACACATTGACCTTCAAGAACGAGGGATCTGAAGATGCTCTGAACGTTACAGTGACGGACATCCTGGACAGCAATCTACAATTCGATGAAGTCGCTGGCTGCACTCCCAGGCCCAGCCGAATTTGGAGGGACGACGAAGGAGTTCACCTGTTTTGGAACGCCGAGACATTGGGGTCCAGGGTCCTGTCGCCAGGCCAGTTTGGCAAAATTGATCTGCGGGCGAGATTGGAGGACAGAGCAGAGGGCCATGAGATCGACAGAATAATTAATCGATACGCAGTGGCCTCTGAGACGACTGCCGAGAGCTTCCAGTCCCTGGAGACATTAGTGGTCAGATCCGTCTTTATCAGGAAGACGGCCCCAAAAAACGAATATTTCAAGGGAGAGCTGGTGAATTACACCATTCTTTTCGGCAATGAACATTCAATCGAGGCCAGCGATGCGGTGATAATTGACAGGCTGCCTGATGTGGAGTTTGTGGGAGCAATCCCCTCCCCTAGCCGCATCAATGGCAATCTCATCTGCTGGGAGCTGGGGACGCTTCAGCCTCATAGCAGCGGCTCGATTTTGCTCTGTGTGAAGATAAAGAAAAGGCCGGAGGTTATATTCAGGGACAACCAGTCGGTTTCAGGCCGGGGCTACGTTGCAGCCAGGCAGATGCTCAACACATCACAGCAAGCTCGTGCGCTGATCAATTATGCAAACATCACAGCAGAGATATCGGGAGATGAGGTTCGCGACTCAAGCTGCGCAATCGTAAATCTGCTCGATGCCTATGGCGCTGCCATCGAGACGACACAGCATGGAAGCGGAGATCTTGAACATGTTCAGCTGATGGATTATAGCACGAAATGCGGCATCATCCTCAAGAGCCACACCCGCATAAGCCACAGTCCCGTCAGCCTTCGGCTCTCTGGCAAGAACCAGACGGTCGACTCTTTGTGGACCGATCTGACCTCCAGCGCGAACTATTACCGCCAAGAAAAGCTATCCGAGAGCTATCAGTACATGGATGAGATAGAAAAGGATGCTGCTATATTGCTCGATCCTAATCAGACAGTTTACAATTCCCAATCAGAGTTCTCTGGAGGAATCGCTCAGATGAGCTATCTGCATGGCGGAGAGGATGCGACATCTGGGGGCATGGCCATCTCTGAGCGCTTTCATGGCAATTTCCTGCTGCAGCGGTACCTTGACTCCTACGGCAGAGGAGCATCGTATACTGAATCTTCTTTTGGCCAGGGATTCGTCTCTACAGATAAGCGCACGCCGTCCTATGAATCATATTTGCATGGCAGCGGCCTGTACAGGTCCAGAGAGACATTTGCTGGCGATCGCTGGATCCACAAGAACGTGAGCCTGATCTTTGAACCACAAAATCTGTCTGCGGGCAGCATCCCAGTAAACTACACCAGCAAGTGGCGCGAGGGCCTGTCGGTCGGGGATGGGAGGTCAGGGTTCCAGATCTCCTCTGATGCGATTCAAATGATATTTCTGCAAAAAGATGCCTTGATGGACTCATCCTCTCTGACCATGACCCAAGAGTTTGAGGGGATTAGCTCCACAAAGGCCCTAACTGGGTGGAATGCGACCCTCGACGAGATCTTTGCCGGAAGATTCAGTCAGGATCTTAAGATTCGAAATAGTTGTCCAGGGCTCAAATGGCCTGGACCTCCTCTCGTGTCGCTATCTTGACGCCCTTCTCCCCCAACACCCTCCTTGCCTTGGCGATGTCGTCCACCCTCAAGATCAGCATGGCACGCTCTGCTTTGGCCGTGACGAAGGCGTAGGCATAATCCACGTTCACATTGCTCTGACCTAGGGTGTTGACGATCTCGTAAAGACCGCCGGGGCTGTCCTTCATCTCCACTGCCAGGACATCCGTCATGGACACTGTGAAGGCATTCTCCTTCAGGACCTTGTATCCCTTCTCTGGGTCGTCGAGGACCATGCGTATGACTCCAAAGTCACCTGCCTCGGCGATCGTGAGGGCACGGATGTTCACACCTGCATCGGATAGCGTCTTAGCAACCTTGGCCGTCCTTCCAGGCCGGTTCTCCACAAAGAGCGATATCTGTTTGATCTCTGCCATTTTTAAAGCCCTACCTACACCTTTCTGTTATCAGTAACCCTCTTGGCCTTGCCCATTGACCGCGGTACGGTCCCGGGCTCGACCAGATCTACCTCAGCTGCTATGTTCAGCACGCTTTTTAATTCTTTTGAGACTTTCTTCTTGAGCCCCATCAGGTCGCCGATCTTGTCTGAGAAGCCCGACTCGGTCAGCTCCACGCGCACTGTCATAATATCAAGCGGCCCCTTGCGGTCCACTATGATCTCCCAGTGATCGCCAACCTCTGGTATGTTCATCAATACAGACTCGACCTGGCTTGGGAATACATTGATGCCGCGAATGATGAGCATGTCGTCCGTGCGCCCCAAGATCCTCAGGATTCTGGGGTGAGTGCGTCCACAATCACACGGCTCATTGGTAAGGATGGATAGGTCGCCGATCCTGTATCGGATAAGAGGCAAAGCGAACTTGTGCAGCGTAGTGAAGACCAGCTCTCCGCGCTCGCCATCTTCCACAGGCTCGCCGGTCTTGGGATCGACGACCTCAGCCAGGAACATGTCGCCCCAGACGTGAATGCCACTCTTCTCATGGCACTCTGTGAACAGAGGTCCTGATATCTCGCTGGTGCCGTAGACGTCATACGCGTTTATGCCAGTCGCATCCTCGATCCTTTTGCGCGTCTCCAGTGACCAGGGCTCAGCTCCGAAGACACCTGCCACGAGCTTTGTGTCGTCCTTGATGGACACGCCCATTCTCTCCGCCACCTCCATGATGTGCAGGAAGTAGGATGGAGTGCAGGCGATGGCTGTCGTGCCAAGATCCATCATCAGCTCGATCTGACGCTCTGTGTTGCCCGTGCCAATGGGAAGTACTGCTGCGCCGATGCGCTCTGCACCGTAGTGCAGCCCAAGGCCGCCTGTGAAAAGGCCATAGCCATAGCCTACTTGAACCACATCTCCGCGACCAAGACCGATGGATGTGAGCGCTCTAGCCAGAGACTCGGACCATGTCTCGATGTCGCCCTTCGTGTAGCCGACCACCGTCGGTTTGCCGGTTGTGCCGCTGGAGACGTGATAGCGCACAACCTGGCTGATGGGAGCGCTGAACATGCCTGTGGGATAGTTATCCCTCAAATCGACCTTGCGAGTGAAGGGCAACTTAGTGATATCCGCAAGAGACCGGATGGCACCTGGCTCGACACCTGCCTCCTTGAACCTCTGCCGGTAGAAGGCAGAGTGGTCGTAGACGTAGCGAACAATGGCCTTCAGCCGATCCTCCTGAAGGGCATGCAAATCCTCTAGTGGCATGCGCTCGATGTGCGGGTCCCAATAACCAGACATTGATGATCAACCAGAGGCAATGATTGCATGGTTGGATAAAAAACAATCGATCAATGGAGATAGAAGTGGGCCTTCGGCCGAAGATCGGCGTCCAGCTCATAAACCAGAGGATTGCCCGTCGGGATCTCCACATTCTCGATCTCACAGTCGGAGATCGAATCAAGATGCTTGACCAGGGCACGGATTGTGTTCCCGTGAGAGACAACGAGGACCGTCTTCCCCCTCTTCAGGTCCTGGGCGATCATGCCCTGCCAGCATGGCAGCAAACGACTTGAAGTATCCTCTAAAGACTCAGCAACAGGAATCTGATCCTCCCCCAGGCCGATGTACCTTCTGTCATTCAAAGGATATCGGGGATCGTCTCTTTGCAGTGCGGGAGGTCTGTCCCGAAAGCCACGTCTCCAGCGGTGAACCTGGTCCTGGCCGTATCTCTCTTCCATCTCCATCTTGCTCTTGCCCTGCAAATCTCCGTAAAAGCGCTCATTCAGACGCCAGCAGGCGGTCACTGGTATCCACATCAGGTCCATCTCGTCCAAGACTATCCATAAGGTCCTGATGGCGCGCTTCAACACGGAGGTGTAGGCAAGGTCAAATGAAAGGCCGCATTCTTTGAGAAGCCTGCCTGCGCTTTCGGCCTCAGCTCTGCCTCTCTCGGAGAGGTCGACATCCATCCAGCCTGTGAACCTTCCCTCCTGGTTCCACAGGCTCTGGCCGTGCCTGAGCAGAACGAGCCTTGGCATCCTGACTTAGTCTCCCTGATAGATCTTCCAGGCGCGCTCTACGCTTGCATCCTCCACTGTTATGGCGTAGATGGCATTGCACAGCCTTATCGCCTCCTCGAGGGGCCTTTGGTGAATATTGCGGCCTGTAGCATTTCCGCAAGCTCCGCTGATGTGTATCTGGTCGTGCAGCCGCTGCAGGAATGACCTGGCATCTGTGCTCTCGCCACCTGCGCATACAACCTTGGTGCGTCCTGCAGCCTGCACTGCTTCCCTGAAGATCTCTTTTGAATCAAAGCCTGCCTTGACAGGATAGTTCACCTTGACAAAATCACATCCCAACGCAGCCGCGACTCCCGCTGCACCTGCCACAAGATGCGGGTCCTTTTCGTCTTTCACTGCCTTGCCGCGCGGATACATCCAAAGGACTGCCACGAGCCCATTGCGGTGGGCCTGGAAGACCAGTTGCGCAGCCTGGCGGAGCATCTCGCCCTCGTGCTCACTGCCAAGGTAGACTGTGTAGCCCACGCCCAAGATATGCAGGCCGCTCGTCTCAGAGAAATCGACCACCTGATTTGGTTCGATCCATTGCAAACTGCATGGCTCGGCCTGAGATGTCTCAACGAGGTTCGTCTTGGAGTTCAGCTTAACGATGTACGGCACGTCTGGATAGTCCATGCCATAGCGTGCTATCAGCCCCAGTTGAGTGGCAAAAGCACCTATCTTCGCCCCGGCTGCAATCTGGAACATATGCTCAGGGTTGGCGTCCTGAGGGTCGATTCCCTCTCCGAAGAAGTCGTCGTTGAGATGCTCGACCTTCTGGTCACCTGCAAAGAGCATCATCCGCCCGCTTCCATGGGTCAGCCGAAGATAGTTTTCTAGGTATTTGTTGCGGCAGCGTCCAGGGACGTCCATGGGAACGATTATATTTTCAGTCATCTCTCCTCCCCCAAGAGAACAGACAACTTCACCTGGGGCACGAGCAATAAAAAGTCATCCTTCTGGCAGAGTGCCGTACCCTGGCGAAGGGTTGTGGCCGTGCCGGCTGCAGTTGCGTAGATCAGGCAATCCTTCAGGTCTTTGCCCTGCACCAGGCCGCAGATGAATCCGGCCACCGACGAGTCGCCAGCCCCGATTGTGCTCTCCACATCAACTGCAGGAGGCACAGCCAGATACTCATGGCCGCTTGAGACTAGAAGGATGCCCTTTGCACCCATGGAGACGAGTATGATCTCCACGCCCTGGCGACTGATCTCGCGGGCGGCTGCAATGATCTCGTCCAGCTCCTTCAGCTCCCGTCCCACCAGCTCGGAGAGCTCATGCAAATTGGGCTTGATGATATTGGGATGGGCCTTGATACCCTGGCGAAGAGCCTCGCCGTCCACGTCCAGCACAACCTTGGCCTGGCACCGTTTCACGACAGTTATTATCTTGCGATATATCTCGGGGCTGATGCCGGGTGGCAGGCTGCCACCAATGGCGACGACCTCTGCGCAGGACAGGCTCTCCAGCTGCTCTATGAATTGCATCAGCTCACTGGGCTTGATCTCAGGGCCGCGCGCATTGAAAGCGAGCTGCTTTCCTGTCTCCTTCTCGTGGATGATTATGTTCGTCCTGGTCTCACCTGAGACGCGCACAAAATCGCTCTGAATTCCCTCGTTCAGCAATCTGCCTTCCAGCTCCCGACCAGCAAAGCCCCCTACGAACCCAAGAGCCGTGTTCTCCACTCCAAGGTTCTTCAGCACCTTGGAGACATCAATGCTCTTTCCTCCAGCGAAGCTCTTCTCTTCAAGGATTCTGTTGGATACATCGTCGCGAATCCTTTGGATCCATATGGTGCGATCTAAAGCAGGGTTGAGGGTGATGGTGTAGATCATATTTGCCCCTTTCATCTCGAGAGTAATAAGCCTTGGGTGAAGGACAGCTTGGTTTATGAAAAAACACACATGGCCCGAGGTCGCCCATGTGGATGAAAATGGACCTTTGCGAGAACCATTTTCATACCATCGGAGGCACATTACCTCACCGAAGGCAGCCTTAAGGAGCTCCTCTAGTTTGCAGGCAAGTGTGAAGGTCAATGGTCGAATGGATATTTGGGGAACTGCCCAGTCTCGTAGCACTAGGAGACTTGGGTCAGACCTAAATGGCTATTCATCTCCTTGAACTTGTTCAACAGTTCTACGCCTCGATCTGTGGTCTCGTATAATGTGTTCTTTCCCTCAGTTTTATTTATCAATCCATTTTTAATAAGCAAGTCGATATACGGGTTGACAGTTCTGAAATTGAGATTTACCTGATATACAATCCTCGTCTTGCTGGCCCCATTCCTACACACATCCAGAATTTGTGAGATTATCTCGTGTTTGCTCCGTTTCATGATAGTCCTCCCCCTTGGCATTGCGATCGGATCTTAACGCTTTTGTTTTTCAGCAATATTGCTTAGATCAGGCATGCATTAATAATCCGACTAACCTATTATCAGGATTATAGATTATTATTATTAGGATGTGTCCAGCCTCCATAAAAAATTATTTAAAATATAATATGTTTAGAATCAGTTTGTTTTCTCTCTTATAAATAGGTATGATGGGCAGTGTGAATATTTAATTAGGCGAAGACGACTTTTAAATTTTTTATTATATCGCTGGTCATTAGGTGCATAAGATATCGAGATCAATATGCCATATTAGATCAATTAATTCGCGAAGAGCAAGCAGAACTTGAGGACCTTATGGTGGGGAGAAAATCAATTAGAACAGGCAAGTACAAATGCGTTCATCTGCTACAGATAATGTGAGCGACGAGATTGTGAGTGATGAGATCGTGAGTGATGAGATAATAGTGCTAAAGGACCTCAGCAAAATCTACGATAACGGCGTGGAAGTTCGCGCCCTCGATGGGATTAACCTCAAGATCTTGGCCGGCGAATTTGTGGCAATAGTGGGGCCTAGTGGTAGCGGTAAAAGCACCCTACTGAACATGATAGGCTTGCTGGACACGCCCAGCAGCGGTCGGATCTTTCTCAAGGGCATAGACGTTAGCCGGGCCAGTGCCAAGGAGCGCGCAGCTCTTCGCAATCGCGAGCTGGGTTTCGTCTTCCAGTATCATCATCTCATTCCGGAGTTTTCAGCGCTCGAGAACGTCATGATGCCAATGCTGATCAACAAAAAGAGCAAAGCAGAGGCCCGCATGCGATCCTTGGAACTTTTGCAGGCAGTAGGCCTGGGCGAGCGGCTCGACAACAGGCCAAGCCAGCTTTCCGGCGGCCAGAACCAGCGCGTGGCCGTAGCAAGGGCTCTGGCCAATGGGCCCTCTATCGTCATCGGCGATGAGCTGACAGGAAACCTGGACACCAAGAGCTCCGATCTGATCTATAACCTGCTTCGGGAGCTGAATCGGAAGATCAACCAGACATTCATTCTGGTAACACATGACATGACCCTTGCGGAGAAGACGGATAGGATATTGAGAATCGTGGACGGAAGGATCGTCTGCGAGCTGCGCCGCCGCAATGGCAAATTCATCAACAGCGATGCCTGTGAGCTGGGAGAGGACGGCGGCGAAACAATTTGATCTTGAGCGGGCGCTCAGAATACGGGCAAGATTGATAAACTCAAAGCTATCTGATAATGGCCGAGGTGTTATATGAATAACCAGTTTATATATTTCACAAGCATCCTGGTCTTGATGACCTCATCTGTTCTTGCTGCTTCAGCTCAAGAGAACGCGGTTGCTTTGAATAATACTACCATTAACAACACAACGCTGAACATCACACTGAATGAGACCGCCTCAGCCCTGAATCAGACTGCGCCAGCCCTGAATCAGACTGCGCCAGCCTTGAATGAGACTGCGCTAGCCCTGAATCAGACTGCGCCAGCCTTGAATGAGACTGCGCCAGCCCTGAATGAGACTGCGCTAGCCCTGAATGAGACTGCGCCAGCCTTGAATGAGACTGCGCCAGCCCTGAATCAGACTGCGCTAGCCCTGAATGAGACTGCGCCAGCCTTGAATGAGACTGCGCTAGCCTTGAATGAGACTGCGCCAGCCTTGAATGAGACTGCCTCAGCCCTGAATGAGACTGCGCCAGCCCTGAATCAGACTGCCTCAGCCCTGAATGAGACTGCGCCAGCCTTGAATGAGACTGCGCCAGCCCTGAATGAGACGGCACTTACAAATGTCACGGCAACAGGAGCAGTACTGGCAAACGACATCA
>MVQH01000084.1 GCA_002067755.1 Methanosaeta sp. PtaB.Bin018
CCCGTGAGACTTGCCATAGCGCTCGTTTACGGCTCCCTGGTCGGCCAGAAGCTCCTCCATGGAGAGGCCCATCATGGAGGCGACGGTGCCGCGCAGCGGCACACCGCTTCCTTCGAATCTCATTATGGAGTTGATGAACTCCACACGCTTCTCACCTTCTGGAAGCTGGCCGAAGATGTGCATGCCGGAGTCTATCTGCGTGTTTCTCACGCGGCTGAGCTCGTTGTGAGCTTTGGTCACAATCTCCTCGATTGGCATCTCCTCAATATGCCTAATGCTCTTGTCTAGGTTTGCAGCCTTGATTGCGTCGATGAGCAGATGGCGCAGCTCGTGTGACCTTGCGTGGTCGTGCTTGGCAATCTCATACTCTCCGAGCAGCCTGTCCACCTCCAGCAGCTCGTCGTAGAGCCCCGACTCTGTCATGACCGTCTGCATGTGGTCCACTAAGACAGCGTAGCTGCGCCTCTTGGCGATGGTTCCCTCGGGCGGGTTATCGGCGTTGTAGATGTACAGATGGGGGATGGTTCCGATGCAGATGTCGGGATAGCAGTTCCTGGAAAGCCCCACGCCTTTTCCGGGCAGGAACTCCAGGTTGCCGTGCGTCCCCACGTGGATGAGCACATCTGCACCGAAGATCTCCTCAAGATAGCGGTAGGTGGCCATGTACTGATGCGTGGGCGGCACATCCGGGTCGTGCAGGATCTTGCAGACCTGGCCGTCGCAGCGCGCTCCTGCGCAGCCGCGTTTGGGCTGGACGCAGACTACGGCATTGCCATACTGAACGCCCGTGATCACGATCTTGCCCTGGTAGAGCATGGCTGCAGGGATGTCGTTCTTCAGCTCGCCGGGCGGATTGCCCCAGGCCTCGCAGACGCGGTCCTTTACCTGGGGCGTGAGCGTGTCAAACCAGCGCTCATACTCCTCTTTGGTCTGATAGGCCAGGACTCCCCCTTTGGCCACGATCTCCTCGATTGGAGTCCAGCGGAACTCGGAGATGGCTTTTCGGCCCATGATGGTCTCGATCAGCTCTTTGCCAGTCGCAGGAGCGTTTTCCAGAGAATAGCCGGCTTGCGCCATCCTGTTCATGATTCTCGAGACGCTCTCGATTGTGTCCAGGTGCGCGCCGCCGCCGACGGCCGCTTCAACAGAGGCACATGGGTTGTTGTGGAGGATGAAGGCCACACGCCGCTCGGCTATCGGCTTCCTGGCCAGGTCGATCCATTTCTTAACTCTTTTTGAAAGCTTCGCGCAGCGCTCCGCAATAGGCGTGCGCTCCTCATGATCGCCTTGCTTTGACCCGGCGCTTATGATGATGGGCTCGATCATCCCTTCGAACTCAGGCATGGCCACAGCCCAGCCGATGTCGTTGGACAGTCCGATGCTGTTCTCCCATTCATCCAGGGTCATCCGGGTGGAGAGGACGGGCTCAAATACAGGTGCATTCAGCTTTTTCAAAAGAGCTATGCCCGTCTGGTTACTTTTTGCCTCTCCCAGATTGCTCCTATCCTGACCCAGGAAGAAGGGAGCCGTCTTTACCATGGCATCTATGATCGGCTTGCCCTCAATGAAGAAGTAGTCCCAAACCACCTCGCCCATGCTCCTGGTGCCAAGATCCTCATCTCGGACGGAATATGAGAACACAGGGATGACGTTCAATCCTTCCCGCTCCAGCGCTCTGATCAGCTCGTCCTCTGTGGCCAGATTTCTGTTTACCCAGTAAAACCTTGAGAAGAGCAATCCTACGGTCGGGCCGCCGTCGGGCTCATACCACTTGAGATACTCCCGGACATCGTCAAAGTGGCGTGGAGCATCCGGATGGTACGCCCCTTCCCAGGGCATGGGGCAGGGAGGAAGCGCAGCCACATCCATATGCAGCAGCTCCCGGCAGAGATACAGGAGCATGTTGCGCATGTTATCCTCTCCGCCGTGCGTCAGGTAAGCATTTGCGGTGACCACAACTTTTGCAGGAGCTGTGGAGAGCATCCAGTAGGCCTGGTCATAGCCAAGACATACGATAGGCTTATTCTTTCCAATCTCCTTCAGCCTCGGCTCGATCTCATCCCAAATTCCATCACTGCCGCGGTGAATGAAGATCAAGTCGGAGTCCTGGCAGGACTTCAATGCTTCTGCTATCTTGTCCTGGTTGTCCTCGAGCCTCTGGGTCGAATAAAGCTGCAGGTCAAAGGCCAGTTGCTTTCCTGCCCTGGAGATTATGGGCAGATATGGGTTTCCAACGAGACATGTGATTTTCATAATGGTCTCCTCCTGACTTTCTTTTTACCACAAAATTTGCGTTTAATCACATTTACGTCTCAAATCAAATGATAATGCCATCAGCCCGCCGCAGCGCCATTCAAAGACCGCAGAGGCACAATGCAGGGCTTATCCAGAGATCTCATAACCAACGCCTCAACGCCGTAGACCTCGCTGATATTTTTCTCGCTCAGCAGATCATTAGGGGCTCCGGCGGCGTAGACAACTCCCTTCTTCAGCATCACCAATGTATCCGAGAACCGGGCGGCAAGGTTGAGGTCGTGTATGGCCATCACTGCCGATATGCCCTTCTCTTTGACCAGTGAACTTATGGTCTCCATGACATCCAGCTGGTGCTTCATATCCAGGTTGGACGTGGGTTCGTCAAGAAGGAGCACTGCGGGCTCCTGGGCAAGAGCCCTGGCGATTAGCACCTTTTGCTTCTGGCCGCCGGAGAGCTGGCCGAAATCGCGCATGGCCAGCTCCTGCAGATTTAAAAGCTCCAGGGTGTCCGCTACCTTGTCCAGATCTGCATCGGAGACGCGCCAGCTGATGTGAGGCCTTCTGCCCATGAGAACTGTGTCAAAAACGGTAGTGGCAAGCGGCGTGGAGCTGGACTGAGGCACATAGCCTAATCGCCTGGCGATCTCCTGCTGCTTCATGCTCTGTACATCCTGCCCCTCCAGCAGGATGCTTCCCTTGGGTTTGAGGATGCGGTCGATGCATTTGATGAGCGTGGTCTTGCCCGATCCGTTCGGCCCCACAAGGCTCAAGATCTCAGCGTCATCTACAATGACGTTCAAATCGTCAAGGATCTTGTTGCTTTGGTAGCTGAAGGTCAGGTCTTTGATCGAGATTTTTACCATTGGGCCTCACTTTCCAGGTGGATATTTCGCCTTAAGGCTTACTCTCACACCATGTTAATAAAATTTTTTATTGCAATTGTATTACCGAATAATAAAAGAATGAGGATCTGGCCCTACTCTGCCTGCAGCTCACCAGAACTCCTTCTTCCGGTGCATGAAAAGGTATACGAAAAAGGGCACGCCCAGGAAGGCTGTCATGATGCCCACCGGCAGGATGACTGGAGCGAGTAGGGTCCTGGCCACTGTATCAGCGGCGAGCAGCAGCAATCCACCGGCCAGACCTGAGATTGGCAGCAGGAATCTGTGATCTCCCCCGATTATCATGCGCGTGATGTGAGGCGAGACCAGGCCGATGAATCCGATGGTGCCCGTAAAGCAGATCACCGCCGCAGTTATGAACGATACCAGCATCATGCAAACGACGCGCGTCCTCTCCACATTTACTCCCAAGCTCTTTGCGGTCTCGTCGCCCGCACCAAGGGCATTGATATCCCAGGATTTTAGGAGGAGATACGGGAAGCAAACGACAATGACCACAGTGACTATCCAGACCTTATCCCAGGAGGAGCGGCCCAAAGAGCCCATCATCCAGAAGACGACCTCTTGAACCTGCTCCGCATGCCCCACGTACTGCAGAAAGGATGTCATTGCCGAGAAGAGGTACATGATGGCAATTCCTGCCAGGATCATTGTCTCGGGGGTGATGCCCTTGTATTTTGCCAGTCCGTAGACGGCGAAGGAGGCGAGAACTGTGAAAATAAAGGCATTGCCCACGATCAGCCACTGCCCGCCCACAAATCCAGCGCCCATGACTATGGCCAGAGCAGCTCCGAATCCCGCGGCTGAGGAGATTCCCAGGGTGAAAGGGCTGGCAAGGGGATTTTTGAGGATGCCCTGCATCACCGCTCCGGCAATGGCAAGTCCGATGCCTCCAACTATCGCCAGGAGGATGCGATGCAGCCTCAGCCCCCAAACGATGGTGTCCGAGAACCAGTTTGTCTGGAAATAGCCGGGAAAGAACCTGGCAAGGATCGTGGCATAAACATCAGCGACTCTTATATCAGCTGAACCTCGCGTGGCAGCATATCCTGCCAGCAAAATTATCGCTAAGATGAAGGCGAAGAGACAGAAGATCTTTTTGCTGATGAACTTCTCATACTGCTCCCTCAGATCCGCAGCAGGATTATCATGGGAATGTGCAGCCGACATCGATCTACTCCTCAGAATAATACCTTCGCCGCATCCAGATATTGCCCCAGCCTTTTCACGGCCCCATCTATCCCAATTTCCGCTCCTGCAAAGCCTTTTACTGAGCGTGAAAGGCTCTCGTTGCAGAGTAACAGATTCAAGCTGCAAATGACATTCATGCCTGATCCCCAAATTCCATCGATTAGAGCGACAAAGGTACTTTATGCTAATATTAATAAATCTTTTGGTGTTAGTATTATTCGATCACAATAATGATGCAGATGTCTGCTCTAATGCGATTCTTCCAAAACCGCTCATTCACTGCCATATGATTCCAGTTAAGGAGCATCCGTTATAGCGCGTCTGCCTCGTCAGGTGCAGATTGATGATGATCTGATTATTCCGCCTGACTTGATATTAATAAATTTATCTCATTGCTAAATAAATTAAATAATATTATTTTCTAGAAATAATTTATGAAAATAGCACTTAGTAATACGGCATAAAGCCTTATATAGATCCGAAACAAGCTTATAAAAAAGGCGATGACAATGCATCATTTGAAGAGAAGAACCCTCCCATTCACATCTATCGTCGGCCAAGACGACATGAAGTTCGCCCTGATTTTAAATGCTATAAATCCCCGCATAGGTGGAGTTCTTATCCGAGGCGACAAGGGCACCGCCAAGTCCACTGCTGTGCGGGCCCTGGCCGACCTGCTGGAGGATATACTCGTGGTCGAGGACTGCCCCTTCAACTGCGACCCAGCCAACCAAGAGGCCATGTGCGATCTATGTTTTGAGAAGAGTCAGAAAAATCAGATAAAAGGGATTAAGAGAAAGACGCCTGTCATCGATCTGCCCCTGGGGGCGACGGAGGATAGAGTGGTCGGCTCCTTAAATGTAGAGAAGGCCATCAAGGAGGGCATAAAAGCCCTCGAACCTGGCATCCTTGCGGCCTGCAATCGTGGGATACTTTACATAGATGAGGTCAACCTGCTAGATGATCACGTAGCTGATGTTCTATTGGATTCAGCCGCCATGGGAGTGAACATCGTGGAGCGCGAGGGTGTGTCAGTGGCCCATCCCGCTCGCTTCATCCTGGTCGGGACCATGAACCCCGAGGAGGGAGAGATCAGGCCGCAGCTTCTGGACAGGTTCGGGCTGCAGGTGAGCGTGGCCGGAATCGAGGACGTTGAGCAGCGAATGCAGATCGCAAAGATGGCTGACGAATTCGATCTCGATCCTGAGGGATTTGTAAGGGCATATCAGGACGATCAGGACCGGCTGAAAGAGCAGATATGCAAAGCCAGGGAGATGCTCCCCCAGGTTACATTGAGTGATGATCTGCTCCGCACAATAGCTGCTACCTGCATAGACCTGGGGGTCAGGACGCACAGGGCGGAGATAGTGATCTCCAGAACGGCTAAGACCATTGCCGCCTTCCAGGGAAGGAGAGAGGTCCAGCCCGAGGACGTGAAGAAGGCCATGGAGCTGGCACTGGCCCACAGGATGAGGAGCCGGCCTTTTGAGCCGCCGACGTTGAACAAGGATAAGCTGGACAGGTCCATGGAAAAGCAGCAGCATGAACATCAGCATGAGCACCAACATGAGCAGCAGCAAAAGAGACCTCCTCAGCAGCAAAAACCCCCGCAGCAGAAAAAGCAGGAGCAAGAGCCACAGCAGCCCGACTCGCAGCAGGACTCCAACCAGTCACAGGCTGCATCGCCGCAGGAGCGGATCTTCGAGATAGGAGCCCCAATAGATGTTCGGAAGATTGGGATCTCCCGCAGGAGAGACAGGGTGATGCGCCGCAGGGTCAGCGGCAGGAGGATGAACACCCTGGCGGCCCAAAACACGGGCAGATATCTCAGGCAGAGGATGCCGACAGGAAGAAAGGACATCGCCATCGACGCCACAATCCGGGCCGCTGCCCCATACCAGAGATCGAGGTCTGGAAACAACGCCATCAAGGTGAAGAGCGAGGACATCAGGGAGAAGGAGCGCGTTGGGAAGACATCCGCTGTGGTCTTATTCGTTGTGGATGCCAGCGGCTCCATGGGTGCGAATCAGAGGATGGAGAGCGCTAAAGGTGCTGTCCTGTCTCTCCTCATGGACTCCTATCAAAAGAGGGATAAGATAGGCATGGTGGCGTTCAAGGGCAAGGACGCGGAGCTCATCCTGCCTCCCTGCTCCAGCGTGGATCTGGCCTTGAGCCGCCTGCGGGAGCTTCCCACAGGCGGCAAGACGCCGCTCTCCGCCGGCCTCTCCCGCGGCCTACAGCTCTTGCAGGGGGAGATGAGAAAGAACGATGAGATCAAGCCCATGATGGTACTCATATCCGACGGCCGGGCCAACGTGGGCATGGGCGGCAAGATCAAAGATGAGCTCTTGGAGATCTCCAAGAGGAGTCGCCAACTTGGGGTCAACACCATAGTCATAGACACTGAGGTTGTGGAGAACTCGTTCATGGATATGAGGCTTGGATACTGCAGGGATATCGCAGAGACTGCAGGGGGAAAGTACTATCCCATCTCAGGGCTGACGCCCGAGGCGCTCTACAGCATCATCGACCTGGAGCATAAGCTCCTCTTTGATGCCAATACCTGAAAGTATATCGATTAAATGGCGTTCTGGAGGGATCACGAGGCTTTATGAGCAATATAATCGATATATCAGGCTTAAATAAAGAATACTCCGGGAAGAAGGTTGTCGACGGGCTTAACCTGTGCGTATCTCAAGGCGAGCTCTTCGGATTTCTAGGGCCCAACGGAGCTGGCAAGACAACAACCATACGCATCCTGACCACACTTACGAAGCCCACATCAGGAAAGGTGCTCATCAACGGCATCGATGTAGCCAGAGATCCTGCAAGTGTGAAATCGGAGTTCGGCGTGGTCCAGCAGCACCTAAGCCTGAACAGAGATCTGACCATTGCCGAGAACCTCGAGCTGCACGCACGGCTGCATCACATCTCCAGATCGGAGCGAAGGAAGAGGATAGCTGAGCTGCTGGACTATGTGGAGCTCTCCGATCATGCCGACTATCTCATCGACAGCGTGTCGGGGGGCATGAAGAGAAGGGCCATGATCGCCCGGGCCCTAATCCATAGGCCTAAGCTCCTCTTTCTGGATGAGCCGACTGTGGGGCTGGATGCTCAAACCAGGCGCAGGGTCTGGGATCTCATACGCAGGATGAACTCTGAAGGCACAACGGTCTTCTTGACCACACACTACATTGAGGAGGCAGAGGCTTTATGCCAGAGGGTAGGAGTGCTTCATCACGGCAAGCTGATCGCTCTCGGAAGCCCTCTGGAACTCCGCCAGAGGCTGGGCATGGTCGCAGTTGAGCTACAAGAGAAGGAGAACGGCACAACCTACCGCTATTTTCCGGATCGATCGAGCGCTGCCAGGTTCATCCAAAGCTTGCCCAATACCGAGCGGGTGATCATGAGGGAGTCGAACCTGGAGGATGTATTCATAGAGCTGACAGGCCAGAAGGTCATAGGGGATTAGATGCTCGATGCATACAGCATACTCTGGTCAGACTTGGCAGCACTCAAGCGGCGCTGGCCTCGCTACCTCATAACCACGCTGATGAGTCCTATCCTCTATCTGGTGGCCTTCGGCTGGGGACTTGGCCGGGGAATTAACCTGAATGGGACGAGCTATCTCGAATTCGTGATACCGGGAATAATCGCCCTGACGGCCATGACCACCAGCTTCAATGGGGCTGGGACCAGGCTGAACGTCGACAGGCTCTACTTCAAGAGCTTCGATGAATGCCTCATGGCCCCAGTGGGGCTGCCCTCCTTGCTGTTGGGAAAAGCCCTGATCGGCGTTGTGAGGGGTGTCTTAAGCTCTGTTGGTTTTTTGGCAGTGGCCCTGCTTATCGCACCGCACATGCATATCAGTCTGCCATTTGTTCTTGGGCTCTTGCTCTGCTGTCTGACGTTTGCCTTTCTGGGGGTGCTCGCCGCCCTTCTGGCACGCTCGCATGAGGACATGGCCACCTTCGGAAGCCTGATCCTGATGCCCATGACATTCCTGGGAGGAACATTCTTCTCCCTGGCCCAGGTGCCATTCGGGCTGAAGATGGCGCTCTATGCGCTACCCCTCACCCACGCCAGCCTTTTTCTGCGGGCTGCAGCCCTGGACCAGCCTCTGCCCTGGGCATCATTCCTGATCCTGCTGGCCTTCTTTGCCATATTTCTGTGTGGAGGGATGCTGGCCTTGAAGAGGATGAGCGTTTAGATCCATTGTTTTACTTTTTTGAAATTTGCAGAAAAATTTATAATCAATGATGTTGCAAATCAAAATTTTAGTGATATAATATGAATATATTATCATCAAGTAGCATGAAATCTGTATGCTGTATCTTGGCGCTCCTTGCCCTCGTCATGCCAATCGCCGCAGCTGAGCAGCAGGGCAGCACAGACCTGCTGAGAATATTCGGCAATGCAAATATGGACGACAGGATAGATGACGCCGACGCAGCCTATGTGCAGGGCATAGTTGACGGGAAGTGTGCGCCAACGAAGCTTTCCGATGCCAACTTAGACGGCAGGATCGACTCCTTGGACATTGACACGATAAATGAGATAATTAAGGGCGAGGAGAAGGAGCTGACAGTCTCCGACTCAATCGACAGGAATGTGACGATCAAGATGCCGGCGAAGTCCCTAATCGCCCTGGGCAGCTACAGGAATGAGGCCGTCAAGATACTTAATGCACAGGATATGATGGTGGGAGTATCATCGGATATCATTGAGATGAAATACTATTATCCAGAGCTGGCAGATAAACCGGCTGTCGGAACCTGGTCTACACCTGACAGCGAGGCCATCGTCAACCTCCGGCCGGATATCGTCATCACCTCTGCCAACCGCGACCGGGCCACAAAACTGGAGGAGAGCCTCAAATCAGCGGGCATAGCTGTTCTCGGCCTTGATTTCTACAGAGATAACATCATCCGGTCGGAGATGAAGACGCTGGGATTCATCCTGAACAAGAATGATGAAGCAGATAGGTATCTGCAATGGCGAAACGGCTATGAGCAGCCCATAAGGGATTATGTAGCCGCTCTCAAGGAAGATGAAAAGTCGCGCCTCTTCATGGAATGGGGATCAAAGAATACAATCTCTGAGATATCCAGTTACGGCAAAGGCAGCAGCGGTGACTCCGTCTGCGACTTCACGGGTGGAAGGAACATCGCCGCAGACCTTCCCGAGTATCCCAAAGTGGATAGCGAGTGGGTCTTGAAGGAGAATCCGGATGTGATCATAAAGTCCCTGGCTCCGGGCAGCGGAAGCGCCGGCTGGAACAGCACGAAGGAAGCTGCAGCGATCTTAAAGAGCTATGTAGATGAAAGGCCGGGATGGAGCAACCTGGACGCTGCCAAAAACAACAGGATATATCTCTTGAGCACTGAGATCGCCTGGGGACCCGACGGCATTGTGGGGGATGCTTACTATGCCAGATGGCTGAATCCCGAGATAGATATCGATCCCGAGAAGATCTACAAGGAGTACCTTGAGATGTTCATGGGCCTGGAGTATCCAGAGGGAGTTGTGCTGGGGTACCCTGAGAAATGAAGGACGAGTGAGGCTGGTGTTCCTTCAGCGAGTCTCTAGAGCTGATCCACCAGCATCCCCTTGAAAACCTTTTTCCCAACCTCTTCACTTGCCAGCCATCACCTGCCAGCTCCACTCCTTGTAGCCGAAAGATGGAATAGCTCACGCTCAGCCGGGCCGTCGACCGCAAACTATAAATAATCATAACGAATAAATAAGTAGTTTGCCGCGTTTTGCGCTGTGTGGACGAGACGACGCAGTTCGGCTTAGCTCTCAAGGCCAAGGAATTCGACAAGCTCATCCTCCGTGGATGTCGTCGAAATTTCCAAGGTCCGGAGAGGTGCTGTCTTCTGGGCAGCATCCGGAATAGCACCAGAGAAAAGCTGAAAGGACAAGAGATACACGCCTTAAAGGGCGTAGTATGCCTTAAATTCAGCGCTCTGGAGTGCTCGTCAGGAGCAGGACGCGGCATAAAGCCGATGGCAAATGAGAGCATAAGGCCCAGCACACCATGGTGTGGGACTCCCATGAGACGGACGCTGCGACAAAGTTCAGCGCTGTGCTCTCCAATGGCCAGGTTTTGATCGGGCTCGGGGCGAGGTCAGGCCATCACCGTGGTGATCGGCTCCCATTTAAAGGACGCTGTGGATTTCGGCGCTGGCCCGCTCCAGACTCGACATCGGGATTTTTTTAGAGATCTTGATCGATTGTCTATTCTCCCTTTTAGCTCATTGGGCCACGTGAACGCTCAACCATCATTCCATCAATTGTATCTTATTCATACTTTCATTTATGTAAAAATGGTTTTCTGTTATCTTTTTCCGGCAAAACTACTTAATCTTATACGTACTATGTAGTTATCATGGCACGAGCCCAAAAGCGCATGATAAGACCTCATAAGCAGCTGGTGAAGCCCTACGAATCCATGAGCAGCACCTCCTCCAAGGTCCTGGAGCTTCATATAGCGAAGGAGATCCTGGCAGAGACCTTCCAGATCTCGATTCACGAGGTGGAGGACATGATCCAGAACCGCTTCGAAACATGCTCCCAAGGACGCGGCCGAGATGGCAGAGTGCTATGGCCGCGAGAGTTCTGGCTAGATGACTGAGCATTTCAATTCAAATCAGCGACTTGATAGCCCTGAACTGCTCTAATGCCTCTAAACCTTTCGGCGTTGTATGATATGAGATCGGATCCGTCCCAGAGACGTCTCTAAATCTCAGCGTACAGCTCCTTTCTTCTTGCTTCCAATAAGTCTGGCTCCCTGCCAGCGTACTCTGCAGCGCTCAAAACCCTGACGCCATTCTCCTCTGCGCATTCGTAGACCTTTGCCAACTTCGCTTTATAATTTTGGTCCCGTAGAAGATGGTGATCCAGGATGATGACCCTCACAGTGGTCTCAGTTATTATCTTGGCTATATTCGCAACAGATCGCGCCAGGCTCTCCACAGAGTACCTGTAGCCGAGCATATAGGTCATAGGGCCGTCGAGGATAAGGAGATCAGGCCTCTCACGAAGAATGAAATCAACTTGCTCATCCAGAGAGGGGCCCTCGACATCGCTTGAAAAAACCATTTTCTCTCCGTGGCAAGAGATGCTTGTCTCCAGCACATAACCGAGCCGAGAATTCGTGCCGTGATAGACTGGAGGCGAGAATTTAATAGTAGTAGCAGCATGTTGAAATGATCTTCCATCCGCAAATTCGACTGCCTTGGGCAGGCCCCGCAGTTCTTTCAGGAAATGCGATGCCCTTTCCATTTGGCTTTTATTGATGTTATTCTTAGGGTCTTTGATGTAAAGCGTCTTATCTCTGTAAAAATCGATCTCATCAGGATTGTGATGGTCGTAATGATAATGGGTTACGATCAACAGGTCACAGTTGGAGGCATAGCTCTTTATATCATTCCAGGCCTGGTCCATCCTCTCCAACTCCAGTCGATGGGGAGGCAGCCCAAACCTCCTTGGTCCGAGTGACACTGCGGGGTCGATGAGCACCTTCACGTCCTCGGTCTCCACGTACGTGGCCATCGACCGAACTCCAAAGCTGTCGAAGGCCAGGGGAAGAACCTTCAGCCTTTGCAGATCTCCTCTCATACCTTGCAGGTTTGGCAACCTCAGAGTATCATCTTTTTGCTGCATCAATCGGCAGTGGGTCGTGAATCAGTTACAGGTTTGAACTTTGGCTCATACGAAGCAATACAGATTCATGGAGGGAAGCATAAGGCAAAAACGAGACCGATGCGGTGAAGCACATAGATCTTCTCTCCTCAGATCTCGCAGACGATCCTCGCCTGTTTGGTCACCTTTACCACACTGCAAGGTATCCCATGCTTCATTCGTGATAACTCTCATAGATGTGACAGCCAAAGTCCTTTTCATCAAACCATTGGTAGTACTCATATCGAAATACTTAATACTAATTAAACTGAAAACCAAAAAATGGTGAGGTGCATATGTCAAAAATTAGAGAATTGCCTGCTATAATGACGACGTTTTTGATATTATTGCTATTGACGTCGCCCACAATTGCCGATTCGAGCTCCTCAGAGAAGATCCTGAAGGCGGATTTGATCTTCGGTCCTGACGAGAATCTCGATCCAGCCTACAAATACACAGGCTGGTACCTGCGCGAGGCAGGAATATATGATACCCTCTTCGCTTTGGATAAAGACATGAACCTAGTGCCATCGCTTGCTACAGGCTTCGATCAGATCAGCGATACCGAATACAAGATCCATTTGAGAGAGGATGTGAAATTCCACGATGGCACGCCACTTAACGCGGATGCTGTGGTATATTCTCTGGAAAGAGTGATGGCCTCCTCAAACTCCCGTCATAGCGAGTACAGTTTCATAGAATCGGTCACCAAGGATGACGAGTTCACTGTAACCATCAAGACCAAGGAGCCCTATTCTCCAACAATAGCATCTCTGGTCGATCCACTGGTCTCCATAGTCAAGCCAGATGTAGATCTAAACAAGACTCCAGTGGGAACAGGCCCATTCAAGTTTAAGTCCTACGAAAAGGGCGTCAAGCTATCGGTGACCAGGAACGACGAATACTGGGGAGAGAAGCCGAAGCTTGATGGAGCAGATCTGTTCTTCGTTAGCGACCCCATGACCCGTGCCATGCAACTGGAAGGAGGCGACGTGGACATCGTAAGGGGTCTTCCTCAAACAGAGGTCAAGAGCATAAAGGGCAAATCAAACCTTGAGGTGCTGGAGAAGGAGACCCTGCGAGAGAACTTCTTGTATGTGAATATGAGGAAGGCGCCATTCGATAATCTCTCTGTTCGCCAGGCACTCAACCATGCCATCGACCGCCAGGAGATCGTAGATACGGCACTCGAAGGTGTAGGCGGCGTTCCGGCGATTGGAGTCTTCTCGTCTGTTAATCCTTGGTCGGCAAATGACGAACTGAAGCCCTATGCCTACGATACAACAAAGGCCAAGGAGCTTTTGGGGCAGGCGGGCATTACCGATAAGGACGGTGACGGATGGCTTGACTTTCAGGGCAAGCCCTTTAACATTACCATCAAGACTTACACATCCAGGGCGGAGAACAAGCCTTCTGCAGAGGTAATTGCTGCGCAGCTGGAGAAGATCGGCATCAAATCCGGGGTGGAGGTACTGGAGACGGGAGCTCTGAGTAGCGATCTTAGCAATGGAAACTACGATCTGGCCCTTTATTCCTGGAGCACTGGCACAACAGGAGACCCAGATTACTTCCTCTCCAAGCACTACGAGTCCAAAGGGGCTGAGGCTAAGAAGACCGGTTATTCCAATCCGGACGTAGACTCGTGGCTGCAGAAGGCCAGAGCCACGTTCGATCAGAAGGAGAGGATGAATTATTACACCAAAGTGCAGGAGCAAATCTTCAAGGAATCTCCGAACATCTTCCTCTTCTATCTAAATGAGCTGGTCGGCCAGAACAAGAGGGTTAAGGGATACGAGATATATCCATCCTGTGAGATCACCTTCCTGACACCGGATCTATCCCTGGAGGATTAGTTGAAACGGCAGGACATCGAACAAACGGATCCCAAAAAGATCATAGCTGGATATTGGGATCTTCGAAGCAGAAGTTACTCCAAAGGGGTCACAGACTCCAGGGACGAGGAGATGGAGATCTGGAAAAGATGCCTGGCGCCCTTCATCACTGATATTGGGCTGCGCAAAGCTCTAGATGTGGGTTCAGGTACAGGCTTCCTCTCCTCTCTTTTGGACGACATGGGCATCGATGTCATCTGCCTGGATCTATCTCGCGGCATGCTTGCCCTAGCCAGAGAAGCTCTGCTCCAAGAGAGAAGAGACCTAGATCTTTTCCAGGGAGATGCTGAAGCGCTGCCATTTCGTTCATCTTGCTTTGATATTGTAGTCAGCAGGCATCTCCTCTGGACATTGCCAGACCCAGTGAAAGCCCTTGCCGAGTGGATGCGCGTATTGAGGCCAGGCGGAAGGCTTCTGGTCATAGATGGAAACTGGTTTGATCCCGCTGTCCGCAAAAGGCTGGGACGAGGGCTGTCCGGCATCCTGGCCAATTTTTCCAAAAGTCGAAACCCAGTGCCATTTCACAGGTTTTACGATCCCATTGGGCAAGAGCTCCCTCTTTACAGCGCTTGCGGGCCAGAGAGGTATCTGGCTTTTTTTGAGGATGCTGGAGTGAAGAATGTCACCCTCGACCGCCTGAGTGAGGCAAACCGCTTCTACAAGAGCCATACCAGCCTTTCCTACAGGCTTGCCAATGCAAATGCCCTCTTCCTGGTTACTGGCGAGAAAGGCGAACAAGAGACAAAAAGCTAGCATTCATAGAATCAAAGGAAGAAGAAAATGTTGTCATTCATCCTGAGACGCCTCCTCCTATTGCTGCCGGTCTTGCTGCTAGTCTCAATCATCTCGTTCTCGTTGTTCTGCCTGGCACCCGGGGACCCAGCTGAGATTCTGCTCACAGGGCCTATGGGCACTGCCGATCCTGCGACTGTTCAGGAGTTCAGGCATAAGGCAGGCTTTGATGATCCGCCCCAGATTCAATACCTCAGGTGGCTGTCCAGAGCAGTTCGTGGTGATCTGGGATATTCTTATATCACGGGGGAGAAGGTTCTGGACGAGATCCTGCACAGCTTCCGCTCGACGCTGAGGCTGGCATTGGCCAGCTTGGTCATATCTTTCATGATATCTGTTCCAATTGGAATCATGTCTGCAGTGAAGCGCGAATCTATGTTCGACTGTCTGGGCATGGCGCTGGCATTATTGGGCGTATCAGTCCCAAATTTCTGGCTTGCCTACCTTTTGATAATCGCCTTCGCTCTTCGGCTCGACATTCTCCCAGTTGCAGGATACGGGTCGAACGGGGACTTCGAGCATTTGATCTTGCCGGCTTTGACTTTGGGCATATCAGCAGCCGCAATCACCAGCAGAGTGATGCGCGCAAGCATGCTGGAGGCACTCTCGCAAGACTACATCCTTGCGGCCAGGGCCAGGGGATTGCATGAGAGATCGGTGGTGCTGGGCCATGCTCTAAGAAATGCTCTCTTGCCTGTGATCACCGTGGTGGGATTGAACTTTACATATCTGCTCAATGGTTCGCCTGTGGTAGAGACGATCTTCGCTTGGCCGGGCATTGGCAACCTCATGACCTACTCCATCTACGACAGGGACTATCCTGTGATCCTTGGCTGCATGCTTTTCCTGGCTGTGTTATTCTTGGCATTGAATTTGCTGGTGGACATCTGTTACTACTACCTCAATCCGAGGCTGAGGCATGAAGCTGAGCACTGATCGCGGATGCAAGCTCGCGATTTTGATCATCGCATGCCTGGTCCTGGGAGCTCTTCTGGCAGGGTGGATCGCACCCCACGATCCTGAGAAGGCAATGCCTGAGCTGCGGCTGAAATCTCCTGACTGGGAGTATCCACTTGGGACGGACCATTTGGGCCGCTGCATCTTCAGCCGGATGATATTCGGCATCAGAATGTCTCTTTTAATCGGAGTGGGCGTCGTGCTCTTCTCTGCAATCCTTGGAATATTTTTGGGTGGTACAGCAGGATACTTCGGAGGCATCCTGGATGAGACAATTATGCGGGTTGTGGACGCGTTCTTGGCCTTTCCAAGCATCTTTTTGGCTCTGGCGGTCATCGGTTTTCTTGGATCAGGTCTCACCAACATGATGCTCTCCCTAATCTTGGTGGAGTGGACTGGATATGCCCGGCTGGTACGAAGTATCATCTTATCGTTGAAGGGAGGGGAGTTTTTAGAGGCAGCTATGAGCCTAGGAGCTTCGGATCAATACATATTGAGAAAACATCTTCTACCAAATGTCATGCCTCAGGTCCTCGTCATGGCGACCTTGGGCGTAGGCTATGCAATTCTTGGCGCAGCTTCTCTGAGCTTTCTTGGCCTTGGTGTCCAGCCTCCGACACCAGAGTGGGGATCGATGATGAATGACGCGCGGCCCTTCGTCAGAGCCGAACCGCAAATGATGATATTTCCAGGAATCGCCATAACGATCACCGTTTTGGCCTTCAATTTGCTCGGCGAAGGGCTAAGGGAAAGGCTGGACCCTCGATCAAATATCAAGATGGATCTTTAGCTAGGCGCGTTTCGCGGACTCGATTCTCTTGATCTTTCCCCTGTCCATCATCGCGATCCTGTCGCTCATGTGTCTTACGACCTCTTGGTCGTGAGATATGAAGAGCATGGTCAGGCCGAAGTCTTTTTTCAGGTCCATGATGAGCCGCAGTATCTGGGCCTGTACTGAGACGTCCAGCGATGCAGTGGGCTCATCCGCCACGATGAACTCGGGATTTATGGCCAGGATTCTTGCCAGAACCACCCTCTGATTCTGCCCACCGCTGAGCTGGTAGGGAAAACGATTCACATGTTCAGGGTTTAAGCCCACGATATCCACGAGCTCCAGCACTCGTTCTTTGATCTCAGCCTTGCCCATCCTTCCGTGCAGCCCCAGGCGAAACGGCTCTGCTATGCTCTCCCCGATCCTCATTTTCGGATTCAAAGAGGATTCGGGGTCCTGGAAGATCATCTGCATTCGAGGCCGCATCTTGCGCATTTCTTTGCGACCAAGCCCTGTTATGTCGACGCCGTCAAAGACTATCTTGCCTGATGTGGGCTCTATCAGCCTCAATAGCAAGCGCCCTACTGTGGTCTTGCCGCATCCGCTCTCTCCCACCAAACCCAAAGTCTCTCCTTTATCGATGAAAAAAGAGACGCCATCTACTGCCCTGGTGTACTGTTTGTTGATCATGCCGGAAGAATAATGCTTTTTGAGATCCTGCACATCGATCAAGCGCATAAAAGACACCTCACGTAATGCCCCCTCTCTACCTCCACCATCTCTGGATGTCTCCTTTCGCAGATCTTCATGGCCCGGCTACAGCGAGGATGGAATCGGCAGCCATGAGGCGGAGCGATGAGGGACGGACTGGTTCCTGGAATGGGCATAAGTCCCTTGCTGGGAAGTGAGTTGATGAAGCCTTGCATATACGGATGAATGGGCTCTTCCAGGATCAAGCGAGATGATGCATCCTCCAGCAGCTCGCCTGCGTACATGACCGCGATTCTATCGCATATCGCCTCCGCCACGCCCAGGTCATGAGTGATTATCAGAAGCGATTTGTGGGCGGTGGCCTCGCGCAGGAGATCGACTATCTGCATCTTGGTCTTGGCATCGAGCCCTTTTGTAGGCTCGTCGGCCACTATGAAGGAAGGATCACATGCCAGTCCCATAGCGATCATGACGCGTTCCTTCATGCCTCCAGAGAGCTCATGAGGATATTGATCGGCTCGCCTCTGAGCATCTGGAATATTGACAGATTCAAGCATCTCCACTGCTTTGCTTTTAGCCTCCCTTTTGCCAAGTTTTTGGTGAAGTTGGATCGCCTCAGCGATCTGATCGCCTATCTTCAGCACTGGGTTGAGGGAGGTGGTGGGATTTTGCAGGATCATGGATATCTCTTTTCCGCGCAGGCGCCTCATCTCCTCTTCATCGAGCTGCAGGATGTCCCTTCCGCGGTAAAGGATACGACCCTCGATTGTAGTTGATGGCTGCAGCAGTCGGACAATCGACATGCCCAGGACAGTCTTTCCGCAACCCGTCTCTCCAATCAGCCCAATCCTCTCACCCTCCGCGATCTGCAAATCTACGGTGTCCACAGCCTTTACCATGCCGTCCTGGGTGGGAAACTGGGTTTTTAGATGGATGATGTCTAGCAATAACATTCGCGGATCTAATGTATCATTTTGGTCTTAAATTTTGCTACGAATTATCGGCATCATGAAGCATGGGGAAAAATGTATCGTCCAGGGGCACAAAAAAAGTATGTCTTAAATTTTTAATTATGTTTCATCGTTATATTGGGATAATGTCATTCTAGTCGATGAAACCCTGAGCTTCGAAGACCAGATTCCCATTCTCATCTATCTCCCTGAATACCGCCCAAGTAGCTCGATCTCTTGTTACAGGATTCATCAGATCATCGAAGTAAAAGATCTCTGACCTCACCCGTCCGTTTGAAGATCTTTTTCCTTTTACTTTATACATAACATATTATTGTCGTAGTTCTACTATAAAAATTATTAAGGAGATAATGGATCATCATATGACATCTAATCTCAGGTTTTATTTAGGGAACAAAAACCAAAAACACAATCAGCCGCACGAAATAGTCTCCCTTAACATGTATCATAACTTCTCGGGCGATTTTTCAGCTCAAGACATTCTGCGCGAAGGTACCACCATGCAATTCATACCCAACTCCCATCATGTACGCAGCGTTCTTTTTCGATTTCATCACACTAATAACAGAAAAATTCATATTATATAACTGTATCATGTCAGGCTTGTATTCTAATTGGAGGGACAATGATAGGAGAAAAAAGGAATTTTGCCTTAAGGGGCATCGATGGAAAGGAGATGAGCGTCTTTACAGGGAGATCTCCCAGACAGGCAGCATTGAAGGCAGCCAACAGGGGTCATACGGAGATTCGCCTTAGGGAACATGGAACGAAGAAGGTGCATATCTTTAAAGGAGAACGTGTTAAGGTTAAAAAACCAAAGAATGCTCCAGACTGGATGCCAAAGAATATCTGGAAGCCAAATGTCAAAAAGATCGGCGTGGAAACCCTGAAAGATATTTAAGAGATATTCTCTTCGCGAAGGAGGCATCTGCGAGCCATTAACTCTGGGCAGGCCTCTGGGCAGGCCACAAAATCGTATCCGATACGCGATTTTAGGGCAGGAACGCTGCTACATTCAGAGGGCTTGCCCGGAGCTCAATGGAAAAAAAGGCCGTTTCATCTGTCAAAGATCCGGTTTGTACCCGCGCGGCTCGTCTACAACTTCGATGGTAGCAATGGCATGCTTGAAGACGAGAAGCTGGCCTTTTGCAGTCTGGAGAAGGATCTCATAGGGATTGAACGACTCAATGATTCCGGTGACGGGCTGGCCTCCAGAGATCAGGCGTATTATGACCCTTTTGCCCCTGAACTTGGGAATGAATTGAGGAGGTGTTTGCTTCACTGCTGGCTTTTCTTCTTCGGACATGTTCATCCATCATTCTAGAACAGCCTATTTATTAATCTGCCCCTAATTGATGGCTATCATCTCCGAGATGGGTATGGGTGTGGTAGCAAGATGTTTGTGAATCCAAAGAGAATCAGAGTCTTGGTCGAAAAAGAGAAGGCAAAAGGACCTGTGGTCTACTGGATGGGACGTGACCAACGTGCCCGCGACAACTGGGCACTTCTGCATGCAAAAGAGCTGGCAGAAAAGCATGATTCGCCCCTGGCTGTGGTTTTCTGCCTCGTTCCCAAGTTCCTGGGAGCCACGAGCAGGCAGTACAGATTCATGCTTCAAGGTCTAAAAGAGGTGGAGAGGAATTTGCGGGCTCTTGACATCGCATTCTTTCTTCTCCAGGGAGATCCAGGCAGAGAGATACCCACTTTTCTGAGCGAACAAGATGCGAGCGCTCTTGTTTGCGATTTCTCACCCCTTCGACAAAGCCGGATTTGGAAAGAAGTTGTTGCAGGCAAGATCGAAATTCCCTTTTTTCGAGGTCGACGCCCACAACATAGTGCCATGCTGGCTGGCATCGCCAAAGGCCGAGTGGGCTGCCTACAGCTTCCGTCCCAAGATACATCGTCTTCTGCCAGAGTTTATGGATGAGTTTCCTCCCCTCAAGAGGCATCATGTGTCATGGAAAGATGATGTTCAGAACGATTGGAGGTCAGCAGAGTGTGGAATTGAAGTGGATACTGTCCCAGAGGCGAACTTCAATCGGTCGGGCGAGGTTGCGGCAGCAGAGCAATCCCTGGATTTCATAGAAAATAAGCTCTCAAGTTATGAATCGAACAGGAACGATCCCTCGCAGGACGGCCAATCCAATCTCTCTCCATATCTGCACTTCGGCCAGATTTCAGCCCAGCGAGTTGCATTGCAGGTCCTTGCCAGTTTGAAAGATGCAGATGCATTCCTTGAAGAGCTGATCGTGCGCCGGGAATTATCAGACAACTTCTGCTATTACAACCCCGACTACGACTCATTTCAGGCCTTTCCTGAGTGGGCCAGAGCGTCCTTGGAAAAGCATGCAAAGGACAGAAGAGAATATCTCTACACTGCCGAAGAGCTGGAGAGGGCACATACCCATGACAACCTCTGGAATGCAGCTCAGATGGAGATGGTCTACAAAGGAAAAATGCACGGCTATATGAGGATGTACTGGGCAAAGAAGATCCTGGAGTGGACAGGATCGCCTGTTGAGGCCCAGCAAATTGCCATCTACCTCAATGATCGATATGAACTGGACGGCAGAGATCCAAACGGCTATGTTGGTATTGCCTGGAGCATCGGTGGCGTTCATGATCGCGCCTGGAGGGAACGGTCGATCTTTGGAAAAGTGCGTTACATGAGCTACAAGGGAGTGAGCAGAAGGTTTGATGTTGAGGCCTATGTCAAATCAATAAAAAATATAAAATAGCTCACTTGACCTCCTTCAGGCTGCGTCCCATGCTCCAGGCAATACCAACATAGTCTCCAACCTTCCAATATCTGTTATCTGGCATGCTCAAGAGCAATGGGTTCATCTTTCTTATGTCCAGCTTGCCCTCGGAGAAACAGCTCTCCTCCGCGTAGGAGCTCACGATCTCGCCGATGTAAAGATCATTTGTAGGCAGCTCATGGATCTCTTTTAGCGTGCACTCTATGCAAAGCGGGCAGCTCTTGATCATCGGCGCTGTTTTAAGTGTCCCGAAGAAGACATCGAAGAGCCCCGACTTGTCCGTTTCTTTGCCAGATACAAGGCCGCAGTAGTCCGCCTGTTCAGCCATGTTTGCGCCCGGGAAGTTGACGCTGAAAGTCCCGTTCTCCCGGATGCCCTTTGCCGTGTGTCGCGGCTTGTTCAGGCTCACCACCAGCATGGGCGGGGCGGCATTCGCCCTGCAGATCCAGGCCACGGCCATGAAGTTCGGCTTGCCATCTACCATCGCACCCACCAAAGTAACAGGCATGGGATAGATGGAAACGTTCCTCCCGAGATTTACCTTGCTCATATTTCTGCCTCCCAGAACAAATCTGGAATCAAACATCTTTTCCTATTGAGAATGCCTTTCCAAGATATTTTCCTACTGCGTGATATCTGCGCCCTTCAGGCGAGAATAAAATTGGCCTCAACTTCTCTATATCCGGAAGTCCATCCTCGCCCAACACAGCTTCATCCGCCTTCACGTCCAGGATCTCGCCAATGAACTGGGTATGCAGCCCGATCTCCACATAGCGCAGCAGCCTGCACTCGAGCACTACTGGGCACTCCTTCACAAAAGGCGCATCGACTATCTCGCTTTTCAGCGCAGTCAGCCCGGAGGTGGAGAATTTATCTGTGTCTTTCCCGGAAGCCATGCCAAAATAGTCAGCTTGCCTAACATGATCTTCAGAGGGTATGCTCACTGTGAAGGCCTTGCGCGCCATGATGTTGCCGTAAGTGTAGGTGGCTTTGCGCAGCGAAACTGCGACGCAAGGCGGGACGGAGCAGCATATTCCAGCCCAGGCTGCAGTCATAGCGTTCGGCCTGCCAGCATTATCATAGGTTCCCACAAGAACGACGGGGGCAGGGTAGAGAATTGTCTTTGCTCCAAGCGATTTTTTCATATTACCAGCCATTATAGTGCACCCGATCCTTTTTGTACCTTTCTTGTTGTGCAGGCTCATGATCAGGGTATCCCACTGGGATCAAGGCAAATGGAGTGATCTCCACTGGCAGGTTGAACAGATCTCTCAATCCCTCCACGCGATCCTTCATGGGATAGACGCCTGCCCATACGGCCCCAAGGCCAATTGCATGCGCTGCCAACAAAATGTTCTGCACAGCCGCTGAGCAGTCCTGCACCCAAAAATCAGGATACTTCTTAAGGCTTGAATCTGCACAAACCAGAAAACACACAGCAGCCTGCCTGCACATGGAAGCAGTAGAGACTATCCTGGGAATCTGATCCAGTATTTTGGGATCGTCAATTACTATGAACTGCCATGGCTGCTCATTGCCTGCAGAAGGCGCGAACATGGCAGCCTCCAGCATCACAGAAATCTGCTCTTCAGAGACTGCCTGCTGCTTGAATTTCCGGACGCTCCTGCGAGTCTTTATTGCTTCTAGTGTTTCCATATCAAATTCCTTCGGTAGATATGTGATCCCTGCTTATAAATTTATGACGATCTGTCATCTGATGAAGTGCGCTTCAGGTGGATCACAGCAGACGTGCTCGCCCTCGGTTAGTGCAGAATTTGCAACTTCTGTGGGGAGGGACTGGACGGTTAAATATTCCACTTGGCGCCGAAATATGTCTCCCTTACGCTCTTCGCCTTCTCTTTTGCCCATCTCTCGACTCCTATCTTCCGTATCAATGCCAGGTTGAACACCTTAATGTTGTGAGGAAGCACAGATGCATGTTCTGCATATGGATGCAGGTTATCACAAGGGAAGTCAGAGCAGTCCGCGCACGACTCGATCCCCTTCGAACTGATGCACCTAAACACTTTGCAAGGCTCAGTCCCAAAGGGCGGCACACCGCCTCTCTTTCGGCACCCTTTGCATGCAACCTTCTCATATATCTTCTCATATGATAGTGGCAGGCCAAATTCCTGAACCCTCAATGCTACCTGCCTCCTGATCTCTTCATCGTCGTTGGCCAAATAGAAAGGACAATTAAAGCAGTCCAGGCCACAAGGCGCTGTCAATTCTTTCAGATCCATGAAGCTGACCTCAATTCTTTATTCTATCTCATTCATTGTTTTGTGATCGTATGGTCTTTCTGGTTGTACACAGGCTTAAAATCCAACTGTCCAGTCGTCTCACCTCCCCTTCAGGATCTTAGCCATCCTCCCCTCGCACGAAGCCACCTCGTCCGCGGTCACTAACATCGATCGCGCCTATTGGATTCAAGTTCATCGATGCCGAATAACACGTGGCCTGTCATCCCTGATGACTTGAACTATCCTATTGGTGGATATACCAAAATTCTATCTTTAGGGGAATCGATTCCGAGCCTGGACATGTACTCCTGGAAAATTTCATCTGGGTCTAAATCGATGTCTGGATGGAAGATCTTGGCGAGGTAGGCCGCACCTACTACATTATCGAATCCATAAAGCACCGAGTTCCAGACTAAGTAGATCTGATCGCTCTTCACGGCACTCATGTAACTTGCTCCCGGTCGGCTCAAGATCTCGTTTCTAATCCCTTCCAGGACGACTGTGTCTTTGCTTGGAGCAGCCTCCCATCCCAATGTGTCAACAGAGCCGAGCTTCAAGAGGATGTCAGGATTTTGCTTTATGGCCCATTCCCAGGAGACCTTCGAAAACGTCTTTGGTTGCCGGTTTACGTTGTATCCATTGGCCAGCTCAATCAGCATATTCGCGCTGGATGTGGTTCCATATATATTGAGGTCTCCCGTCCCTTTCGATGCACTCATCTCCATATAGACCTTCGGTCTTGGCTTTCCTGCCACAGCGCTCTTTATTTGGGCAACCTTCTCATTGTACCAGTGGATACTCTCTTGAACCTCGCTCTCCTCATCAAGAGCTACGCCGAGCTTCTCCAGATCTTGAGTGACATTTTCCATCTTATAAGCATCAAGTCCGATCACGGCGATATCTGGAAAGCCATCCAGGGCTGATGAGATCTCGCTGACTGGATCCATGCCATTAACCGAGCACAGTACAACGATATTTGGCGCCGTCTTTCCTCCATCCCTGGCCAGCTCCCCTATCATCTCATAATCATACTCATGCCAAGTTCCCACAGATTGCTTATTCTTTATTCCGGGAAGGTAGCCTGTTCTCGATATCGCATCATCACCCACTGCAATTATCTTGTCTTGCTCCCCAAGCAGGTACACCAGCTTGGCCACATTGGAATCAAGCACGACTATCTTCTCAACAGGCACCTTGATCGTAACCTCTCTTCCAGCATCATCCACGATGCTTCTCGGATAGCCGGCTGAATCGGCTGCCATTGCAGCGCAACTTAGGAGGAAGATAACAAAAACCGCTATACAAAACAGTCGAGTTCTGGTCGCAGAGAATTTTTTATAATCCATCTGATGCCTCCTTCTTCTTTGATCAAATCTATTTGTGTTAATTCAAAATAAGTAGATTTAAAGCTTGCGCACCTTAAAACCCACATCCCCATGCATGCTGAAGCTAGTAGTATCGGCATGCATGGTAATAACTAATTATTTATTCGCATAAGCTCTAAAATGCTACGCATATGAGATTTGATCTCAGAGTCATTGTGGAAAATTCGGCACTCTACCCAAGCATGTGGTCCCAACATGGGCTATGCCTCTACGTTGAGATGGATGTGGGATCTGACAGGAAGAGAATGCTCATAGACACAGGTCAATCGCCCGAGGTAACTGTTCATAATATCGACGCCTTGGATCTCGGTTTTGACGATCTCGATCTTATCTTTCTGAGCCACGGCCATTATGATCACACCGGAGGCCTGATGGGAATCTTGAGACGTATGAGCTGCAGAGTACCAGTTTTGGCCCATCCTGATATCTTCTCTCCCAAGCTGAAAGGCCATCCTTTTCTGAGGTTCATAGGTCCGCCCTTCAGCCGCGCCCAGGCCGAGTACGCCGGGGCAATTATGCTTGAATCCACTGGGCCTATCAGAATAGCAAAGAACGTCATGACTACTGGAGAGGTGGAGCGGTCAGTGCCATTCGAGAAGGTAGAAAGTTTCTGGACGATCAAAGATAACCTATACTGCCCTGATACAATCCCGGACGACCAGGCCTTGATAGCAAATATCGAGGGCAAAGGATTAGTGGTTATCACAGGTTGTGCTCACGCGGGAGTGATCAATACCATCAGGCATGCGCAGAGGATCATGGGGGTTGAGAAGTTATACGCAGTGATAGGAGGCCTCCATCTTATGGATGCCGATGATGAACGCATCGCCTCCACAGCGAGAGCATTGCTGGAACTTGATCCTTCAATTGTGCGGCCAGGACACTGCACAGGACAGAAGGCATTATCACATCTGCAGCAGACGCTCGGCGATCGCTGCAGGCCTCTTGCCACTGGTGACCTTATCAAGCTATGAAAAACCATTGGAAGTGTTGGAAGATGATTGCTTTTGGACCCGTCCCTTCCAGGCGTCTGGGGCGCAGCCTGGGGATAAACAACATCCCGCCCAAGGTCTGCACCTACTCATGTGCCTACTGTCAGGTGGGCAGAACTTCCCAGATGGAGACCCAACGTCGCCCATATTATCCTGCCAAGGAGATCTTTGATGAGGTCAAGGAGAAGGTGGAGAAGTCCAGGGAACTGGGGATGGCCATCGACTACCTCACCTTCGTTCCAGATGGAGAGCCCACTTTAGACTTAAATCTGGGCAGAGAGATCGATATGTTGAGATCTCTGGGGATACGTATAGCAGTGATAAGCAACGCTTCCTTGATATGGTACAAAGACGTCCAAAAGGAGCTATGCAAAGCTGACTGGGTCTCACTGAAGGTGGATGCCGTCGAAGAGACGGCCTGGCACAAGATCAACCGACCTCACAGATCGCTCGAACTGAAGACAATTCTGCATGGAGTTCGCGACTTTTCCAGGATCTATGGAGGCACACTGGTCACTGAAACGATGCTGCTAAGAGGCATCAACGACGGCGAACATGCCCTGGAAATGATCGCAGATTTCCTCTCAGATGTGAGCCCGACGGCAGCATACATCTCCATGCCCACAAGGCCACCCGCAGAAGAGTGGGCCAGGTTACCATCAGAGGAGAGCATCAATCGGGCCTATCAGATCTTCAATTCAAGGCTGGAGCATGTGGAGCTTCTGGTGGGATATGAAGGCGACTCCTTTGCGTCCACAGGAGATGCAGAGCAAGATCTCCTTGGCATCATGGCAGTGCATCCGCTAAGAGAGGATGCAGTGAAAGGATTCCTTGAGCGGGCTGGCAAGGAGTGGATTCTCATTCAGAGGCTGATGGCCTCCGGCCAGATTGCTGAGACGGAATACGGCGGGAAAAAGTTTTATTCTAGACCTCCGGCAGTCACGCTGAGATGAGAATTATCAGCAGGGCATGCACAAAAGCCATTCTCACCCTGATCTCCTACCCGTAACCGTCCCCGTGCGGATCCCACCTTGAGCATCGAAGGCATAGTAGCTTCCGGAGAGGTAATCCTTGCTTGCGGTCAAAGCACATCTGTAGAGCTGAAGATCCTCCAGGGAGAGCAGATCCAGGTAGAGCACATCCATTGCGATTGTTCCGCTTGCAGAGACGGTAGTTGTCAATCCACCCAGGGATAAACTACCCCGCCCAAAGACGCTATTTTGGTTCTGCAAGAGCTGCAGATCAACCTTTCCAATCATCCCTCCAAGCATATCAAGCTGCCAATTGCCCTGAAGATCTTCATTTGAGGATGCATAAGGTCCAAGATACCCTCCGCCGCCGATCATTTTCAGGTACTCCCATGTATGCTCCGGATCGAGAGGACGCATCAGGGGATCGATGCCCAATGGGTCTGCTTGAGGGTCTATGTAGACCTTTTGATCATCATCCAAGCTGCTCGTTCTTCTCAAATCAGTAGGTATTTTGTAGATATCCGTTCCTAAAGGATCATATTGTGACTCAGCCTGAAGTGTCAAGCATAAGGCCATAACCACCCAGGACACCAACATCTTTGCGAACATCTGTTATAAACCCCCGTTATCTTATCTATACTATTTCTATTTCTACTATTGCCTAAAAGAGCGTGCGAAATGCTTTATGGGATTCTACTCTTCATGCGCCCTCGCGTTTCTTCCCAGAGCTTCTTTTAGGTCGCAGCGAACGTTTTTTTTTTAAAAGCTCATTCTCGGGATGTGCTTGCCCTGGCAGCCTCTCCTGCTCGGCAATCCTGGCCTCGTACTCGCATCGGTTGCCATTTGCCGCTGAATGCTCTCCCTGGATTCTCGGCCAATTCATCCCACCATCGAGAAGGGAGGCTGGGATGGATGCAGTGCTCGCGGGCAACTTAGGCCAGCTGCCTGCCGGACTCAAGCTCGGACACTGCGGATGTCTTGAACTCTTAAGGTCGTAAAAGCCGTCAATTGACCAGAAAACTTAAACATCAGGAGCAATATCCAAACTTTCAGCGTTAGGAGATGAATTGAAAATGGCTGATTGCGAACTATGTACCCGCGCGCGACCAACGCTCTTTCCCATCAAGGCACCTGTTCACAACTTGAGCTATCCAGAAGGAGCTTACAAAGGCGTGTGCGACATATGCCTGGAAAACATGGAGAAGGCCTGGCAGGAGCGCTTTGGGCCAAAGACGGAAGCAAAGAAGTAAAAGCGCACAGAATCTTTTTTCCATCAGAGCGTTTGAGTCCATCGCTGTCAGCTTTGCTTGATCGGTGACCCAGCATGAGGCTGCAAAGGGAAGAAAAAGTTGTGATAGTGCTGCTCCTCATGGCCCTTGGATCTCTGACAGTGGCCTTCTGGGCTTTTGGCCCTGAAGATGGCTCTGGAGTCTCTTATGCATCAGCAAAGGACTCCGGCCTTTCGTCAGTGCAAGGCGAGGTTCTGGAGATGAAGCCGACCAAGAGCGGCGGCAACCTGATTCTTCGGCTGGACTCGACCTCTATGCAGATATTCATCCCTGCCAGCGCTGGTGCAGCTGAGATTCGAGGCAAGGTTCGAGTTGGCGACCGCATATCAGTTCGTGGAAAGGTCTCTGTGTACAATGGCGCAGAAGAGCTGGCAGTCTCTCGAGCCGCAGATGTTCAGGTTATATCAGCCTGAAGGATCCAGGGGCATATGATAATTACCCTCCTCACGGACTTCGGCTCCTTTTACCCAGCGCAGATGAAAGGCGTGATATTGAGCAAGCTCGAAGGCAAAGATGTGACCTTCGTGGACATCGCCCACGATATCCCGCCCCAGGATGTTCGAGCTGGAGCGTTTGCACTTCTGTCCTCTGCCAGTTACTTTCCCTCAGGCACAATTCATATAGCAGTGGTGGATCCAGGCGTTGGCACGAAAAGGCGTGGCCTCGTCGTTGAGAGCGGCGGGCAGCTCTTCGTCGGACCTGACAACGGCCTGCTCATTCCTGCAGCCAGGTCTCTCGGGCTGCCCAAATCCTACGAGATCGCCCGCAGTTTCGAGGCCTCAAACACCTTCCACGGTCGCGACATCTTCGCGCCAGTTGCGGCCTTACTGGCAGCGGGCCAGAGCGCTGCGAGCATGGGTCCGAGGACCCGTCCCAAAACATTGAGCTTTGGAGAGCCTGTGAAGACCGATAATGGAATTGAGGTCTCAGTCATCTACGTGGACAGGTTCGGCAACCTTATCCTTAATATGAGAAAGCTTCCTGTGTTCGAGGTGAGACTGAAAGGCATAAAGCTCAAAAGGGTCAGGACCTATGCAGAAGGCCGCAGGATCGAACCACTTATAACCCTAGGAAGCCATGGCTTCGCAGAAATTGCGGTCAACCAGGGAAATGCAGCAGAGGCCTTCTGCCTGAAGGCCGGCGACCGCATCGAGCTGGAGGAGATTTGATTTGTTCGGAATTGAGTTTGTGCCTGATGAATCCGTCTTGAAGATAGGCTACATGGCAAAGCTGGCTGAGGAAGCGGACTTCAAAAATATCTGGATCACTGATCATTATAATAACAGAGACGTGTGGTCTACCTTGGCAGTCCTTTCCATGATGACCAACAGGATAAAGCTGGGAACAGGAGTTACAAATCCCTATACTAGAAATGTGGCCATAACCGCCTCCAGCATCGCCTCCATAAACGAGCTCTCAGGAGGGCGCGCCGTACTTGGGATAGGGCCAGGTGATAAGGCGACCTTTGATAAGATGGGAATCGAATGGGACAAGCCACTGACCCGCGTCAAGGAGGCAGTTCTGGCCATCAGAGCTCTGCTTGCCAGGGAGCAGGTAAACCAGGCAGGGTTCAAGGGCGCACAGATGGCCTTTGGCGCAGGCAAGATACCCATTTACGTCGGCGCCCAGGGGCCGAAGATGCTCGAGCTGGCAGGAGGCATCGCAGACGGCGTCCTCATCAATGCGTCACATCCAGATGACTTCAAGTTTGCCGTGCCCGTGATCAGGCAGGGCGCCAGGGAGGCTGGACGCAAGCCAGAGGATGTACAGGTTTGCGCTTATGCAAGCTTTAGTGCCGATAAGGATCAGGCCAAGGCAGTGAACGCCTCCAAGATAGTGGTAGCCTTTATCGTGGCCGGCTCGCCTCAGAACGTCCTGGAGAGACATGGAATTGGCATGGACGAGGCCAAGGCGATCTCAGATGCTCTGGCCAAGTACGACTTTAAGTCAGCTATGGCTGCAGTAACCCCAAAGATGACAGAGGCCTTCTCTGTGTCTGGCACACCTCAGGACTGCCGGGCAAGGGTCGACGAGCTTGTAAAGACCGGCGTCACCCAGATCGTGGTGGGCTCGCCCATAGGGCCCAACAAGGAGAGCGCCATCAAGCTGATTGGAAAACAGGTCATTGGCAAGTGATCGTATTTCGGAGCGAAAGTCATGCGGGGGCTCTACATTGGGCGCTTCCAGCCCTATCATCTCGGTCATCAATCGGTTCTCCAGGAGATCTCCAAGGAGATGGATGAGATAGTGATAGCAATAGGGAGCGCCCAGGAGAGCCACACACCTGAAAACCCTTTCACTGCCGGAGAGAGGGCTGAGATGATCTATGCAGCCTTGGAGCAGGGCGATTTGAGGAATCGATGCTATGTCATCCCGATACAGGATATCAACAGAAACTCGGTTTGGGTCTCCCACCTGCAATCCATGGTTCCCCGCTTTGATGTGGTCTATTCCAACAATCCTCTTGTGGTCAGGTTGTTCTCTGAGGCAGGTGTGGATATTAGATCGCCGCCCATGTATCAGAGAGACTTGTACTCAGGTACGGCCATCCGCAGCCTGATGCAGGAAGGCGGCGACTGGACGAGACTGGTTCCAGTGGCCGTGGCCTCGCTCATCATGAGGATCGGCGGAGTAGAGCGCCTGGCCTGTGTTTCGAGAAGCGACACATCTTCACAATTCATTTTGTGATATGTCGTCGTTGCATCTTCAGATGTACTGCTGAATCAAGCCTTCGGGCTCGCTTATCTGGTTCCTCTCTTTGTGCAATATTTTGAGAGCTGCATTCTCAAAGTCGCTCTGGTAGACTGTTGTGCGCTCCTCACGGATCGCACACATGCCAGCCTCGGTAGAGAGTGCCTTGAGGTCTGCGCCGCTCGAGCCCTCGGCAAGGTCAGCGATGTGCTTGAGATCCACATCTGCATCAAGGCTCATGCCACTGGTGTGGATCTTCAAGATCGCCTCACGGGCCATGCTATTGGGCAGAGGTATCTCTATCACCCGGTCAAAACGTCCAGGCCTGAGCAGGGCTGGATCGAGCATGTCAAGGCGGTTGGTGGCAGCGATCAGCTTCACCTCGCCGCGAGCATCGAAGCCGTCCATCTCTGCAAGGATCTGCATTAAGGTCCTTTGCACCTCGCGATCGCCGCTGGTGGCCCCGTCCATGCGTCGGGCACCGATGGCATCCAGCTCATCTATGAAGATTATCGCTGGGGACTTGTTTTTGGCCAGCTCGAATAGCTCGCGGACGAGGCGTGCGCCCTCTCCGATGTACTTTTGCACGAACTCAGAGCCCACTACCCGCAGGAAGGTGGCCTCGGTGCTCTGTGCCACTGCCTTGGCCAGGATCGTCTTGCCAGTTCCAGGCGGACCGTAAAGCAGAACTCCTTTTGGCGGCTCGATGCCCACTGCAGTGAAGAGGTCAGGACGCTTCAAGGGCAGCTCCACAATCTCCCTGATCTCCGAGATCTGGCTGTCCAGGCCTCCGATCTGAGAAAATTGGACATCAGGAGCCTCTTCGATCTCCATGCCGAAGACTGCTGGATCTCGGGGCGATGGCAGGACGCACATTACAGCAAATGACTGCTGATTTAGCCCAACCTGGACCCCTGGCTTGATGTCTTCCTCAATGAACTGGGATAGATTCACGACGAATCTTGGACCTGTGCTGCTCTTAACGATGACTCTGTTCTCGTCAAGAACATCGACGATAGTTCCCACGATCATAGGACCTACCCGCAGACGCTCCAGTTCGCTGCGCAGCTTTCGGGCCTCGCGCTCGAACTTGAGCTTCTGATTTTCAATCAGCCGCTTCTCCCCTTCCACACGGTCCTTCTGCTCTCGCAGCGCCAGGTTGCGCTCTTCAAGCTGGCGCATTCGGTCCAGGATGTAGCGCGAGAAATCCGCACCGGCCTGTGACTCGTTCATGCCTTCTCCACTATCCATAATTACAAAGGTTATTAAACTCCGACCCCTATAAAGGTTTCCGAAATGACAGAGAAGCAATGCGAGATTTGCGGTGTGCAGATCGCGGGCTCGCCGCAGAGGATAGTTATCGACGGCTCGGCGCTGGAGGTTTGCAAGAGCTGTGCGCGCTTTGGCAAACCCGAGGATAAATGGTCGCCGGTTCCAAGGAAGATGGTTCCTGTGGAGAGGGCATTCACAGTAAAGCGACCCAAGCCTCGCGATCAGTTCAAGGATTTAGTGGAGCTGGTCCCTGAGTTTGGGCGCAAGATCCGGGAGGCTCGGGAGAGCTTGGGCCTCTCGCCCGAAGAGCTCGGCGCAAAGATAAAGGAGAGAGCTGCTCTCCTCCGGAAGATCGAGCGCGAGGAGATCTCGCCTGAGGATGAGATCCGCAAGAAGCTTGAGAGAGAGCTCAACATAAAGCTCACGGACCAGGCAAGCGAGGCCAGGGTTAAGGCCAGCAGTGCAAGCAGGGGATTGACGCTGGGAGATATTGCAAGCATCAGACGAAAATGATTGCCAGTGCAGCTCGCCAAATCATCGGCGGTGGAGTAATCGTCTACCCCACAGAGACCGTTTATGGCCTGGGTGCGAACGCCCTGGATGAGCAGGCGGTGATGAGGGTCTTCCAGATCAAAAAAAGGCCCCTGTCCATGCCAATTTTCATGGCCGTCTCCAGCATCCAGATGCTGGGAGCGGTTGCAGTAATTGGCGATGATGATATGGACCTGCTCGAGCAGCTCTTTCCTGGGCCCGTCTCAGTTTTGGTCCGCAAGAGGAGCATCGTGCCCGACATCCTCACAGCCGGGTCCCCTCTCGTTGGCATCAGAATCCCAGATCACGAAACAGCCCTGAAGATAATCGATCTGGCCGGTCCCATCACTTCGACAAGCGCAAACCGCACCGGCTCGCCGCCTCCCACAAGCGCCGCGGAGGTCTCAAGAGAGATAGCCGATAGGGTCGACCTTGTGGTGGACGGGGGAAAGAGCAGGTATGCAGAGCCATCTACCCTCCTGGATCTTTGCAGCCGAAAGATAATACGCCCCGGCGCGGGCTTGGATAAAGTATTGAAGGCGATATCTTGAGGGCCAGGATAAGAGATTTCTTTGAGACAAAGGACGGCTGGATCTTCGCGGTGGCGGATTACACTCATTTGCAAGGACTGCGCTCCCTGCTTCGCTATGTTCCAAATGAAGCTGGAGAGCGCGAGGCTGGAGGCAAGCGCTACCAGAAATTGGATTTTGGACCTGCCTATGAGTTCTTGAGGAGAGTGCGGCCTGATTATGTTCAAGACCTTCATGTGGTCCCAGAATCGGATGTGCTCAAGCTTTACAGGCCGCCCGATGGCCTCAGGGCCGTGGCTGCGAAGGATACGAGAGTCATGAGGATAGCCACAATCCTCGCAGATGCAGGAATCCCATGGGAGCAGATGGGCATCACCGGCTCCATGCTCGTCGGCCTGCAAAGCCCTGGCTCAGACATAGATTTCGTAGTTTATGGGCCATGGTGGTGGAAGGCCAGGGAGATAATAGAAGAGGCCAAAGTGCGGGGAGATGTTCGGGATCTGGACGAGGCCATGTGGAGAAAGATTTACTCCAAGCGAAAACCTGAAACGAGCTTCGACGAGTTCATGCTCCATGAGAAGCGGAAAGGCAACAGGGGCATGATCGATGGCACTTACTTCGACCTGCTCTTCACACGCGACTGGAGCCAGATCCAACAGCATCCGATGGGAAAGCCCGCTGGCAGGTGCAGGATAGAGGCAGAGGTGGTTGATGCGCAGTTCGCCTTCGACAGCCCGGCCATATACCGGCTGGATCACGAGGAGGTTGTGGAGATATTCTGCTACTCTCATACATATGCAGGCCAGGCACTGCCGGGCGAGACGATAGAGGCACAGGGGGCTCTGGAAGAGACAGCACAAGGCCTGCGCCTTGTGGTAGGAACCACACGCGAGGCCAGAGGCGAATGGATCAGATCTCTCACGCTTCTGGAAGGTGAAAAAGATTATTAAGAGGTTTTTGGATGTTGCAAGTTCGTCCCTTCGATATCGAGATAGGTCAGCACAAGGTCATGCTCAATTTAGTGGATGCTAGGGAGAGGGGCTTGAATGCAGGCGACCGGGTCAGGGTCAGAACAAAAGGCGCTGCGACCACTGCGATTCTCGACACTACCACTCAAATGGTCAAGCCCGGTGAGATTGGAATCTTCACTGAGGCGCTAAAAGAGCTGAAGAGCCCTACCAGTGTCGATGTCCTTCCTGCTCCCAAGCCCGCGTCCCTCTGCTACATCAAAAAGATGATGGACAAGCAGAAGCTCACTGAGGATCAGATTCGTGCCATAGTGCAGGACATCGTGGACAACAACCTCAGCGAGATTGAGCTCTCCGCCTACGTCACAGCCTCATACATTCATAACATGGACTCACAGGAGACTGAATGGCTTACAAGGGCGATGATCGAGACTGGTGAGAGGATCCACTTCGATTCTCATCCCATCATGGATAAACATAGTATTGGCGGGGTTCCGGGCAACAAGGTGTCCCTTCTTGTGGTGCCGATCGTCGCAGCCTCAGGCCTTCTGATCCCCAAGACCAGCTCTCGAGCCATCACCGGCGCTGGTGGGACGGCCGACCTGATGGAGGTTATGGCCAATGTGGAATTCACTGCCGAGGAGATCAAGGAGATGACTGAGAAGGTGGGAGGGGTCATCGTCTGGGGCGGAGCCACGAACATCGCTCCTGCAGATGATAAGTTGATCAAGGCTGAGTATGCTCTGTCCATCGATCCCTACAGCCAGATGCTCGCCTCCATCATGGCCAAGAAAGGGGCTGTCGGTGCGGACTCCGTGGTAGTGGACATGCCAGTCGGTCCGGGCACCAAGCTTGCCACCCCCGAGAACGGCCGCTCGCTCGCCAAGGACCTCATCGACCTGGGAGAGCGCCTAGGCATTCGCGTTGAGTGCGCAATGACCTTTGGAGGCTCTCCAGTGGGCAGGACCATAGGACCTGCCCTGGAGGTACGAGAGGCTTTGACTGTTCTTGAGAACAAAGGCGGACCGAATAGCCTCAAGGAGAAGAGCCTGTCTTTAGCCGGCATCTTGCTTGAGATGGGCGGTGTGGCCGGAAGAGGAGAGGGCTACAAGGCTGCAGAGGAGATACTCACCAGTGGAAAAGCCCATAAGAAGCTCATGGAGATCATCGAGATCCAGGGAGGCAATCCTCAGATCAAGAGCGAGGAGATCGTCATCGGCGAGAACTGTGAAGATATCTTAGCCCCCACAAGCGGATACGTCGTAGCTTTCTTCAACAAGAGGCTGGTGGAGCTGGCACGCATGGCAGGCGCGCCAGCTGACAAGAAGGCAGGCGTGATAATCCACAAGAAGATGGGAGAGCGGGTAAAGAAGGGCGAGCCTTTGATCACCATCTGCTCAAGCTCCGACTGGGAGCTCGAAAGCGCAGCGAAGGATGCGAAGAGGCAGATGCCAATCGTCGTCGAGGGCATGCTACTGGAGAGGTACCCCAGGATCACAGAGCTTTGATTGGTGATACGAGGTCGACCATGTTAGTGGCAATCACATATCATGAGGATTTTGCAAAGAGTGGATTTTCAGTCCTCAAAGAGAGGATCCGTCCGTCCTATGAAAAGCTGATGGAGTCGGGGCTGGTCGACGGCGTTGAAGTACAGGTTTTTTCGGCAAAACCTGTGCCTTTAAGGCTGGTCGAGAGAGCACATACTCCTGAACATATGGCCAACATGCAGAGCGATCCGTACAGGAATGTGGCACTGCTGTCTGCTGGCAGCGTCATGATGGCGGCGGAGATGGTAGCAAGGGGTGAAGCAAAGGCCGCCTTCGCATATACTGGGACAGCAGGGCACCATGCCTCGCGGGGAAGCTGCTGGGGTTTTTGCTATTTCAACGATGTCGCCATCACCATATTGCGCCTGCGCGAGATGGGCCTGGAGCGCTTTCTCATAATAGATGTAGATCCTCATTTTGGGGATGGCACGCGTGACTTCTTTGGTGAGGATCCTAACGTCTTTCACATAAACTTTCACAGCGGCAGCGATGAGGTGCATGACCCTCAAATGAACAATTACGACATCGGCCTCACCTTTGGAGCCAGCAACGAAAGGTTCCTGGGGGCCTTGAAGAGCGCCCTTGAGCTGGCCAAGGACTTCGACTACCAGATCGCCTTCGTCATATTTGGCCACGACTCCCATCAGGACGACTATGGTGGCTTCAACCTCACATTCGAAGCCTATCCGAGGATGGCGCAGATGATCTGGGAGGCTGTCGGGAGGAAGAATTTAGTCTGGGTTCTAAGCGGTGGCTCGTGTGTGCATGTGGCAGAGCGGGTGATACCAGACATCATCAGAGTGCTGGCAGGACGGTGGCCGTCTTGAAGATGGCCTCCAACTGCTATCCATGCATATTGGATCGGGCCAAGTTCGAGAGCGACCTGGTCCTCTCATCAGAGGCAGAGAAGAAGGCTGCTATTGAGGAGCTGGTGGACTTCATGGCCTGCCACAAGGGAGGAGTTCCTGCCCTGGTAGGGACCGAGAGGGAGAGGATCATAAAAAGGCGCAGTGGAAAGTCCGATCCGTATCAACTCCTAAAAGAGGAGAGCAACCGCGTTGCAAGGAGTCTCCTGCCTGTGGCTGAGAGGTTCTACGAGGAGGCAGATGATAAGATCGAGGCATTGATCCGAATAGCCGCCGCAGCCAACTCCATGGAGTTCGGCGTCAAGGGCCACGACTTCGACAACTCCACATTTGGGAGCGTCTTCCTGATCACTTTGCGCGAGCGGCTGGCTGGCGATATGGAGGAGGTGAAGAGACGCCTGCATAGCTTCAAAAATATCTTCTATCTGACAGACAACTCAGGCGAGGCGGTCTTCGATCTGTTTGTGATCGAGAAGCTCAGGGATATGGGCAAGAGCGTCGCGATAGGATCGAAGTCCAAGCCCATCTTGAACGATGTGACTGCAGAGGAGATAGCCGCCATGACATGCGAACGTGTCGTGCCCACGGGCGATGTGGTTGGAACATCCCTGGAACACTTGAGTCCTGAGGCTTCGGCGCTTTTGAACAACCCGGACTGGCTTGTTCTGTCCAAAGGCATGGGAAACTTTGAGACGATCTCTGAATACGATCAGATGCTGTCAGGGCGACTTATCTATGTGTTCCGCGCCAAGTGCGAGCCCGTGGCCATGAAGATGAACGTCCCCAGGGGAACGCTAGTGGCATGCCCGGTTTAACGGTAGTTCATGTCCACGTCTTCGGGAACGAACTGTTCGGGACCCTCGGTCTCCTGCTCCATCAGAGATATCTCCAAATCGAGATTAAGCAGTCCTTTCAATGCCTCCAAGAGGCTCGTCGCAGCTCTTATGTCCACGAGGTCTTCTCCAGTGCTCGTTCCGAGCAGGCAAAAGCCGCGCATTTCATGCAATGGCGCAAGCCCGGCCAGAAGGCCGTTCAGGCCTCCGATGGCACCAGTCCTCAAGAGCGGAATTTTATTTTGCGCTAAGGCAGCGGCGCTGTCAAAGTCGCTGGCAGCGCCCAGCACCTTCTCCTTTGTGTCTCCAACATAAGCTGCCAGGGTTATGACGTCGGTCACCTTTTCTTCCTTCAATGTTTCAAGGACCTCTCCGGCCAGCAGATACATTCCCACAACATCCAGCGGCTGGGCGTCGCCAGACAGGAGCAGCATATTTTTTCTGTTTTTTGGAACCTTCAGTTCGGCATGCAAAAGCTCAGACATTCCATTGGAGACCATAACTTGCGCTGGAAAAACACGCGAAAAAAAGGACTTGTATGTGCTGGACTCCAGCGCCGTGGCAAGATACTCGCAAGCCACCTTGCCTACGCTCCCAATTCCAGGAAGTCCAGCAATGCATATTTTACATGATTCAAACATCGTTTTACTTGCCCACAGCCCTGATCATCCAGTTGACCTTTATGGTCTCATTTGTATCCGTCATCTTGAACTGAGCAGGAATCATCTGGCCATTCATGAAGAAGTACGAGTTGCCTGTCCCGCTGTCGCTTTCCATGGCGATGCCCATGGCTCCCCTGTCATAAAATACCACGTAGAAATCGCCTGTCACCTGCAAAGCTGGTATCTCAATTGCGCTGAATCCCGTTGGTGGAGTCGTGGAGAGGAAGTAGTTATTCTGCTCGTCTGCAAACTTGTAGAGCAGGTTGTAGTCTTTGTCTCTTATCTCTATGAGGAAGTTCCTGTCAGATGGAAATGTCTGTGTGGTATTATTAAATCCGCTCCAGCCCATTACCTCGATCCAATTAAGCTTCCATCCGGCATTGGGGGCAGTGAATTTCACAGCTTCGCCCACGTTGATACCACTTATTCCAAAGTCGTTTATGGCTGAGTAGAGCGAGAGGTTCATATCCGACAAGTTCTTTCCGCTGTCTGCTCTGAGAATGGTCAATTTCGATGTGCTCGTGGAATCCTCCGCCATTGCATCAAAACACAGTGCTGCACAACATAAGGCGGCAATTATTATGATACTCTTCTTCAAATTATCACCCAACGAGAGCCATTGAACTCTATCCATATATAGGTGCTGATGGAGTTGATCTGGATTTTCCAAAGGTATCAGCTCCTTGCAACCTGTGGGCATCCTGTGACACATGTTATATTATTATGTTTTTATTCTGCATTTTGCAGCCTTCTGCACGCTTTGATCTGGGTCTTGAGCCAGTTGCATCAGCGTCTTTGCAGTCGTTCTCGGGTTTGAGGCCACAGCCTCACGAACCCTCCAGGACCAATGGCAAGAGAGCTCCTCCAGGATATTTTCGTTGAGGTTTATGTTTCTGGCCACCGCCTCCCTGATCTCCCAGCTCTTGTCCGATGCGAGGGCTGCCAGTGCCGCCTGTGGTGTCCTCGGGTTCGATGCAACTGTAGCCCGGACATCCATGATTCTGTCAGATGATAGATAGACGAGCAGATCCTCTGGCGTCGAGGGATTTTGGGCGATGTTGTTTCGAACAAGCCAGCTCACATCCTTTGCCAGCCTGCTCATCAGCTCAGCTCTCATAAGAGGATTGGATGCTGCCGCTGCCCTGACATGCTCATCTAAATCGCGAGCCAGATACTCCAGTGTCTCTTGATCGACGTTCCTGTTCCGCGCCACAGCCTCCTTCACCAGATATCTGTTCTTTTGCAGAGTGCTGTCGTAGTCCACCATCTCATCGCCTGCAAGCATCTCCAGGATCTTGGATGGTGTTCGGCTGTTCAAAGCAACTGCTGCCCTGACGAAGCCGGAGCTGTCGGCGGCAAGCCTCTCAAGCGCATCCTGCGAGGCCTTAGCATTTCCTGCCACCGCCTCTCTTACCCATTGTACTGGATCCCCGGCAAGGACCTTCAAGATCTCTTCTGGGGTGCCAGAATCCCAGGCAACCTTGCGGCGCACATGCCAGTCCCAGGATCTTGAGAGCTCAAATGGATCGTCTATTGGCGTGCGAAATCACATCCATTTTGTTCAATTCGATAGCATTTGAAGCCATAGACCTCATCGAGCAGCCTGTCCAGCCTCTTTTCATCATGCCGATCAAGCCGCCGCTCCACCACAGGGAGCCCTAATGCTGGCGCAATCTGTTTCATTAGGCTCAGATCTCCGCCCAGCACCGCATACTTGACCACTGATGCATACTTTGCCCTGAACTCTGCCAGTCTCTGGAGCACAGCCTCAATGTGGTTCGATACATCCTCCTCGCGCAAACGCTCAAATCTTTTCTGGCTCCAGCCTCCTTTGCTGTGCTTCTCTTTAACCTGGCTTTCCACAAACTCCTGCACCTCAAAGGCATCCCTGCCAAATGCCACCCCTAAAAGAGTGTCTCCTGCGTGGGCTGAGACTACAAGCACTGGCATCTCCATCAGATCTCGCAGATGATCGAGCTGGAATGTGCTGCCCTCGGCTGAGGAGCATTCGAGAATTGGAAATGGGGGGACTAGCAGCAGGGTGAAGAGCTGAGGATATCTCAAGAATACCCAGCCACGTGTCGACTTGACGGCCCGGGCATATCTCTCTGCTTCCGGCGGAAGGCCACTGTTGTCGGGCAGAAATGCTGTCAGAAGATCGTCCATTGGAGAGCGGCATGTCTGCAGGCGTCTCATGAGCCCCTCCATCTCACGGATGCTGAGCCTCGTTCCAGGCGGATGGGCTCGTCTCTCCTCCAGGATTGTGGTTCCAGCAGCAGTCGATGCCGCCATCCTCTGTTCTGTTGCCTTGAGGGCCAATTTGGCCTCCTGGTAGGCTGATGCGAGCTTGCGGATCTTCTCCTCCCTCTTTTCTAAAGTTCGCACTAGCTCTTCATTCTCTCGTCTCAGCTCTGCCATGCTAAATTCCAGCTCGTGGATGCGGTCAGCCAGCTTCTTTTTGCCGAAGAGATCTACCAAACTCCTGCCTCCCGATGACCCGGGTCAGCCAAACTGCAGAATCAATTCATCCATCAGAAATATTTATTACACAATGGTAACATCTGATTTATCATCGCCAGGACATGGAGCGACGGACTCGCTGGGACTCGAACCCAGGTCAGCGGGTTTCTTCGAAAGATCTCCGAAGCCCGCTAGGATGTCCTCTACCCTACGAGCCCACCAAATATGGTTCAAGGTAATTTCCATGCTATTAACCTTTCCCAAAAGAGGCAGATTCGATTAATTATAAGTGTCTACCGCATGGTTTATTAATAATCAGGTCGGAAGGCAGACTCCGAGTGCAGTACACCAAGATCAGTCGTGTGGTAACATGAAAAAAAAAGCTTCAAGAGCTACAACAGAAGATGGGGTGCAAGAGATTTGGAAAGGCCTTCATGGGGAGGAAGGGTCGACGATCCCCCTTCTTCAAAAGGTTCAGTCCAAGCTGGGTTATATTTCTCCAGAAGCATTAAGAGAGATCGCCGAGGCGATGGGACTCTCTGAGAGCGAGGTTTACGGGATCGCCACCTTTTATTCCGAGTTCAAGCTAACCAAACCGGGCAGGCATCAGATAAAGATCTGCATGGGAACATCCTGCTACTTGGGCGGTGGAAAAGAGCTGCTGGAGCACATGAGCCGGGAGCTGGGCATCAAACCGGGGAGGACCACAGAGGACGAGAGGTTTAGCCTGGAGACTGTGGCATGCCTTGGCTGCTGTTCCAAGTCACCTGTAATGGCCGTCGACGGAGTGATCTACGGAGGCCTTTCGCCATCTTCGGCCGAGAGCATACTTGCACATCTAGAATCGGAACCTTAAGAGCGATTATGAAGATTGCATCGGATCCTCAGAGCTGGGCAAAATTTCGCAGGAAGGCAGAAGAGGCTTGGCTGGAGCTGCTCCAGGGGGATCGCCCTCTGATATGCACAGGCATGTCCACCTGTGGCATATCCGCCCAGGCCGCCGATGTCCAGGCGGCAATTGAGCAGGAGCTCAAAGCTCAAGGAATAGACGCAAAAAGCATGAATGTGGGATGCCTTGGGCTCTGTTATGCTGAACCGCTGGTCTACATAAGAATTCCAGGCCGCCCAATGGTCTGTTATGGCAATGTGACTGTGAAGTCTGGACCGAACCTGATAAAGGATCTTTTTTTGGGCAATAATCTCAAAGAAGAAGCTCTCGGAGCCATAGACCTCCCGGAGATGAAGGACCTTCATCATCCCAATCTGCCTTCAATCTGGGACCATCCAATGATCAAGCCTCAGGTAAGGATTGCTCTTCGCAACTGCGGAATCATCGATCCAGAAAAGATCGAGCATTATATCGCGCGTGGCGGCTACAGAGCGCTCTCCAAGGCCATTGATATGTCTCCTGAAGAGGTCATCGAAGAGGTAAAGACCTCCGGTCTGCGCGGACGAGGTGGTGCCGGTTTTCCCACGGGCATGAAATGGGAATTCTGCCGCCGCTCGCCTGGCCTGGAGAAATATCTCATATGCAATGCGGACGAGGGCGACCCTGGGGCATTCATGGATCGCTCCATCCTCGAGGGCGATCCACACGCTGTCATCGAGGGCATGCTCATCGCTGCCCATGCCATAGGCTGTACGCGAGGGTTCATCTACTGCAGGGCTGAGTATCCGCTGGCCCTGAAGAGGCTCCAGTTGGCTCTGGACCAGGCAGCAGAGCTAGGACTGCTGGGAGATCACATCCTTGGCTCTGATATGAGCTTCGACATAACTATAAAAGAAGGTGCTGGGGCCTTTGTCTGCGGCGAGGAGACCGCCCTGATGGCCTCCATTGAAGGGAAGCGCGGCATGCCCAGAGCCCGCCCGCCGTTTCCAGCCAACTCAGGGCTGTGGGGCAAGCCTACAAACATCAACAACGTAGAGACGCTCGCCAATCTGTCGTCCATCATAAACAACGGCGGAAGCTGGTATTCTGCATGGGGAATTGGCAGGAGCCGGGGAACAAAGACGCTCTCCCTGGCAGGATCTGTGCGAAGAACAGGGCTGATCGAGGTGCCTTTGGGCATAACCCTTCGCGAGATCATCTACGGCATAGGTGGCGGGATTTCGGGCGACAAAGCCTGCAAAGGCATACTCACAGGCGGGCCTTCCGGGGGATGCCTGCCAGCTGCCTTTCTCGACCTTCCTGTGGACTATGAGTCGCTGACTGAAAAAGGATCCATAATGGGCTCTGGCAGCATGATAGTAATTGATGAGGATACATGTGTCGTGGATACTGCCAGGTTCTTCCTCTCCTTCACACAATCTGAGAGCTGTGGCAAATGCACGCCCTGCCGCATTGGGACAAGGCAGATGCTTGCATCTCTCGAGAAGATCACCAGAGGTCTGGGCGATATGACAGATCTCGTCCGGCTTGAGGAGATCGCAAATGTCGTGAGGAGTGGCTCGCTCTGCGGCCTTGGCGCAGGTGCTCCCAATCCCGTTCTGACTACCATCAAGTACTTTTACGATGAGTACGAGGCGCACATCCTTCAAAAGAGGTGTCCTGCGCTGGTTTGTAGGGAGCTCATCGGCTATTTTATAGATGAGCTGAAGTGTCGGGGCTGCGGACTGTGCCTGGAGAGCTGTCCTGTAGACGCCATATCGGGCGAGAAGGGAGCTGTTCACGTCATAGATCAGAGTGCCTGCATAAAATGCGGCGCTTGCCTTGAGGTCTGTCCGGAGAAATTCAGCGCTGTGGTGAAGAGGCCAGTTCAATGCATCTGAGAATCGACGAGCAGGAGATAGATGTCCCTCCAGGAACAACTATTAAGGAGGCAGCAAAGCTTGCAGGAATAAAGATACCAGGCCTGTGCGATCATCCAGACCTTGAGCGCTACGGAGGCTGCAGGCTCTGCTTGGTAGAGGTGGAGGGCATCCGCGGCTATCCCTCATCCTGCACTATGCCAGTATCAGAAGGCATGAAGGTCAGAACAAATACGCCTGCCCTGAAGGACTTGAGGTTGAACATTTTGGAGATGCTCCTCTCTGAGCATCCCTGCATCTGCCTGATCTGTGAGCGCTCCGGCAGGTGCGATGAGGTTCGAGAGGGCATGAGGAAGGTTCCACAGACCATGGGCTGTCGCTACTGTCCTAAGGATGGTAGATGCGAGTTGCAGGAGGTAGTGACGCAGATTGGCCTGAAGAAGGTCGAGCTATGTCGCATCGGCACCGAAAAAGAGATCATTCGAAGCCCTTTCTTCGACCGCGACCCAAATCTCTGTATACTCTGCGGCCGATGCGTGCGAGCATGCGCTGACCGCGGCCTGGGCGTCATCTCTTTCAATTTCAGGGGATTTGACACAGTGATAGGAACTGCCTTCGAGAAGCCCTTGGAGGACGTTGGTTGCCGGTTTTGCGGGGCTTGCGTGGATGTGTGCCCCACTGGCGCCCTTGTGGAGAGGGCAAACAAATGGTCCGGAGTCGCAAAGAGGGTCGTGGAGACCATCTGTCCCTACTGCAGCAGCAATTGCCAGATAGGCATCGAGGTCAGGGATGATAAGATCCTTCGCACCAGGCCCCAAGGAAGTAAGCTCTGTGTGCGCGGAAGATTCGGCCTCGAGTTCGTCTCGCATCAGAGACTCACCAGGCCTATGATTCTCAAAGGCGAAAGGCTGGTCGAGGCTGGCTGGCAGGAGGCGATGGAGCTTGTGGCCGAACGGTTGGGGGGCTACAAAGGCCGAAGGTTTGCAATGCTGCTCTCCGGAGTCCTGACCAACGAGGCGCTCAGGACCGCAAAGAAGTTCTCGGAGAGGATCATGAACGGCCGGGCGGTGGCTGAGGATACATCCTCAGACTTCAGTCTGACGGAGATCATCCAGGGGCCATTGCTTGCAGTGGGAGAGCTGGCAGAGACCAATCCCGCAACTGAGCTTGCCATCCGGTCCACAAAGCCTGTGGTGATAAGCCCCTTCAGGACCCTGCTGGCAAAGAAGGCCTCAGTCTGGCTCAGATGCCGGCCTG
>MVQH01000085.1 GCA_002067755.1 Methanosaeta sp. PtaB.Bin018
CGCAGTACCCGATCCCTGCCACGCTCATAGGACAGATAAAAAAGCCCGTGATGGCTCACAGCAAAGGCCCAGATGTGCTCCATCGCTCCGTCAAGGCTGGCCAGATCCAGCCTGTACCCAAGAGCCTCCTGCAGCTCTTTTTGAATTTCCTCTTTGCTTCCTAAAACAAGCTGCGGAAGCTCGTAATCAAAGGTGCTGGCCTCGTGCTTCACCTTCTTGGCAGGCAGCTTCTCTCCTTTCGAGACGGCATCAAGCATGGCCTGGAAGTTGGGGTCGAGCTTCCCAACATCGTGAATGAATGTGGCAAAGACCAGCCGGTCCAGCCTCGGGCCAGGTCTCTCGCCCGCCATTTGGGCCACCTGAAGAGCGATCTGTGTGCTGGAAAGAGAGTGAGCATAAAGGCTCTGGCGGCCTTTGGACTTGCCCAGGGATTCTTTGAACCTGCTAACCAACATGTTCAACCAGCCTCCTGTAGACATCAAAGCAAGCTCCTGCGGACTTCTCCAGGATCACCGGTCCTGTGATTCGACTGCCCTGCACCTCCAGAGTCTGCAAATCGCAGATCAGCTCTTCCAGACCGAAAACTGAAATAGCACTTAGAAGGCGCTCCGTCTGCACCCTGTCATGTCCAAAGAGAATCAGCCAGATCTGATCTTGAACAACCAGCGGATTTCCCATCCGGTCCTCCACGGGCTCGACAATGCCCTCTTCATCTTGTCGCTGAAGATAGACGTCCCCCATCCCAAGGACGAACCTGGCATGAGGCGAGAAGAACGCAGGCAAAGCTTCCCATGACCTCAGTATTGGGCGCACTTTTGGATTTGATGCATGGGGAGAAAGCTTTGCCAGCACATTATCCGGATCTTTCTTCAAGCTTGGCTCAAGCCCTAACAGGTTGCGCTCTATTTCTGGATGGAAGAGCCGGACATAATCGGCGGCCACTCCGTAACCTGTCTGAAGGTGCCATCTTCCATCCTGCCACCAGAATTGTGCCTGGCTGGCTTCAAGAGTGGCCGCAGCATCTACTACTATTCTCCATTGCGATTTCTTCCATAAAAGCTCCATGTGCCACATGTCGGCCTGGGCCATATCGAAGGGCGAGTCGCTGGCCACAAGATGATCATTGTAGACTTTGCGCAGGATGTAGAACAGGTCGCCTCCACCCGCCCCGCCCTGAAGGCTCACGCCTGGCATCGTTGCCCGCAGACCGTAGGCAAAGGGCAAGCCAGATTTCCTGATCTTCTGGGCCAGCTCGGCAGCGGCTCCATCGCTGAACATGGACTGGTTTAACCACTCCCCAATCTCGCCGATCTGGGCGTTGACCAGCCAATGGGTGGCATCCAAGAAATCCGAGCCCTCGATGTAGTTCTTGGAAGGGAAGATACCTGCTTCAGGAGAGGAGATCAGAGATGAAAAATCCTCTCTGGATATCTTTCGATCCTCTTCAGAGAGATCTTTGTATCGACTGTAAAGGTCGATATAGGTCTCACCGTCTTTGATCAGTACGATTACCCTTCCTCTAACCCCGACCCTGCGTCCGACGCGGCCAAACCGCTGAAGGAAGCCATTGCCTTCACACTGTTCAGTTATCAGGGTATCTGCAGCGAAATCTACCCCAACTTCCACAGCTGGCGTGGATATCAGGATCGCTCTGGGCAGCTTTCCAAATGCGTCAAGGAGACCTCTTCGTTCGTTCTTGGACATCTTCCCGGTGTAAATGATTGCAGGTATCTTGGTCTCTTTCCAGGAGGAGATATTCCTAGTATCCGCATCTAGAAGGCCATCCTCTAAAGCTTTGAGAATCCGTCCGGTCAGATCTTCTCTTTGGGCCTCGTTCTTAATCAGCCAGCCGAACCACGAAAATGCAAGATAGCGTCGCGAAAGCTCCGAGGGGGACATCCTCAGCCCTTCTGCCGCGCCCTCCGGAAGCTCCACAGAGTATCTCAGATAATCGGTAAACTTCGCTGCAAGCTCCAGAGGCAACCCTGCCTCTGTCAGGCCTGAAGATATCTCTTTGAACTCAGGAGCAGCCATCTCCAGCGAGTCCTCGGACCATATCTGCTCCAGATTGCTCTGAACCTCAGTGACAAAGCGATCCAGCTCTCCTGTTATGCGTTCGAGGTCTGTCGGATTTTTCATTCCTGCTCTGATGTACGCCCAGATCAACCTGGCAAGTCTGCTCTTGCCGATTAGCCTAGCATCAATAGAGTTTAACAGGTCAGTGTCTTTCTCCCTGTCTGCAGAATATGCCAGACTTTTGATTACCCAGGCCTGACTCTCCAGTAGCCTGGCAATTTTGGAGATGAGTTCCTCTGTGGGCACTTCAGTTCGGTCTCCATCGGCCAGATCTTTAAGCCGAAATGGCTCCTCGCGTTTCAGCCATTTCTCAATCTCTTCTTCAATCTGAGCCCCAAGCTTCTCTGACGCCAGCCAAGCCTTGAATTGTCCCCAGCGAACTCTTCCGAAGCGAAGCTTCATCTCCGCGGGAATTTCTGCATCATTTGACCTTCCACGGATTCCCTCGAACACCCGGTGAGCCAGATCTGCGGAGTTGAATACTAGCAAAACTTTTTTTGCACCTTCTTCAAGCGAAGATTCTACAGCGCTGACCAATTTTTCCTGCCGGTCTATGTAGCTGCTGGCAGGCTCTAGGAAGGTCACTTCAACATCGCCGCATTTCGATTGCCCCTGCACTTCAGATCCAGATGTCGTCAGGCCGCGAAGTTCTTCCGTGGGTGTGGCCGTGAGGATATGCCACCTGGAACGCTTGCCGATCTTCTCGCCAAGGAGCTGGATTCTACTCTTGAGATGCGCCAGGTTGCGCAGCATCAAGCCGTTGAACAGATGCCCCTCGTCCAAAACAAACTCGTCCACCATGGCAAGCCCGTAAATCAGCAGGCTATTGTACTTCACGTTCTTTCTGAAGAACCAGTACACCTCGTCGGGCGTGGCCAGAATTACAGGCTTATTGAGAGCCTCTATGAGCTTTGTCCTGGACATCCCGCCCTGGAGCTGACCTACTTCCAAGCCGGTTATCTCAGCCAGAGTATCCATCACCTTGCGCTGGTCCTCTAGCAGGGCGACGGTGGGATACATCAGGAGCACCTTTCTTATGAGGCCTTGCTTTAGCTTCCAGAAGAGCGGTACGGCAATGGCGAGTGTCTTGCCGGATGCAGTACCGGCGACGAGAAACGCCTCTTTGTTCTCCAGACCCACCAGCCTGAACGTCTCTGCCTGATGTTTGAATGGAGAATGTCTTTGGCCATCTCTGCTAAATGTATAATCTTGAAATAGGTTTAAAATCGATCGAGGTACGTCTTCACTGATCTCAGGCTGTTTATTCGTAACTACCATCGATATTGGCATGAGATTACCTTCTTTTAACTCTCAGCCTTCGCTGTCACCTATTCGCTAATCTTACCAGGCCTCTCTTATTTGGTTGAAGCTTTTAAGATCCTATCATCCTAAGATACGTTAAACCTTTTGCCTCGTGCCACGAAAGTATTAGCGCCAAAAAAAAAATGGCTATTACTGAAATAAAAATGTATCAATCCAGAGCAGTTCTGTAGCATCATGGATTCCGACCGGCCATTTGCCAGAAGGTCGAGGATAACCTCAACTGGACACGAAAGAAATATCATCGATAAAAAATACTGACCTGGTAACTTTAGCCATGAGGCTCCATTCATGTCCCGCATCATCCTCACAGACCGCGGCTCCTTCCTCGGCAAGTCCGGCGAGCAGTTCCGCATCTCCCGCAAGGACGAGCCCGATGTCCTCATTCCTGCCCGCAAGGTAGAGCAGATCCTCGTGCTTGGCAGTGGTATCTCCGTTTCCTCGGACGCGATCGAGATGGCAGACGAGCTTGGCGTGGAGACCGTCTTCGCCAGCTATTACGGGAAGCCCCGCGCCCGCCTCATCCCCGCAAGCCTTGGCGGCACTGTGAAGACCAGGAGGGAGCAGTACCACGCCTACGATGACCATCGCGGCCCTGAGCTTGCCAAGTCGTTCATCCGCGGCAAGCTCAGGAACCAGGCATCGCTCCTGAAGAGCTTTGCCAAGAAGTGGAAGGGCGAGCGAATGGAGCTCTGGCAGGAGTTCAGGGCCGCCTCGGAGGCGATCGAGTCCATGATCCCAGAGCTTGATCTGATCAAGGGCGATCTTGAGATATGCCGCGAGAGGATAATGGGCGTGGAGGGCCTGGGCGCGGACATCTACTGGAAGACATGGGGCAAGCTGATTCCGGGCGAATGGACCTTCCCAGGTCGCGACTACCCGGCCGCAAAAGATCCCATAAACTCGCTCCTCAACTTCGGCTACTATATCCTTGAGCAGGAGGTCTGGGCAGCTACGCTCTACGCTGGCCTGGACCCTTATGCGGGATTCCTGCACGCCGACAGACCAGGCCAGGAGAAGCTGGTCTACGATATGATGGAGGAGTTTAGGCCAATCGTCGTCGACCGCGTAGTCGTCAGCCTGGCCCGCGTGATGTTGCCGGGCCACTTCCAGGAGGATTGCCGCATGACCAAGGATGGCATAAAGATCGCCTCCTCTGCATTCTATGGCCGTCTGGATGAGCGCATAACGTATAGGGAAAAGAGCCAGCTCATCAGGAGCATCATTCGCTCTCAGGCTTCAACTGTAGCCGCATTTCTCCGGGGCGAGAGGACGTGCTACGAGCCATTCACCCCGAGATGGTGATCTCTGGAAGGTTGTCTCTGTGGATACTATCATCATTTATGATATAACCGATGACAGCCTGAGAACAAGAGTGGCCAAAGCTTTATCGGACTACGGCTGCATTCGCATCCAGAAGAGCGCCTTCTACGGTTTCATGAATCATAACGTGCGAGAGAAGCTAAAGCTGCGGCTAGAGAAGATGATGCATGATAAGGAGGGGAACATTCAGTTCTATCCTCTCTGTACAAAATGCTTTTCAATGAAGGATAGCATCGGCGAGATCTACGAGATCAAAGAAGACGATGTCGAGGTGTTTTGAAGGGTGATTACGGTCAGCGATGTGAAGCAGTACCTCTACTGTCCCAAGATAGTCTATTTCGACCATGTGCTCCACGTTCCTAAAGCCCCTGACCAGAAGCTGGACACGGGGAAGGAGAAGCATGATGACCTCACAGGCAAGGAAAAACGCAGGAAGGGTGCAATATTCTACGATCCGGATCTAGACCAGGCGGAAAAGCTCTTTAAAGTCGCCCTGGAGAGCAGCCATTTTGGCCTCAGGGGCGTTCTGGATTACCTGATAAAGACTGATCGGGAGTACATACCAATCGATTACAAGTTCGGGTACTCACACACTGGCGGTGCTCATCTGAACCACAAATATCAGCTTGCAGCTTATGCCCTGCTGGTCGAAGACAATTTTGGGACTATAGTTCGCAAGGGTTATATTCACTACAGCCGCGACAAGATCAATGCAAAAATTGATTTCACCGATGAGATACGCAGGCGGACGCTGAAAATTATCCGTGAGGTTGGGGATATCGTCGAGGAGGAGATCGAGCCAGCATGCACCAAAAACCCTGGCAGGTGCACTGATTGTGAGTACAGACGATACTGTGAGGGGGCTTGATTAATAACTACCTAAGGTGTACTACAAAATCAGGCCAATTTGATATCAATATTCGATAACCGTAAATGTAATCATTAAACAGATTGGAGGGATCATGTATTTCTTTTCAGAGGAGGAGAGGAAGTATCTCCTGAAGAAGCTCATTCCGAAGGCAAGGGAGAAGGAAATAGCGGATGAGTTGAGAGGCTGGAACTGGCACTCGACTGAGTTATCGCCCCCACATGATATCATCCTGCCCGTCTGGGAGATCGGAGACAGGTACTGTGAGACCGGTCGAGATGTTTACCTGAGACATGTGAAAAAAATCAGTGTACCGCCGAGTGAAGAGATGGTAGCAGGCCGTATATATCACGAGGCTATTGCCGAGCTGTATCCCATGGCTAAGAGGCTGATCTACACAAACGGCTTGGGAATCTGCACTGACCTTGCAGAGGTTCTGATGGAGAGGCTGCCTGAGGCGATTGTGGAGGCCGAGGAGCAGCTTGCCTCCTCTGTGGGCTCAAGAGATGCTGCCAGGGAGATAGGTGAGAATCTGAAGAAGCTCTGGGCCTTTGAGGTAAGCAGGATAGTCTCATCCATTTATGCTTACTTGGGAAAGTACAGATATCTAAGCGAAGATTCTCTGATCAACCATGCCCTGCCTTTCGTTGTAGAGCATAAACTGGACGGCCAGTATCTGGGCCTCAGCAGCAACCTCAGTGCGGATGCCATAAACATGGGCGGAATGCTCATATGCGACCTTAAAACTGGACCTAAAAGGGATTTTCACAAGCTTTCGGCCACAGGTTATGCATTGGTGTACGAGAGCCTCTATGAGGTCCCGATAAACATAGGCTGCACAGTCTACCTCAGTTTCCCTCAGAATCATCCAACACCGCATATTGATAGGGATTTCTTCCTGATCACCGACGAGGTAAGACAGTGGTTCATCGAGGAGCGAGATCAGAAACAGGATATGATCTTCTACGAGAAAGATCCTGGTAGATGCCAGATGCAAGGGAGTTGCAGGTACAGAGAACACTGCCGCTAATCTTTTTCCATTCTCATCGGGATGTGCTTTGCGACC